>CALMPG010000107.1 GCA_937871915.1 uncultured Phycisphaerales bacterium
GAGCAGGGGAGCAGGGGAGCAGGCGGGAGATTATGGGTGCGCGTGGCGGTCGGGTGTCAAGGTGTGCGGGATGTGACGGGACGGCCTCTGATCCGGGTATTTGGCGCTGAACCCGGATCGAGGGGTGGTCGATCCCTCATGGTTCCCATGGAGGCTGGACCAATGGCGCAGTTTCGCAAGATCAACACTGAGGAGTATGTGGGCGGACGCGGGCACGTGACCGGGCACGCGCGGGCGGAGAAGCGGCGCGGCGGGCGGATCAAGTGCTCGGCGATGACGTGCGAACTGGGCACCGTCGAGGACCTGTCGGCGTGCGGGGTGAAGGTCCACTGCAAGAAGCGGCCCGCGAACCAGGTCGGGGATGTGCGGGACATCACGCTCACGGCGGAGGGGGAGGAGCACACCGTGCGCGGGCTGTGCGTGTGGGTGCGGGTGGACGACAACTGCGAGTTCGACATGGGGTGGGAGTTGCCGGAGGTGGACGCGGCGACGAAGCGGCGGCTGATGGAGCTGGCCGCGACGGCGCAGGCGTCGGAGGGGATGACGCGGGGATGGTCGCCGATGAAGTGGTGGCGGAAGGCGGGGTGAGGTCTCAGATCTCAGATCTCAGATTTGAGAAGGGGACTCGCGCCGCGAGCCGGGTGCGGAGGACGCGCAGGAGCGTGTTGGGGTCCATGTAGTTTGGCGGGGGGCGGAGGTAGATCTCGGACATCTCCTCGCCCTTCCTGGGCGGGAGGAGGGTGGGGTTGAGGTTGATGGGTTTACCTCCTCCCGCAGACGGACCCCCCCCCCTCCCAGCACACCCTCGGACCACCTCCCCCGCTTGCGCGGGGGAGGAGGCCGACAGGCGCGCCGCGACGGCGCTGGCGTCTTGCGGGCGGGCGCGGATGAGGACATCTTGGCCGCGGATGGCGATGGAGCGGATGTTGAGCGCGCTGGCGGCCACGCGCAGGGCGGCGAGTTCGAGGAGGCGCTGCGTGGCGGGGGGGAGGGGCGTGCCGTAGGCCTGAACGAGTTCGGTCTCGATCTTCGTGAGTTCGTCGGGGGACTTGGCGACGGCGAGGCGGCGGTAGGCCTCCATGCGGCGGAGGTCGCTGGGGATGTAGCGTTTGGGGATCATGCCGCTCACGCCGATCTCGATGCTGGTCTCGCTGACGGCCTGGGTGGGCTCGTGGCGGAGTTCCTTGACGGCCTTGTCGAGGAGTTGGCAGTACATTTCATAGCCGACGGCGGCGATGTGGCCGGACTGTTCGGGGCCGAGGATGTTGCCTGCGCCGCGGATCTCGAGATCGCGCATGGCGATCTTGAACCCCGCGCCGAGCATGGAGAACTCTTCGATGGCCTTGAGGCGCTTGACGGCCTTCTCGGCCACGGGGCGGTCGCCGGCGAGGAGCATGTAGCAGTAGGCGCGGTGCTTGTAGCGGCCGACGCGGCCGCGCAGTTGGTGGAGGTCGGCGAGACCGAAGCGGTCGGCGTCGTTGATGAACATGGTGTTGGCGGTGGGGATGTCGATGCCGGACTCGATGATGGTCGTGCTGACGAGAATGTCGGCCCCCCCCTCCCCGCGCTGCATGAACCTGTGCATGACCTCTTCGAGTTCACCGTCGGGCATCTGGCCGTGGCCGACGACGATCCGGGCGTCCGGGGCGAGTTTCTGGATGTCGTCGGCGACGGAGGCGATGTTGTGGACGCGGTTGTGCACGAAGAAGATCTGGCCGTCGCGGGCGAGTTCGCGGGTGATGGCCTGCTGGATGCGCTTGGCGTTGTAGGGGATGACCTCGGTGACGACGGCGCGCCGGTCCATGGGGGCGGTGGCGAGCGAGGAGATGTCACGCAACCCCAACATTGACAGGTGGAGCGTGCGGGGGATGGGCGTGGCGGAGAGCGTGAGGACATCCACGGTGAGGCGGAGGGAGAGGAGTTTCTCCTTGTGCTCGACGCCGAAACGCTGCTCCTCGTCGATGACGACCAGACCGAGGTCGGCGAACTTGACGTCCTTGGAGAGCAGGCGGTGGGTTCCGATGATGACGTCCACCTGGCCCTTGCGCAGATCGGCGAGGACTTTGTTCACGTCCTGCGTGGTCTTGAAGCGGGAGACGCTCTCGATGCGGAAGGGATAGTCGGCGAAGCGCGAGCGGAAGGTGCGCTCGTGCTGCTCGGCGAGGACGGTCGTCGGCACGAGCACGGCGACCTGCTTGCCGAACTCGACGGCCTTGAACGCGGCCCGCATGGCGACCTCGGTCTTGCCGTAGCCGACGTCGCCGCAGAGGAGGCGGTCCATGGGGCGCTCGGACATCATGTCCTTCTTGATCTCGGCGACGGCGGCGAGCTGATCGTCGGTCTCGGTGAAGGGGAACTCGTCCTCGAACTCCTTCTGCCAGGTGGTGTCGGCGGGGTAGCGGACGCCGGGCTGGGCCTCGCGGGCGGCGCGGATGCGGAGCATCTCGGAGGCGAGGTCTTTGACGGACTCGCTGACGGCGTCTTTCTGCTTCTTCCAGCGGGTGCCGCCGATGGTTGAGAGGGTGGGCTTGCCCTTGAAGCCGCCGATGTACTTCTGGACGTGGTCGATCTTCGTCGCGGGGACGTAGAGGTGGGAGGCTCCGGAGAACTCGAGGTGGAGGTATTCCTCGAGGCCCTCGTCGGGGTCGTCGTGGTCGGCCGCGGCGCGGCGGTTCTTGTCTTTCTTGCTCACGCGGTCGCCGGGCAGCACGACGGGGCCATCGCGTTTGATCTCGCGGGGCTGCATGGCGACAAGGCCGTGGAAGATGCCGATGCCGTGGTCGCGGTGGACGACGAAATCGCCGGGGGCGAAGTCGAGGAAGGTGTCGAGGGCGCGGGCGGCGCGGAGGCGGGCGCCGTCCTTGCCCGTGTGGCCGCCAAAGCGGCGGCGGGTTTCGAAGCGGTGGAGGAGTTCGTGGTAGGGGACGACGGCAAGGTGTCGAGGTGCCGAGGTGTCGAGGTGTCGAGGGGTGTCAGGACTGTCGGTGCCGGGCGCCTGGGCACCTTGACACCTTGACAGCTGGTCCCACACGAATCCGCGATGCACATACGCGGCTGAGGCCTCGACGCGGCCTCTCGCCTCGGGGGCGTGCTCGGCGAGGAGTTCGTGGAAGCGGGAGAGTTCGCCGGGGTTTTCGCAGAAGACGGCGACGCGGCCGGTGATTTTGGCGAGTTCCTTGACGGCCTCGGGGGTGTCCTTGGGGAGTTCTTGGAGGGGCTGGACGGGGAGTTCGAGTTCGACGTCACCGGTGGCCTTGGCGCCGGAGAACTGGGAGACTTCGACGTAGCCGCCGCCCCCCGTGGGGACATGCTGGAGACGGGCGAGGACGGCGGGGGGGCCGTAGATGCGCGGGTCGGTGAGGCGCTCGAAATAGCCGCGGGCCTGCTCGGTGATCTCGAGGGGCTCGTGGAGGATGACGATGGTGTCTTTGGGGAGGTAGTCGGTGAAGGGGACGGACTCGGGGCCGCCGGTGGCGTCGAGGGTGACGGTCGTTCGGGGAGTCGGATCGGAGTCCGACCCTCGCTTGCGCGAGGGGCTCGTAGAGGCGGGGGACGCGAAGACCTTGTCGAGGGAGGCGCAGAGGAGTTCGACGCTGTCGATGGCGCGGTCGGAGCCCATGGTGTCGAGGTCGATCTCGGTGATGCGGTCGATCTCGTCGCCGAAGAAGTCGAGGCGGATGGGGACCCCCCCAGCCCCCCCACTGCTGCCCGCGCCGCCGGCGATGAGGTTGGCGCCGGGAGGAAAAACGTCGAGGATTCCGCCGCGCTGGGCGAAGTGGCCGGGCTCTTCGATGGCCTCGACGCGTTCGTAGCCGGCGCCCGTGAGCCAGCGGGCGAGGTCGGTGGGGGTGAGGCGGTCCCTGGTGCGGAGGGTGCGGGCGAGGGCGTCGATGGACTTTGCGCCCGGGACGGGCTGCATGAGGGAGGTGATGGGGGCGACGATGAGGGAGGGGGAAGAAGGGAGATTGAGATTACGATTAGGATTAGGATTAGGACCGGAGAGGAGCGTGCGGACGACGGCGAGGCGTTCGGCGAAGAGGTCGAGGCTGACGCCGGTTTCGCCGGGGAGGACTTCGAGGGCGGGGAGGCGGGTGGCATTCACCTGTGCGGCGAGGAGTTCGTCGAGGGTCTCGTCGGCCTCGTCGAGGTGGGCGACGATGTAGAGGATGGGGCGGTTGGTGAGGCGGGCGATGGCCGCGGCGAGGAAGGGGGTGGAGGAGCCCTGCGAGCCGCGGACGAGGAGGCGGCGACCGGCGGCGGCGTGGGTGGCGGCGGCGCGGACGGTGGGGTCTTGGGCGATGAAGGAGACGAGGTCCAATGGAGGTCCGATGAATGCGCGCAGGGGCGGGCCGGGCGGGAGGAACGGGGTCCCGGTCGGTCGGTGCTGCGTTGATTGCGGGGACTCTACGCGGAAGCCCGCAACGGAGTGTCGGGGTACCCGGAGCGAACCCGCCACGGAGTGTCGGGGTACCCGGAACGGATCACTCGAACGTCATGAGCGGGCGGAGTTTGTCGATGAGGCGGGGGCCGATGCCCTTGATGGGGTCGAGGTCTTCGATGCGCTTGAAGGGGGCGTGGGTGGCGCGGTACTCGATGATGCGGGTGGCGAGGGCGGGGCCGATGCCGGGGAGGAGTTCGAGGTCGGCCTGCGTGGCGGTGTTGGGGTTGATGAGTTTGGGGGGGGAGGGGGCGGGTGTGGGCGGTTGCTTGGGTAGGGCTGGAGTGGCGGATGGAGCCGATGGCCCGGCGGGCGCAGGAGACGGTGGCGTTTGTTGTTTGCCCCATGCCGAAGAATCACGGCCGAGGGCCCACCCGAGGCCGGCGATGGAGGCGCCGCCGAGGACGAAGATGGCGGCCCATTTGGGGGCGCCGGTGGTCCAGTTGGACGGGGCGGGGGGCATGAGTCCGGAGTGTACCGGGATTCTCGCTGAGCCGTACACCCCCCTCCGATCCTCGCAGAGCCCCGGATCACCTCCCCCGCTTGCGCGGGGGAGGGGGCTAGACGGTGCCGACTTGCGGCGTCTCGGGCAGATTCGCGGGGGAGACCTTGGCCTTGATGGCTTGGCGGATTTCCGCGAGGCGCCAGAGGGCGAGCTTGGGCTGGAGGCTGGAATCGAAGACGCCGTCGTGGCGGGCGACCGTGCGTGAGGGGGGACCGGCGGGGGCGTCGTAGAGCTCGTTCCAGGTGATCGAGTGGACGTAGGGCTTGCTGGCGGCGATGGCCATGACCTTGGTCATCCACGAGGCCTGGGACTCGGGGCTCCAGGGGGTGCGCAGATACCCCGGGTCGTGCTCGGCGTTGAGGCCGGTGTCCTCGGGCTCCGGGGGTTTGCTCGGCGCGCTCAGCGCGGCGATGGCGAGGGGCTTTTCCAGCGCGGCGAACTTATCCAGCAGCGCGGAGAAGGCCATGAGGTCGCGCGTGGAGCGGCCGGGTTCGGGCTGGCCCATCTCGAAACAGAGGGCGAAGAGGTCCGGGTTGATGCCGGCCTGGCCGAGCATCTCGGCGTAGACGATCGGGGGCATGGCGCGGGTGCTGGCGACGGCGTAGTACTCGCCCCAGGGCTGGTCGATCTGCACCTGCACCTTGGCGGAGGGCTGGAGTTTGCGGACGACCATGACGGCGAGGCGCGTGAGATCGACGACCTGCTCGAGGGTGAGGGTGAAGTTGCTCGAGACGTGCAGGCCGGAGACGACGGTCCAGGTGCCGATGGTGCGGCGGTAACGCGTCACGAGGTTTTTGACGTGCTCGTAGACGAGTTCGCGGAGGGTCTCGTAGTCGTGCTCCCAGATGTAGAGCCACTCGGGGACGCTGCCGCGCCGGAGGTCGATGATGGGGCCGCCGACGAGGGGGAGCTTGGCGGTGCGGACGGCCCACTCGATCCAGCGGTCGGTCTTGGAGAAGACGTAGCGGCCCTCGGTGGGCTCCATCTCGACCCAGCGGAGGGGCATGGTGACGAAGTCGCAGCAGGTGGTGACGGCTTTTTGCAGGGCCGGGGTGAACTGCTCGGCGCCGACGGCGACGCCGATCTGCGGCGGGGTCGGGAGGATGACGCCGACGGAGCCGAGGAGGGCGTTGCGGCTCTCGGCGACCTCGTGGTCGGTGAGGGCGTTGGGGGGGGCGGAGACTCTGGCCGCGGCGTTGGCGAGTTCGCCGGACATGCGCTTGGAGAACTGCACGCGGGCCTGGGTGAGGGTGAGCGACTCGCCGGCTTCCATGGCGAGGGCGAGGGACTCGCGGGCGTAGGCGTCGGCTTTGGGGGTGTAGGGGTTGGAAGCCGGAGAAGAAGACCCGCCACGGAGTGTCGGGGTACCCGGGCCGAGGGGCCCGCCACGGAGTGTCGGGGTACCCGGGCCGAGGGGCCCGCCACGGAGTGTCGGGCTACCCGGCCCCCCCCCACCGGGACCGGCTTCGACGACGGCTTGGGTGAAGGCCTGTCGGGCGCGCTCGAAGAGGGCGAGGCCGGGGTCGGTCGGGGGGAGATCGAAGAGGGCCCAGTCCTCGAGCTTGTTGAGGATGAGCATGAGGCGGTGGCGGGCGAGTTCGAGGGAGAGGAGGTAGGGCTTCTCGCGATCCGGGAGGAGACAGGTCTGGAGGGTGACGGGGCCGACGCCGGGGGTTGTCGAGCCCGGCGCGGCGTCCACGTGGAACTGGAGGCAGAGGCCGGCGGACTCCGGGGCTCGCTTCTCGCAATAGATGATGGCCCCCCCACCGCTGCCCCCCCCACCGTCGAGGGTTTCGAGGGCGATGGCCGCGCCCATGGGGACATCGTCGGCGCCGAACATGTAGGCGTGGCGGAGGACGGGACTCGAGGGAGTCTGTCCGGGGAGTGCGGGATCGAAGACGACGAAGCTCAGCATTGCGCTGTGGGTTCCCTGCGCGGCCTTGGGGCCGGGTGGGAGGGTAGGAAGGCTGGGATGGTGGATTGGGGCGGGACGTGCCGCGCGGAGGGATGGCACGGGTGGCTCAGGGGGCGTCGTTCACCATCGCCTTGACCCGCTCGGAAAGAGCCGACCACCTTGCGTCTGCGCCGAGTGCCTCGATTTCGGAGGGGCGGCCGTACAAGATGCCTTCGCTGGGCATGTGGTGCCAGTTGCCGAGGATGGCGTAAAACCTTCGATTGGCGATTCGGTCGCCAAAATACATGTCGAAGTAGGCCGCGCTCCCAGCAACCGCGGCCTCTTGCGAGTCGACGTGCAGAACCCACGACTCGGGCTTCGAAGCGTCCTCGCCGCTCGGGCACCATCCCCAGACACAGGTGATGCGCACCTTTCCGTTCGGCCCGGGAGGCGCGACGTGATGAGCCACAATTGCATCGCCCTGCCCGGCCCAGCGGATTCGCACGAGCTGCTCGTCGCGGCGCCAGTAGATGTGTTGGGAGTTTCCGTACCAACCAAAGAGCATTCCAAATCGAACCGCGTACGAAGCGGCACGTTGCAGGGCTGGCGCGAGCGAGGTGGGCCAGATGGAGCCTTCCGACCAGTAGAGCAGGGCGGAACATGCCACGACGAGGATGGCGGGATACACCGCGGCGCGGGACTTCCAACCGACAGCCCTCGTGCGGGAGGTTTTCTGTTTGGAGACGATGCCGCACTCTGGACAAACTGTGCCGAGGGGCAAACCGGACAAGGCGTATCCGCACACTCGGCACGAGGCCGCTTGTGCGGGCTGGATGCTGCGAGCTGCACGAGCGGCGGAGCAAATGGGCCAGGTTCCCAAGTTGGCCGAGATCGCAAATAGCGCAACCGCAGTGAGAGGGCCGGAAATGAGGCCGGGAACGAGCTCTCTGGGAAGGTCGCGGGGGATCGGCCCGGGATCGAACGCGAGAAACCAGACCGCGACAGCGACGGGAATGGAGAACAGAACATAGGCAATCACTGCGACACGGCGGGACCAACATAGGGCATCCAATCGGCGCCATTCGGGCACACTGTTCCAATCGACAACTCGACGGATGCGTCGAAGGGCGCGAGAGCGAGTCCACGGGACGAGCAGAAGGGAAGCGACCAAGTGAGAGAGCAGTAATGCGCCAATTGTTGGTAGCCACCAACTCATATCTTCCTTCACGGGCAATGCGATGCGGATTGGTCCGAGCCTTTGCACTCGAGGCTGAAGAAACTCTGCCAGAATCAGGTCGGTGCGAAGGTTGAACGGACTGAGAACGCGTTGCCACAGTTGGAGCACCCCCTCGGCACCGCGATAGATCGCATCGAGACGATACGAACCCGTTTCCGTGACGCCTCCGGTCAGAAAGACGGCGTACAGGTCGTACATCCGAGTTTGGCATGTAGCAAACGTGACGTAGGTGAGTACCGCGACGACCAAGGCGGCGAGGAGATTGATCGCCGCGTGACGGGTGAGGAGTGGGGTGTTCATGCGAAGGCGTACTCTGAAGAGGTGGGGCGCGCGGATGGCCGCACGCCCCACGGGCGTGATGTTGAACGCGACGGAGTTACCACCAGTAGTCGGTCGAAGGCACGCCGCAGGGCACAAGGCTCGCGGGCGGACACGGGGCAGGCGCCGCTGGGCAGGTGTACCGCTCTCGGACCCATTGGAGGGTGGTTCCTCTGAGGAACTGCCGATGTACATCACAAATGCAGTTGAAGGGGGGCAATGCGTTCGTGAAGCAGGCTGGCGGCGAGTTCCATCCGGGGACCACGGGGCTTACCGGAATTGCCGGAGCGAATGGAGGTGTCACCCAGATTGGTGTGGGAGAACCTGGAACGGCGGGACGAGGAGTTGGCGAGGGAGGAAAGGGCCATCCCGGATAGATAGGCAGCCAAACTGCCAAGGGAGCGGGGCAGCCGTTGCGGTCGAAGTACTGCACTCCGGTTCCAGCAACGTGCTCTGAATGAACGGCCAGGAGGCCTGTTGCGTCAACTTTGGAGTCCAGCGTGAACGGGCCCGAGAGATTCCCGTTCGTCGAATCGATGAGCACCTTGCAGTCGTTGAGTTGCACAACGACGATCGGCAGTGAGCCATAGACGCCGAACTCCGCAGTGACAACCGATGCGCCCGAGGGGCTGGCTCCACCAGACTCCACCAAGCGAATGAACTGTTGCACCGTGGCCGCGAAGTTGTCGACCTTGCTGGGCTGTCCCGCGACGGCCTTCTGGGCCTCGGTCACGTTTCCCGCATCCGCGGCCCACTGCGCGCCGCTGGCGATCAGGGCCGCGATGATGTCCTGGGTCTGCTGGCTGGCCCCGAACTTGAGCGTCGCCTCGTACGCGGTCTGGTCCACCTTTTCGAGCGGCAGGTTCTGCGAGACGAGTTTCCCGCCCTCGACGTACACCGTGAGCCCCGCGCTTGCCGGCGCGGCGAGGATGAGGTTCACGTGCTCGATCGTTCCGGAGGGGTCGCTCGACCAGTCTGTCTCGATCTTGCCATCGAGCATGGCCTTGCGATAGGCCTCCCAGACCGAGGCGATCTCGGGAACACCGTCCGCTCCAAGCACGCCCATCTGGTCGCAGTCGTCGGACCTCATGAGTCCGACCTTCTCCAGCGTCGGGCGGGCGGCCCGGAGGGGGTTGAAGAGTTGGGAGTTCATGGCCGGGTTGGTGAACGCGAAGCCCTCTCCGGGTGAACCGCCTCCCTGGTCCATGCGTTGCCAGAAGAGGGTGGCCCAGGCCACGAGTTCAGTCTGATCGGTCGGACTGAGGGTTCCGTCGTACACGGTTTGGGCTCGGGCGGGCGGGGCGGCCGCGCCGTGGATCAGGATTGTCGCGGCGAGCGCGACAAGCTTCCCATACCCCCCCCCTAACAGGCTTGAAGAATCGCATCGAAACCTCCGTGAATAAGGAATGTGTTCGTGCGGCGGGCGCGCGGGCTCGACCGAGACCGGGAACGCGACCGTCGCTCGGAGCGTCGCGGCTCCGCCATATGGGGAAGCGAGGGCTGGGGGTCGAGTGTGACAGGAAAAAAGACAATGCGGCAAAGATTTTCAGGGTTGCCGGATGAAAGGACGCAGATGCCTTGCATCATCGGACTCTTTCCGAGCTTGCGCTCGGGGCTCTCTAAAGGAGCAACTGCCAGAAGCCGACGTCGTGCCAGCGCTCGAACTTCCGGCCGGCCTCGCGGACGGTGCCGGTGTGGGTGAAGCCGAGGGATTCGTGGAGGCGGATGGAGGCGTCGTTTGGGAGGGCGATGCCGCCGATGAGGGAGTGGAAGCCCCTCGCGCGGCAGGCGTTGATGAGGGCGATGTAGAGGGGCTTGCCGTGGCCGCGCCCGAGGAGGTCGTGGCGGAGGTAGATGCCGACCTCGGCGGTTCGGTCGTAGGCGGAGCGGGTGCGCCACTGGTAGGCGCGGGCGTAGCCGATCACGTCGCTGGCGCCGTCTTCGAGGACGAGATAGGGATGGGTGGCGCGGTTGGATTCCCAGGCGGCGCGGAGGTCGGCGGCGGGGACGGGGTCGTAGGCGAAGTGGATGGGGGTGGTGAGGATGTAGTGGTTGGTGATGGCGGCGATGGCGTCGAAATCGGCGGCGGTGGCGTCGCGGATGGGCATGGGGGAGGGTAGTGCGGAGTGCTCAGTGCCGAGGGGACGGTACACTCCGCCCCGTGCATGACTCCCCCACTGCTGCTGATCGAGTGTCAACGAACGCGAGTGGGCCGGAACTCCGGCGGAGTGTTGGGTTCTGGGGCGGCATCGCGGTGATGATCGGGGTGATCATCGGGTCGGGGATCTTTCGGACGCCGCCCGGGATCGCGGCGGAGTTTGCCTCGCCGTGGGTGATTCTCGGGTTGTGGGTGGCGGGCGGGCTCTTGTGTTTGGCGGGGGCGCTGACGTTCGCGGAACTTGCGGCGATGTATCCGCAGTCGGGCGGGGTGTATGTGTTCATCCGCGAGGGGTTCGGGGAGTGTGGCGCGTTCGTGTTCGGATGGGCGTATCTGGTGCTCGTCAAGCCGTTCGCGGCGGGAGGCATCGCGTTCATCTTCGGGGAGCACGTGAACATCCTCGCGACGGCGATCGGGAGGCGGTTCGTCGATCCGAGCATGGAGGTGCACTGGGATGTGCGGATCGCGACGACGGTGATGCTGATCTCGCTGACGGCGATCAACGTGCGGGGCGTGAATCTGTCCACGGCGTTCGCGGGGGTGCTGACGTTTGTGAAGTTCGGGGCGCTGGCGGCGATCGTGGCGCTGGTGGTGGTGCTGGGTCGGGTGGACCTGTCAAACCTGAGCCATACGCCGGGGGTGGAATCGTCGGGGGATGTGCTCGCGTCGCTGGGGCTGGCGATGGCGGCGATCCTGTGGACGTACGACGGGTGGGCGGATGTGGGGTCGATCGCGGGGGAGGTGGCCGAGCCGAGGAGGAGGCTGCCGCGGATCTATATCGGGGGGACGATCGCGGTGATCGGGATCTATGTGCTGGTGAACGCGGCGTACTTCATGCTGGTGCCGCTGGGGGAGATGCGGGCGGAGCGGCTGGCGAACCCGCAGTTCTCGGTGGCGCCGATGGTGATGCGGAGGTTGATCGGGGATGCGGGGGGGATCGCGGTGGTGTTGATCGTGCTGTGCTCGACGCTGGGCTCATCGCACGCGTCGATCATGACCGGGGCGCGGGTGAGTTATGCGCAGGCGCGGGACGGGCTGCTGTTCCGGTTCATCGGGCACGTGCACCCGAGGTGGCACACGCCGGATGTGGCGCTGCTGGCGCAGGTGGGGCTCTCGATCGTGGCGGTGTGGTTCCTCGGGTCGTTCCAGGAACTGGCGGAGGGGTTCGTGTTCACGATGTGGATCTTCTATGGGATGGCGGGGGCGGCGATCTTCGTGATCCGGGCGCGCCGGCCGGATGCCGAGCGGGTGTTTGTGTGCCCCGGGTATCCGGTGGTGCCGGGGCTGTTCGTGCTGGTGGCGGCGGGGATGACGGGGATGACGATCTATGGGGATCGGGGGGCGGGTTTCGTGCACACGCTGCCGTGGCTGGGGGTGCTGGCGGCGGGGGTGCCGGGGTACTTTGTGTGGCGCGCGTTCACGAGCCGTGCTCGCTCGGCCTGAGCATCGGTTGCGGCGATGTTCCAACACCACTGGCGGACGAGCCGCCAGTGCCACCCGTCGCTTGCTTTCAGGTACGCTGTTTGCCGTCGATGTTGATGGGCATGGCGTCGAGTTCGGCGGCCTCGATGCCAACGGGCTTATCGCCCGCGATGGTCTCGCGGTTGAAGTTCTCGCCGGGCGGATGGGTCGGGGCGCGACGGCGGCCGATTTTCCACTGCGTGTGCAGGAGGAGCACCGCTCCGGCGACGGCGATGAGGCCGCCGACCCACTGGCCGGAGGTGAGGGCGATGCCGTAGACGACGAACTGGGCCGCGGCGACGCAGAAGGGCTGGACCTGGATGACGCCGCTGGTGACGGCGACGCCGAGGCGGGCGATGGAGATGAAGTAGAAGACGTGGCCGAGGGCGATGCCGATGATGCTGCTGATGAGCATCATGAGCATGGGGAACGCGGGCAGGTAGAGGGCGGATTCGCCGAGGTCGCGGGCGCCCGTCTCGGGGCTGCGGGCGAAGGCGAGCATGAGGGCGATGCAGATGCCGGCGGTGACCTGGCTGACGGCGGCGAAGGCGGTGACTGGGTGGTAGCCGTGCATCTGCTTGCGGACGGCGAGGGCGTAGGCGGCGAAGAGGAACCCGGCGGCGATGGCGGCGACGACGCCGAGGTGGGGATTGGGCACGTCGCCCTTCACCACGGGGTTGGCCGAGGATGGATCGCGGAGGAAGATGGTCGCGAGGACGCCGACGAGGACGAGGAGGATGCCGATCCAGGCGCGGGGGTTGCGGAGCAGGGCCCGCTCGCTGGGGAACATCAGGTAGGCGCCGACGGCGAGGAAGACGATCTGCATGCGCAGGCCGAAGGTGGCGGTGGCCGCGTCGATGTTGTAGTAGGCGTAGGTGAAGAGCGTCTGGCCGAGGGCGTTGGCGATGGAGGGGAGGAGGGCGGAGCGCCACAGGGCGCGCGGCACGGTGCGCCGGGCGTGGGCGAGGATGAGCACGGGGGCCCAGAGGAGCGCGGCGAAGGCGTAGCGCCAGCCGTTCTGGGTCCAGACGTCGATGGATCCGGAGAGGTAGGTGATGAAGAGGGGGACGCTGGACCAGCCGACGAGCGTCATGAGGACGGTGACGATGCCCCAGAGCGCGCCGGCCTGGTTCTCGCCCGTGGGCGGGGCGTGCGGATCGCGGCCGGGATGTGGGTGGACCCCCTTGGACACAGGGGGCGAGTGTATTCCGTTGGCGGGGTGCGCCGGGCGGGGCGTCAGCGGGAACCGCCGGGACTCTCACGGCTCTTGAGGTCGGCGACCTCGCGCATCATGGCCTCCATGCGGGCTTTGAGGTCGGCGATGGGGTCGGGTGCGGCGGGGGGGGGGGGGGCCGGGGGGGGGGGGGGGGGGGGGGGGGGGGGGCGCCCCCCCCCCCCCCGGGGGCCGCCCCCCCCCCCCCCCGCGCGGGGGCGCCGCGGGGGCGGGCCCCGGGGCGGGAGGGCCCCGCGGCGGCCTCCGCCATGTCTACCGTGCCCGTAC
>CALMPG010000108.1 GCA_937871915.1 uncultured Phycisphaerales bacterium
GGGCGGGGGGAGCGGCCCCGGGCACTTGAAGGGGAACCAACCGGAGTTCTGCCCGGGGGGGGGGGCGGAGGGGAAGACGAACAGGGGAGCCGGGGGGGCAAAGGGAGCGGGGGAGCGGGCGCTGCGAGCGGCGGAGTGGGTCGAGATCGTGCCGCGCACGGCCACGGGGCCAAGCCGGGAGCACTTCGTCGAGGCCCTGCCCGAAGTTGCCGGTCGGCGGTTCACGCATGTTCGGCTCACGATGACACCCGATGGGGGCGTGGCCCGGCTGCGGGTGCACGGGGAGGTGATGGCGGAGGGGGGTTCGCTCGCGAAGTCGAAGCCGGCGGTCGATCTGGCCTCGGCGGTCAACGGCGGGCTGGTCATCGACGCCAACAACATGCACTTCGGCTCGCGCCACAACATGATCATGCCGGGGCGCGCGAAGAACATGGGGGATGGGTGGGAGCCCCGCCGGAAGCGCGGCCTGACCTGGGTCGATGGACGCCCGGCGGAGTTTGATTGGGCGATCGTGAAACTCGGACACCCGGGGACGATCTCTCGCATCGACGTGGACACCAATCACTTCAAGGGCAACTTCCCCGAGAGTTGCCGGATCGAGGTGTGCTCGGCGGGCCCGGGGACCTTCGATCCCAAGTTGGTGCAATGGCACGAGGTGTTGGGACGGACGAAACTGCGGGCGAGCGCCGTGCATTCGTTCTCGAAGGACTTGGTGAGGGCGGCGGCGCACCAGCCGAGCACCCACGTGCGGATCAGCATCTATCCCGATGGCGGGATCAGCCGACTGCGCGTGTGGGGGAGGCCGGCGAAGTGAGCGGCGTTACCCCCCCACCACCTCACTTGATCGCCGGTCTTGCACGGTTCAACGCGCTGGCCGTGGATGACGCGGTGCGGGTGCTCATGACCTGTTGCGGCTCGCAGCGATGGGCCGACCGCATGTCAGCGGAGCGGCCCTGCGCGAACCCTCGGGACTTGTTCACACGGGCGGACCAGGTGTGGTTCGGGCTGGAGCGCGAGGACTGGCTGGAGGCGTTCGACCACCACCCCCGGATCGGCGAGCGCAACCTCGACCAGCCGAAGTTCGCATCCACGGCGGCGCAGAGTTCCCGGGAGCAATCGGGTATGGGCGCGGCGTCGGAAGCCGAGAAGGCGGAGTTCACCACGGGCAATGCCGCGTACGAGCGGCGGTTCGGGCACGTGTTCCTGATCTGCGCCACCGGCAGGTCGGCCGGCGACATGCTCGCGTCGCTCCGGGCCCGGCTGGACAATGATGCTCTGACCGAACTGCGAAACGCGGCGGTGGAGCAGGCGAAGATCACCCGTATTCGACTCGAAAGGTGGCTGTCGGCATGAGCGGAATCAGCACGCACATCCTGGACACTTCGCGGGGCGTCCCGGCGGCGGGCGTCCGAGTGGTGCTCGAAAAAGAGGCGCCCGGCGGTATCTGGAAGATCCTCGCCGACACTCGGACCGACGCGGATGGGCGGGTCAAGAGCCTGCTCGCACCGGGCAACGACCTCGTGGCCGCGTCGTACCGCATGCGGTTTGCCACGGGAGCATACTGGACCGGCCAGGGGATCGAGGCGTTCCATCCGCACGTGGAAGTAGCATTCTTGATCAGCGACCCGGCGAGGCACCACCACGTGCCGCTGCTGGTCAGCCCGTTCGGGTACACGACGTATAGAGGGACATGAGCGCATGGCAAAGCAGACGAAGAGGCGGATCGGCGGGCGGTCGGCGGGCAAAGCACCCAGAACAGGCGCAAACGACATGGACGGTTCCGTCGCCGAGTTCGTGCTCGGCCAGAACAACTACGGCAAGACTCGCGTGCGGATGGTCAAGGTGCTGCGCGACGGCAAGCGCCACGACGTCCGCGAGATCGAGGTGGCGATCTCGCTCGAGGGAGACTTCAAGGCCATCCACACCGATGGCGACAACAGCCTGTGCCTGCCCACGGACACCATGAAAAACACGGTGTACGCCCTCGGCAAGGACCATCCGCTGGACACCATCGAGTCCTTCGCCCTCCACCTCGGTCGGCACTTCATCGACCGCAACGACCACGTCTCCCGGGCCCGCGTGAGGATCTCGCAGGTGCCGTGGGTGCGGGCTCGCGTCGGCGGGACCGAACACCCCCACTGTTTCAGCAAGGGAAGCGACGAGCGGCAGACGTGCGATGTGACCGTTGAGCGGGCCGGGGCGAGCGTGGTGGGCGGGATCGAGGGGCTCGTGATCCTCAAGTCCACCGACTCCGCGTTCGTCGGGTACATCCGCGATGCGTACACGACCCTCCCCGAGACCGACGACCGCATCTTCGCGACGAGTCTTTCCGCCAAGTGGATGTTCGGCGGCGATCGCCCGGAGCGGGCCGCGCTCGCGTTCTTCATCGGAGGCGCCATCGTGGATGAATGGCATCCACTGGGGCCTGTCGGCATGCGGTCTGCGGCGCTCGACCTGCTGTCGGCTGCGTTAGGCCCGGCAGCGGGCGTGCCGCCTGACGACGGCGCGCTGCTCGATTCCTATTCACGCACCGTGGCCGGTGTCGTCGACAGCGTGTCGCCGTCGGTCGTGCACGTCCAGGTCAAGGGCGAGCGGCGCGGCCGCCCGGCGCAAGGCTCGGGCAGCGGCGTCGTCGTGTCCCCGGACGGCCTCGTGCTGACCAACAATCACGTGGTCGACGGCGCGAGCGAGAGCGCCCTGTCGCTCTCCGACGGACGCGCCTTCCGGGCGCGCATCCTGGGCCGCGACCCCGACACCGA
>CALMPG010000109.1 GCA_937871915.1 uncultured Phycisphaerales bacterium
AAGAGGAGGAGGCGGGTGGTGTCGGTCATGGGCGGGGGGGGGGGGAAGGGGGAGGGGGGAAGGAAGAAAAAACGGACGTGCCTTTCGGTACGTCCGGTGTGGGGAGAGCGAGGAACCCGGCACGGAGTGTCGGGGTACTCCGAAGAACCCGCCACGGAGTGTCGGGGTACCCGGACAGGATTACTTGGCGTTGCCTTCGAGGGCGACGGTGAGGGTGACCTCGTCGCTCACGGGGCCGACCATGCCCTTGACGCCGAAGTCGGTGCGCTTGATGGTGAAGGTGGACTCGACGCCGGCGAGTTCGCCCTTGGCGCCGGAGACGCGCCCGGTGGGGGTGAGGGTGATTTCGATGGACTTCTTGACGCCGTGGAAGGTCAGGTCGCCGTGGCCCTTGAAGGAGCCGTCGCCGGACTTGGCCAGGCCCTTGGCGGAGAAGGTGATCTCGGGGAACTCTTTGGCGGAGAGGAAGTCGGGGCTCTTGGCGTGGTCGTTGCGCTTGGTGTTGTTGGTGTCCACGCTGTCGGCCTTGACGGTGACGGCGATGTCGGCGGTCTCGCCGAGGGAGAAGGAGCCGGAGGTGGAGTTGAAGCGGCCGTAGAAGTGGGACGCGTTCATGTGCTTGACCTTGAAGATGACGTTGGAGTGGACGGGGTCGATGGTGAAGGTGGTGGATTCGGCGGGGGCGGGGGCCGCGGCGGGCGCGGGGGCGGCCGTGGCGCGGCTGCCGCTCGCGATGATGGCGCCAAAGGTGATGGCGATGGCGGCGATGCCGGCGGCGGAGACGAGGGCGAGGAGGCGGGGGGTGGTCATGGGGGGTCCTTTCGAGAGTGGAGAGCGGGCGATGTTCCTTGGTGAACGCGATGCGCGGGAGGGGGTCCCGCACACATACTTGTTGCAACAAGTATACCCGCCCGGGGTCCCGGCGTTGCCGGGGCGAAAAAGCGACGTTCGGCTATTCCGGAGGTGGAAGGGTGTTGAGGGAGGCCCGCCAAGGGTGTTGGGGAGGGAGAGGTGCATGGGATGCGGAATAGGTCGTATGGGACGAATGGGTCGTATAGGACCTCTTTGTTTTAGACGCGCGGGCCGGTGGTGTTGAGTCTGGCGATGGCTTCGCCGTATTGCGCGCGGAGGGGTTCGACGACCTCGGTGATGAAGCGCTCGGTCTGCTCGATGCTGCGGCCGATGTACTTCATGGGGTCGAGGAGGCCGGACCAGTCGAGTTCGGTTTTCAGCGCGGGCGTGTGGAAGACGGGGTCTTGTTGCAGGCGGTCGAGGAGGTCGTTGTCGAGGCCCTCGTCCTTGACGCGGCTGCCGGCGGCCTGGGCGTGGACGCGGATCAACTCGTGGTAGTGCTGGCGGTCTCCTCCGGCCTTGACGCAGGCCATGAGGATGTTCTCGGTGGCCATGAAGGGGAGCTCGGCCATGAGGTTCTTCTTGACCATGGCCTCGTGGACGATGAGACCCGACGCGACGTTGTGCATGAGGTCGAGGGCGCCGTCGAGGGCGAGGAAGGCCTCGGGGAGGGAGAGGCGGCGGTTGGAGGAGTCGTCGAGTGTGCGTTCGAGCCACTGGGTGGCCGCGGTGTCGTAGGCGTTGCCGACGAGGTTCATGACGAATCGGGCGAGGCCGCAGATGCGCTCGCAGCGCATGGGGTTGCGCTTGTAGGGCATGGCGGAGGAGCCGATCTGGTTGGTCTCGAAGGGCTCGTCGAGTTCCTTGCGGTTGGCGAGGAGGCGGATGTCGGTGGCGATTTTGTGGAGGACGGAGGCGGTGGCGGCGAGGTCGGAGAGGATGAAGGCGTCGATGACGCGGGGGTAGGTCTGGCCGGTGAGCATCGAGAAGTCGAACTGAGCTTCACGGCTGTAGCCGTCATCGCCCGGGACGGATGCTTGCGGCTCGGAGACTCCTGCCGGATGGTCTACGAACTCTCCCGGCGGAACGATCAGGTTTCGTTGGAACCCCGGAAGCACCCCGTCCATCGCTCGTTCGAGCGAGGCTCGCTCGAAGGCGTCAACCCTCGCGGGATCGCCGATCAGAGCGAGGAAGGACGCTTGGGTACCCGTCGCGCCGCGAAAACCCCGCGGCCGCAGAATCCCGAAGAGAGAGCCGATGAGCGCGCCGTGGTAGGGATGAAGGCCGTCGAGACGCTCGAGGGTCAACCGGAGATCGCTCGCCCACATCGCCGTCCGTCGGCCGACAGTGACGGGCTGAGCGGGTTGGTAGTGCGTGAAACCGAGGGCGGGGGCTCGCGCGTGCTTTGCGGCGTGGTCGGCGAGCGAACTGATAAGGCGAGCAATCTTGGTGCGAATGAGGTCTACGGCTTGGTAGAGAGTTGCGAAGTCCGCATTGCACACCACATCCTGGCTGGTCATGCCGAGGTGGATGATGCCCTTGGCTTTGGGGCAGGAGTCGCCGAGGGCGTGGACGTGGGCCATGACGTCGTGGCGGAGGTCTCGCTCGTACTTTTCGGCGGCGTGCATCTCGGCGTCGGTGATGCCGCCCTCGCGGGTGACGACGGCACGGAGTTCGGCGACCTGCTCCTTGGACACCAGCGGCACCGAAGGCGCGGTCCCGGAGGTCCCGCTCCACCCGCCGAGTTCGTGCTGGGCCTCGGCGACGGCGAGCCAGATGCGGCGCCAGGTGTTGAACTTGTGGCGCGGGGACCAGAGGCGGAGCATCTCCGGGGAGGCGTTTCGCGCGGCGAGGGGGGAGGAGTAGGTGTCGTAGGGGGAGGTCATGGGTGCGTGCTTCAGGGCTCCTCTGGATTCTTGTTCGCCTCGGGGCCGGGCGGACTCGCGTTCAGAACACGTTGCAGATGCTCCAGCAACTCGGGCGTGTGGATGGTGGCGATCCGCCAGACCTTGGACTGATCAACCTCCCGGTAGTCGTGAGCGAGAATGTGGCGGGTGCCGACGATGATCTCCCAAGGGACCTCCGGGACCTGCGACCGGCCGCTGTCGGAGACCTTCCGAGCCGCTTCACCGATGATCTCGACACATCGCGCGACCGCGTCCTGCGTCTTGGTGTCTCGATGAAACTGCGCCTCATTCACGCCGTGAACGTACGAGACGACGCGGCGGGCCGAATCCAGCATGTCCCACATGAGCTTGAGGTCGGCTTCGTCAAGCGGCATAGAGCATCTGCTTTGTGCGATTGATCGATGCGATCAGGTAGGGGTTGCGCAGCGTGTGCGCCTCGAGCAGGTCTACCTTCCGGCCGAGAAGCGACTCAAGATCGGCCAAGAGCAGGAAGTACACGTCGTCCCATCCCTTGCGTTCCTGGGGCTCGAACACCACGAGGAAGTCGACATCGCTGCTCGCAGGATCGAAATCGTCGCCGACGGCCGATCCAAAGAGGAAGAGTCTGCGCACGCGATGCTTGCGGCAGAGTTCGGCGATCTTTTCGAGGTTGTGGAGCACGAGTTCGTGCATGGTGGGGGATTGTAGAGGATCAGCCGGGGGGTGGGCCGCCCCCCCCGCCCCCGCCCCCGCCCCCGCCCCCACCACCACCGCCGCCCCCCCCACGACGGCGCTTGCGGCGGCGCTTGCGGCCGCCGCCGCCGCCCTGTTGGCCGGGGCCACCGGGGCCGCCGCCACCACCGCCGCTCGGGCCGCGCGGGGGGCCGTCGCCGATGTCGGTTTCGAGGTCGGCGAGGATGTCGTCGATCTCGTCGCGAGGCGTGGAGGGAGGTTCGGGTGGTCGCTGCGCGGGCGGGCGCGGCGGTTGTTGGTGCGGGGGGCGCTGGGGTGGGCGGTCGGCGGGCGCGCCGGGGCCTGCGCTGCCCGGGCTTGCGCCCGGGCCTCTGCTTGGAGCGCGGAACTGGGGTTGCTGTTGCTGCGGCGGGCGCGAGGGCTTGCCGCCCGTGGGCCATTGCGGGCGGCCTTGTGGGGGACGCTGGCCGGGTTGATTCGGGCCGGAGCCGCCGGGGCGACGGTCGTCGCGCCGGGACTGCGGGGGTTGGGAGGGTTGGGTGGGCGCGGCGGGAGACGGAGAAGTTTCTCCCGAGCTTGCGCTCGGGGCTCTCTTGGAGTCGTCTTCGGCGAGGTCTTCGGGCTCGACCTCGCCGGTCGGGGGCTGGGATCGTGGCGGCGCGCTGGGCTGGGGGCGGGGCTGCTGGCCGGGTTGCAGGCCTCCACCGGGCGCGCCGGGGCCGAGGATGGTGAGCTCTTCGAGGGGGACGGCGATGCGTTCGTCCTTGTCGTCGAGCTGCACCAGGCAGAGCTGGGTGAGGATCTGGGTGTCGAGGACGAAGCCGGTGCCGAAGGCGCCGCCGACGCGGGTGCGCTTCTTGGGGAGGCGGGCGCGGAGGTCGTCGTAGGAGGACTCCTCGTAGCGGAGGCAGCACATGAGGCGGCCGCACCGGCCGGAGATCTTGAGCGGATCCAGCGTGGCCTTCTGGATCTTGGCGTTCTTCATGCTCACGGGCTTGAGGACCTTGAGGAACTGCTTGCAGCAGCAGTGCTGGCCGCACTTCTCGTAGTCGGCGGTGAGGCGGGCCTCGTCGCGGGAACCGACCTGGCGCATCTCGATGCGAGTGCCGTGCTCGGAGGCGAGTTCGGCGACGAGGTCGCGGAAGTCGATGCGCTCCTCGGAGACGAAGTAGAAGGTGATCTTCTCGCCGCCGAGGATGGGCTCGGCGTCCACGAGTTTCATGGGGAGTTTCATGCGCTCGACGAGCATCTTGGCGTGGCGGGTGATCTGGGGCCTGCGCTCCTCGATGGCGTTCTGGGCGTTGAGGTCTTCCACGGTGGCGATGCGGAGGACCTTGCCCTGCATGGAGAAGAAGGGGTAGTCCTTGCCGCCGGAGCGGTCGATGTACTCGAGCATTTCCTTGCGGGAGATGCTCTTGCCGCACCCGGAGTTGGGGCAGGTGGAGGTGAGCATCTCGCCGAGCTCGGTGCCGCGGTGGGTCTTGAGGACGAACTTGGTGCCGCACCCGGGCTTGTCTTCCAGGCCGTAGGGGAACTCACCGATGAGGCCCATGGAGCCGAACTTGGCGACGACCGAGGAGGGCGGCTTGAGCTTCTCGTAGGTTTCGCGGTCCTGCTCGGCGAGGTCGGCCTCGAACTGGGCGAGGGGGAGGATGGGCATGTGGGGGTTGGGCCTTGTGCGCGGGTGCACGCGGAACCGGATTCACCACTGAGAGCACCGAGGGCACCGAGGAAGGCGGAGGAGGGAAGGGGGAGGGGGAAGGTCGGAGGCGAAGCCGTTCACGGCGCGCCACGTTGTCCCTTGCTTCCTTCTTCGCGGTTCTTTTCTCGGTGTGCTCTGTGTCCTCTGTGGTGAATGGATCGGAACGGCGTCGCCGGCTGGGGTGGGGCTCTGCTCGTCGCCGGCGGGGCGGGCAGGTTCAGACGCACAAGGCCGCGGGCGAGGGGCCCGCGGGGACAGGAGTGTATTCCGATGGTTGGGGAGCGGGGGTGGGCTCTGGCGGCCGTGCCCGGGCTTGCGCCCGGGCCTCTGTTACTTGCGGCCGGGGCCGAGGCGGCGGGCGGTGTTGAAGAGGGTGGGGAGGTTCTCGCGGCCGAGGAACTCGAACTCGTTGAGATTCTTGATGCGGTAGAAGAACATCTGCTCGCCGCGTCCGTCGAGAACGGCGAGGGCGTCGTCGTTGCCGGCGTCGAAGGCCATGATGGTGTAATCGCCGACGCGGGAGACGCTGCCGCCGCCGGCGCCTGCGCCGTCGAAGGCCTGCATGGCCGCGGCGAGGGAGGCCTCGGGGGAGGGGCCGCCGACTGGGGCCTTCGAGCGGCCGAGTTGGACGAGGAGGAGGCCGGTGAGGACGAAGGCGCTGGCCCAGAGGAGAGCGGCGGGGGAGAGGCGGGGTTGGGACGATGTTGCAGTCATGGCGAGGGCTGTGACACGAAGGGCTTCCCCCTCCGATTCTCGCTGCGCTCGAATCACCTCCCCCGCCCCCCCAACTGGCGCGGGGGAGGGGGGGTCAGCGGGGCTTGGTGAGGTAGCGGGCGTCGTCGAGGAGGGAGCGGTGGCCGAGGGGGTTTGGGCGGTTGTTGGAGCGGTCCCAGTTGATGGCGACGAGGTCCTGGTTGGCGGCGTCGATGATGTAGATGACCGAGGCGGTGCCGCCCTGGAACTTGCCGGCGATCATGGTGTACTCGCCGCGCAGGCGTGCGCCGGGCTCGCCGGGCTTGGGCGCGGCGGTCTGGGCGTCGGCGGGGCGGGAGCCGGTGAGCGTGGTGACGGCGATGGCCGCGAGGAGCGCGGCGTTGAGGGCGAGGAGTTTGGGGTGGGAGCGGAGGAGGTTCATGGGGCGCTGGCCGAAGAATCTGCGGGATTCGCTGCGCAGAGCCTGCGCTCATCCCGGGCGTGTGAGGGTCAGTCCTGGTGGCCGCGCTTGCTGGGGATGAAGTTGACGGCGACGATGATGACGGCGAGGAGGACGGCCATGATGTAGGGCATCCAGGGGACGTCGGTCTTGCCGACGGGGGGGACGGCGGGCTGGAGGATCTTCTCGACCTTGGGGGCGGTCTGGGCGATGGCGGGCCCGGCCGCGGCGGCGAGGAGGAGGAGGGGGAGAGCGATGCGGGTGAGGATGCGGGGGAGCATGGGGGAAGGGTATCCGGGCGGGGAAGGGCGGTGCCAGCGACTCGATAGGTCGAATGGGTCGCATAGGACCTATGGGCCCTATGCCAGCGCGGCGAGTTCGGGGCCGGGATCGCGAGTGAGATGAGCAAAGCCGCCGGTGAGGGGGGTGGAGATCTGTTCGAAGACGCGGCGGGGGATGTCGACGGTGCGCCACTTGGGGGAGCGGGTCTTCATGGCCGCGCGGTAGGCCGAGAGGGTGACGGCGCGCAGGGCGTACCAGGTGCCGCGGTCCTCGAAGACTTCCTGGAAGAGGGCGTCGGGGGGCTGGGCGTCGCAGGCGTAGACGAAGACGAAGGCGGCCTGGAAGCCCTCGCCGAAGAGGCGCTCCCAGTGGGCGAGGGAGTCGATGTCGTCGAGAGTGGCCCAGGACTCGAGGCGGCCGGTGGCGAGGCCCTTGCGGGCGGAGGAAGAGACGCGCCGGCCCTTGATGTCGACGAGGAGGTTGCCGGTGAGGCCGAGATGGCCAAGACCGCTCAGGGAGGACTCGATGCCGTAGATGACGAAGTCGAAGGACTTGAGGGCGGGGGTGGCGTCGGCGGAAGTGGCCACGTTCATCGCGTCGGGGACGAGGGACTTGCGGGCCTCGTCCACGGCGACGTAGGGGATGCGGCGGGCGCGGAGGAAGCCCTCGAAGGCTCGCTCGTAGTGGTGATGGCGCTGGGCCATGGGGGGAGTATACCGGTTTGCCCGGGCAACTCCGCGGGCGGTCGGGTATGCTGGGACCATGGACGATCTTGAACCACGGAAGTTTGGACTTCGCGATCTGGGGAGGTCGCTGGTGTGCCTCGTGATCGCCGTGGTGGTGTTTGTCGCGAGCTACTTTTCGCTGCCCGCGATCCAGAGTCTCATGCTTCCGAAGCTAGCCGCCAGTTCCTCCGGCCCGTGGCTCGTTCGGCCGATCATCGCATTTCATTTCGGGGCCTGCGCGGTGTCGACCGTGGCGGCGATGCCGGTCTTCATGGCCCCGCTGCGCCGACGCTGGCGGGCGGCGGACGTGGCCGATGGAACGCGCTACGACCCGTTCCATGGTCGGCCGGTGGCGAAGGCCTCGATGTACGTGAAGGGGACGCTGCTCCTGCTCGTGTATGCCAGCGCGATGGCGTTCTACCTGTTCTCGTGGCAGATCGTCGACGCACACGGGATCACGCAGCGGCTGCCGTGGGGAACGACCACGTATGGATTCGGACGGGTCGCCGCGCTGGAGTGCATCCCCGAGGGCTTTCGGAGCGATTCGCTCAAGCAGGAGGGGCCTCACTATTCGCTGGCGCTCGAGAACGGACGCACCTTTACGTTCGATCTTGACAACGAGGGCATGACCGAGGCTCGGCTTGAGACGATCACTTCGTACATCCGCGATCAGGTTGGGGGGCGGTGGGAGGTCCGGCCCGATGCGCGGCGGCTTCGCTGAGAACTCCGATCACCGGATGGGGGTCACGAACAGCCCGCGAACCAGGTGTTCAGGAAGGTGAAGATGTCGATGAGTTCGAGGGTGCCGTTGTGGTCGGCGTCGGCGCGGGGGTCGCCGGCGAGGAAGGCGTTGATCCAGGCGAAGATGTCGGGGACGCCCAGGCCGTTGATCCGGTCGAAGTTGGCAGAGCAGCAGACGACGTAGTTGTTGGGGGAGCCGGTGACGCAGGTCTGGGCCGGGTTGAACTGCCCGGAGATCGCCGCGCAGGCGGGCTCGCCGGTGATGAGGCAGGACGAGCCGTTGCAGCAGGCGCCCGAGGCGCCGGCGTTGAGGCCCAGGGGCTGGACGCTCACGGTCGCGGGGGCGCCCTGGAGCGCCCACGAGCCGTTGGAGAACACGAACTGGTGGCCGATGGAGGCGACGGGGCGGGCGAGGGTGAAGGTGATGGGGCGGACCGTGAGGTCGGTGAGGGTGTAGCGGAAGCGGTACAGATCGATCCACTGCCCGCCCTGTCCGAAGTAGGTCGGGCCGACGGCCGGATCGACGGGGGCGGTGTCGCCCGCGGCGGGAACCGGGGCGGGGCCGAGGGAGGAGTTCCAGGGGTGCGCGGCGTTCCAGGTGTCGGGGTTGCAGTCGGCGCGCGGGTACACGTCGGTGCACGCGCTCGCGGGGGGGATCGACCCGAGCGTGTCGCCGTTGGCGATGTCGATGCCCGGGGTGCCGATGAGCGAGTTGCCGGAGGCGACGCCGGTGATGTTGCCGATCTCCTGGCTGGCGGGGGTGTTGGTGAAGGTGCCGCTGGAGACGTTGATGACGCCGTTGAAGGAGGCGCTGATGCCGGCGAGGTAGGAGTAGGAGTAGGCGACCCCGCCGCGCCCGACGGTGTTGTTGGCGGCGATGGTGGTGGCCTAGGTGTGGTCGAGGTTGTTGATGAGGCCGCGGGTGAGGGTGCCGCCGGCATCGGGCTCGCCGGGCATGACCATGTCGAAGGCGAAGCCGGCGATGCAGGCGTCGGCGGACCCGCCCACGATGCGCCCTTGCACGGCGAGGTCGAGGACGGGGTCGGTGGGGGTGAAGATGGTCTGGCCGGTGCGCTCGACGATGCGGAACTGCACGGTCTGGGCGTGGGCGGCGGCGCCGAGGGAGGCGAGAAGGGAGACGGCCGCGACGAGGTGGGGGCGTGGAGGCATGGGGCGCTCGGGGCTGGTGATACTGTGCCCGGGGGGCGGCACGGTGCAATCATCCGGAACGAATATGAGCGCACATTCCCCCATCGGGCCCAGGTCCACACCCCCCACTTCGGCGTCCGTCGCGGGGATGAGTGCGCCGCTGATGCTCTCGGTGTCGGGGTGCCGGGGGATCTTTGGGAAGACGATGACGCCGGAGGTGGCGGCGCGGTTTGCGATGGTGGTTGGGGGGTGGTTTGTGGAGCGGGCGGGACAAGGTATGCCCCCTCCGTCGTCGCTGCGCTCCGACACCTCCCCCGCCGGGGCGGGGGAGGGGGGGATGCGGCGGCCGCTGGTGGTGTTGGGCCGGGAT
>CALMPG010000110.1 GCA_937871915.1 uncultured Phycisphaerales bacterium
GGTAGTCCTCGCCGTCGAACGGCGGGATCCAGGGCAGCACGACGGCGACGAGCACCAGGGCAGCGGCGAAGGCCATCCGCCGCCGGGCGAAGGCCTGCGCCTGGCTCCTGGAGGGGGCGGGCGCGGGGGTCTTGAGGGGGGGGGCTGCGAGTTGGCCCGCGGGGGGGGGTGTCCCAAACCCCCCCTCGCGCCCCCCGCCTCCACGCCCATCCACCAGAGTTCCGGCTTCCCCCCCATCGTCGAGCGAAACGCCACCCGCCGCCCATCCGGCGCGAACACCGGGCAGGCGTTGTCCCCCGTGAACGTCAGCCGCACCCCCGGCGATGCCGGATGCGCAAGGTCGTACACCCACAAGTGGTCCGTCGCCCCCTGCACCTGCACGCACACCGTCTTCCCCACCGGCGACACCGTCGGCGCCACAAACGCCCTGGCCTCCTGCACCGCCGGCGATGATTCCCCCGCCAGCCCACCGGCCCGGGCCGCCAGCATCGCGCACTTGGGCTCCCACACCGGCCCATTCGCCACCACCAGCGTTCCATCGCCCCCCGCGGCAAAGTGGGCCGATCCGCCCATCGCGTTCCCCAGCACCTTGTCCTCAACCGCCGCCGGCTGCCCGAAGATCTCCAGCCGCTCCGGATCGAACGCCACCGCCAGCGCCGACCCGGCCCGCGAGTACACCAGGTGCCCGCTGGGCAGATACCGCGGATTGCACCCGCCATGGATCAACGGCTTCCGCACGCCCCCGTTCGGGCTGCGCAGATCGATCGCGGAGATCAGCGCATCATCAAACCCCGCTCCGGGCCCCATCATCGCAACAACTGCATATCGCCCGCCAGGCAGCACCTCCGGCGATACCAGCGCGATCTCCCCCGCCGCCAGATCCGGCTCCGCCACCACCTCCGGCGCTCCAGCATTTCCCGACGCACCCGCGATCCGCATCAACCCCTTCTGCCAGTCCGGGATGTAGTAGATATTGTCCGTCGCATCCCAGCACCCACCCTGCGGGCGCGGCGCACCCGCGATCACCATCGGCGCCCCGCCCCCCAGCGACACCCGCTTGAGCTTCCCCTCCGCAAAGAACGCCACGCGCGACCCATCCGGCGAGAAGAACGGCCCATCCGCCCCCGCCGTCCCCGGGATCGGGCGCGCCTCTACGCCGTCCATCCGACGCACGTACAGCATCGTGCTCGGCGCCTTCCCACCAACAAACACCACCGCCGACCCATCCGGCGAGATCGCCACCGCCCCGCGCAGCGTGTTCGCCAAAGCCACCGTGCCACTACCTTCGGGCGCGGCGCCCGAAGGTAGTGCCTGTGCCCCAAGGGGCATAACGAGTCTCGCCGTCGTCGCCACCCGCGTCGGCCCCGACGCCTGGTACCACCCGCTCTGCGGCTGCGCCAGCACATCCTCGAGCTCGATCCGCGCATCCCCGATGTCGCGCATCCGCCGGCGCGCATCCTTGACCAGGCACTTGCGCACCAACTCTCGCAGCCGGTTGGGCGTCCGCGCCGGCAACAGCGTGTAGTCCGGCTCCCGATCCAGGATCGCCGCGATGCAATCGCTCACCGTCTCCCCGCCGAAGGCCTTGTACCCGCTGAGCATCTCGAAGAGCACGCACCCGAAGGCCCAGATATCCGTCCGCTTGTCCGTCGGCAACCCGCGGGCCTGCTCCGGGCTCATGTACCCGGGCGTCCCCATCACCATCCCCTCCTGCGTGAGTTGCGTGCCGCGCCCGCCGCCCCCTCCCACGCCGGTGGTCGCCTCCGACCCCCCCGCGCCCGCCTGCTGCGTCGCGAGGCCGAAGTCGAGCAACTTCACCAGCCCATCCGGCGTCACCCGCACGTTGTCGGGCTTCAGATCCCGGTGCACCACATCCCGCTCGTGGGCCACCTCCAGCCCCTCGGCGATCTGCTCGGCCATCCGCAGCGTCTCATCCAATGGCAGCGGCCGCGCCAGCATCTCCGTCAGCGTCCGTCCCGGGATGTACTCGAGCACCAGCAGCCGCTGCCCGTCCGCTTCCTCGAGCCCGAAGATCATGCCCACATTCCGATGGTTCAGCGCGGCCAGCGTCCGCGCCTCGCGCTCAAACCGCTGCAACCGCACCGGGTCCGCCACAAACGCCGCCGGCAACACCTTGATCGCCACCGGCCGCCCCAGCCGCGGATCGCGAGCCAGATACACCACCCCCATGCCCCCCCGCCCGAGTTCCCGCTCAACGGGGTAGTTGCCGATCTTGGATGGAAGCGCAGCGTCGGTCATCGCCACATCATACTGAGCCCCCGCGGCAACGCGGGGGCCACAGGGGCCACCCGTCCACCCCCCACTTGCGTCTGCAACAAAACCCCCACGTGGTATTCTCCCCACATGCCCCCCAAGGCCCCCTTCCACCTCAGCGGCCCGCTCGCCTACCTCTTCACCCTCCACCCCTACGGCACCCGGCTCCACGGCTCAACCAAGGGCTCCGTTGATCGCGAGCGCACCCGCTTCGGCGATCCTCGAATCCCCGCCAGCGCCAGGTTCGAGCAGCGACGCCGCGACTCACCGCACTGCGTCCAGACCAAACGAGGGATTCAGCGTCGCAGTTTGCTCAGTGCATTTCGGGCCGTCCCCCGCTCATCCTCGGATGCTCGCTCGTCGGCAATAATCGCCTGAAGACGAGCTCCATCAGCGGCACGGGTGCCCACAACGGCGAAAGCGAGCAGGATTGCCGTTCGCACCCACCGCGATTGTTGTCCTGGCTGGTTGTCGTACAGTGTCCACATCTCCCCATTGACAACGCCGCGAAGGTCCTTCAGGGTAAGAGCACGCACGATTCCCTCGAGCACGGGCGGCGTGTACGGGCGCTGCAAATGCGCACGCAAGACCGGAATCGCGTTCGGATAATCGTCGCCCCTATTCACCAAGTCATAGACCGACTCGACCCTGACTCCCGCCTCTTGAAGATCAGCGACCAGCGGTGCTTCCTCGCGGCGAACCTGCGCTTCCCGCCCGTCGAGCAAAGCCTGTCGCTGCTTGGCCGCAGCTACGAACTCCGGGTCCTTGGACAGCTCATCCAGCACTTCACGCACGGTCTTGAGTCGTCGACTCTTCATCGGACCTCTTTCTCGTGCGACTCGACATCCCGGCTCAACTCAATGAGCGCCGCATGCTTCACCAGCGCCCCCACCGCCGTGCTCGCCGCGGCCAGCCACCCCGCGTACCCGTCCAGCACGCCGAGCTTCAGGACCAACTGCTTCACCATCGCCCCCATCGGCGAGCACACCAGCCGCACGTACGACCCCCGCACGCCCGCCTCGTGCAGCGACCGCGCCATCGTCGTCGAGTGGTCCCACTGCTTGCGCATGTGCTCGGCGAACGTCGCAAACGAGTCGTGCCGCATCACCCCGGCCAGGCGCGCCGTCCGCTTCCCCGGCAGCATCCGCAGCGAATCGTGCGGATCAAACCCGCCCCACGCCGCGGCCCCGCGCCGCACCAGCCGCACCCGCCACTCCGGCTGCCACACGTGCTTGAGCGAACGCCCCCTGTAGTAGATGCGCCGATTGACCTCGAACCCGTCCGCCGGGTACCCCGACACTCCGTGGCGGGTTCTTTGCGCATCCCCCGACCCACCGATCGCCCCCCGGATGCTCGCCACCAACTCCGGCTCCAGACTCTCATCGCTGTCGATGCACAGCACCCACTCCCGCGTGCACTGCTCCATCGCGAACTGCTTGGTCTTCACATGCCCCATCCACGCCGACTTCACCACCCGCGCCCCCGCCGCCTCCAGCATCCCGATCGTCCCATCCGTCGATCCCGAGTCCACCGCCACGATCTCCCCCCCCCCCCCCACCACTCCCCGCACCGATTCCAGCGTCCGCCCGATCGTCGCCGCGTTGTCCTTGCAGACGATCGAGACCGAGAGATTGTCCAGCGGCGTCTCAGGCATGAGCGGTCAGGATACCGCCAATCCGCTCACCACAGAGGCACAGAGACCCAGAGAACAACCGCCGATCGATGGCCCGTTCCATCGCCAGACCACATCGCCCGCCCCTCCGTCTTCTCTGTGCCTCTGTGTCTCTGTGGTGAATCCCTCACTTCCCCGCAGGCTTCGGCTTGGGCTTCAAAAGATCCCCCAGCACATCCCCGATGATCTTCCCCGGCTCCTTGATCACCCTCTCCCCCAGTTCCTTCACCAATAGCCCCAGGTCCGGCGTCGTCGAGTAGTTGTCCAGCGGCCCCCTGGTCACGAACGGCACCGACGCCTCCTGCAGCAACCCACGCAGCTGCGCCGGGACCTGCTCCATCAGGCTCCCCAGCGCCTTCTCCGTCAGCGCCCCCGCCGGCGCATACGTCACCACATCGATCTGCCGCCGCACCAGGTCCACCGTGCCGCGCGTCTCCACCGAGAACTGCCCCGCCGGCAGCCTGAACCGCTCGTACGTCAGCACCCCGTGGTCCGCGTGAACCTTGAACGGCTCGATCCGCTGCCCCAGCGCCCCCTCCGTCTTCCCGCCGAACGCCTTGATCAGGTCCCCGAAGATGCTCTTGGTCGTGAACCGCGCCACGCCCGGGTCGATCGTCAGGTCGCCGTTCAACTTCGTCAGGTCCCCGTCCACCGGCACCGTGAACCCCTTCGCCTCCCCGGTGCCGGGATTGTCCCCCGCCCTCTTCTCGATCGTCTCCACCACCGGCAGCGCGCCCGCGAGCATCCTCACCAGCTCCGGCGAGATCATCGTCAGCCGCGCGTTGATCGGCCCCGTCTGCACAAACGCGCCGTCCCGGATATCCCCGTTGATCTCCGCGCTCGCCCGCGGGCTGCCCACCGTCACCCGCAGCTCGCCCGAGGCCTTCCGCATGTCGCCCCCGCCCATCGACACGTTCGTTCCCGTCGCCCGCACATCCACCGTCGGCCCCAGCAGCTCCGAGAGCACGCCCTTCTGGTGCGCCAGCGAGTCGATCACCGCCGTCGGGAACGCCGCCAGATCCGCGTCCAGGTTCACCACCGCGGCGCTGGTCGTCAGCACGCCGCGTGCATCCGCCAGGTTCGCCACCCGCACCGTCGCCCCGGTCCTGGGTACCGCCACGCTCCGCGTGGCGTCGGCCCCGATCCCATCCGCGCCCGTCACCTTCTCGATCCCCAGCACCGCCACGATCTCCCCGAACGACCCGCCGCCGCCCGGCGCGTGCGACACCCTCGCCGTGATCCCCTCCATCGCCACCGCCGTCGGCGCTTCGGCGCCGCGCACCACCTCCAGTCCCACCTTCGGTACGCTCACCGACGCCTCCACCTCGAACACGCCCGGCTTGAGCGGCCCGCCCACCACCTGCCCATCCCGCGTCACACTCGCCGCCATCGCGAACTTCGAGATCGACACCGTCACCGGCGAGACCGTCGCCACCCTCACGCTCGACGCCGCGCCCGGCGGCGCGGCGGGAGCCGGCGCCTCGCCCGTCAACTTCCGCACCACCCCGCCCAGCCCCGAGGACCCCGGCGCCGGGGCGGGCGCGGCCGCCGCCGGAACCGGCGCAAACAGCGTCTTGTTCAGAAACACCGCGTCCGGCGTCCACGTGACCACCGCCGGCTTGGTCAGCGCGATCTTCTCCGCGCTCTGGAACAGATCGATCTTCGCGTCGCTCACCCGCGGCGCCGTGAGCGCGATCGCGATCGCCTGCCCGCCCGTCTGCGGCTGCACGCGAAGCGTCGCCTCCGCCGTGTTTCCCAGCCCGCCCGTGAGCACGCCCGGCTTGCCGATCAGGTTCTCCACCACCGCCGTATCGATCGACGCGAGTTTCACACTCGCATCCGGCGTCGAGCCATCCATGCCCGCCGTCACCGTTCCCGACACATCCGCGATCGTCGCCGCCTTCTCCCCGCCGCCCGCGCTCCGCTGCGCCAGTGCCGAAAACACCGCGTTCATGCGCTTGCTCGCTCCACCCGGCGCAAGGCCGGAGAGCGGAGCCTTCACATCCATCTTCATCCCGCTCACCCGCACACCCGTCGTCTTGGCTGCGCCGCTCGCATCCTCGCCAATGGGCACATTGTCGATCGCAATGTCGTTGTCCGTCGCCAGCGCGATCGTCGCGTCCGATGCACCTGCAAAGTCCGGCTCGAACGTCCCGGCCTTCAGCGGCACCGTGATCGCCCCGCCCGACTTCACGCTCAGCGTGAACGCCTTCGCCAGCGACATGGGTACCCCGCCACTCCGTGGCGGGTTCTTCGCGCCGCCCGAACTCGCCAGCACCGGATTCACAATCCTCGGATCCATCCCCACGGCCGCGCTCAGCGTGGACACCGCCACATCCTTCTCCGTCATCTTCGCCGCCATATCCGCCGCCAGCCCGCCATTGGCCGTCGTCACCTTCACCGTCATCGCCTGCGCGTTCCCCTCCGGCTTGGTCGTCATCGCCACGCTCGCCGTCGCACCGATCGACTCGCGCAGCGCGCGGTACACCTGCGTCACCACATCGTCCCCGCTGAGCGCCGTCGTCCCCACCATCGCCGCGCTCGGCACCAGATTCGCCACACTGCGCGGCACGTTCCGCGCCTCGAGCATCCCCGTCGGCTTGAGCGCGATCACCCGCGCCGCGCCCCCGGCGCTCGCCGGCATCTTCCCGCCCTTGATTCCATCCAGCGTGAACTGCCCAACAACCTCGAACGGGCTCCCGGCATGGCTCATCGCCGCGTTCACATCCGCCCGCGGCGGGTTCGCCCCATCGAGTCGGACGTTCACGGTCGCCCTGCCCACCTGCACCGGAGGCTCCGACGACGACGCCCCCGCACCGTTCCCCGCCTGCATCGCCGGCTTCACGCCCAGCGACGACACTTCCATTCCGATCGCCGCCTTCACCGCCGCCAGCGCCTCCGCCCCACTCAACTTGTCCATCGGCGCGGACAGGTCCTTCACCGTCACCACCACGCCGCCTGTGCCCGTCACCTCCAGCGCGCTCGGCGCCCCGGGCTTGCTCATCATCCGCTGCATGAGCGGCACCGCCGTCCCCATCGTCAGCCTCAGCCCCTCGCCCGTCGTCGACACCACGCCCCCCGCCGACCGCACCGTCCCATCCACTTTCAGGTTCTGCGAATCCACCATCACCGTCGCGTCGATCGGGGGCGAGGCCCCGGGCTTGGACGAATCAAACCCCTTCACGTCCACCTTGGCGTTGACGCTCAGATCGAGCGTCGGCCCCACATCCTGCCGCAGGTCCAGCGCCAGCCCCGTCCCCGCCACCACCGGCTGGAGCAACGCTGCGCTCATCCCGCGCACCTTGACCTCAGCATTCACATCATCCGCGATCCCGCCCCCCCCTACCTTGTTGAGCGCGCGCAGTTTCCCCTGCGCATCCAGCAACCCCGTCGCCGACGCCGTCACGCTCAGTTCCCCCGCCGGCGACCCATCGATCGTCGCCCGCGTCCCGCCCGTCACGCTCAGCGGCTGGGCCAGGTCCGCCGCCGACACCACCAGATCAACCGGCTGCACCGCAAACGCCTTCCACTCTGCGTTCGCCGCGGCGTCCGCGGCCGGCGCGTTCATCGCCACCTTCCCGCTCATCGCATCCACGTGCACCTTGAGCACCAGCCCGGCCCCACGGAAGTCCGCCGCGGCCATCGCCCCGCCCCCCCCACTCCCACTCGTCCCATCCAGCAATCCCTGCGGCAGCGGCCACCGCAACTTCTCGATCGTGATCTCCAGCCCCGGCGCTTTGTCCAGTTTCACCTGCGCCCCGGCCCGCTGGAGCGCATCCCTCAGCGCGGGCATCGACGCCAGAAACTCGGTCGATCTGACCGAGATCGTCCCAGGGTGGATCGACGCGCTCGTTGTTCCAGACAGCGGAGCCACGCTCGTGAGCACCCCGTCCTTCAGCCCAAGCGCAAGGTTCGCGTTCGCCCCGGGCGCGACCAGCAGCACATCCGCCCGCGCCGCGCTCGGCGTGCCGTTGGCCTCCACTCGAATATCCGCCCGCGTACCCATCGCCCCCACCATCGCCCCGCCCTGCCTGGCCACGGCATCCACGATCCCCACCGGCGCGCCCACCACATCCAGCAGGCACTTGAACGAATCGATCCCGCCCCTGGCCCCGGGCTTCACGCTCACATCCGCCTCCACCGTCATCGGGCCGTTCTCCGATCCCGGGCCCACCGGCGTTCCCGAGAAGTTCCCCTTGGCCGCGATCGACGCGGGGCTCTTCGCGTAGTCCACGCTCACCGTCCCCTTGAGCCCCTTCACGCCCTGCTCCGGCCCCATCACGCCCTTGGCGTCCTTGTCCTTCACCGTCGCGTCCAGCCTCGTGATCGTCAGCGAGCCCTTCACGCTCTCGAGACCGCCTCCACCCGCGCCCGACGAACCCGCCGGCTTCGCATCCGATTTCGCCCCCGCCGCGCTCCCACCCGCTACGCGCGGCTCAAGCGCCCGTTGCAGGTTCGTCACACCCGTCGCCCCATCCCGCACCAGGTCCAGCACCCCCGACATCTCGGTCTCGCCCACATCCAGGTTCTTCGCGCTCCACCACCGCTCGCTCACCACCCGCCAGAGCGTCGCCGCCGACTTCACGCTCACCGTCGCGCACGTCTTCCCCTCGGGATCCAGGATCGACAGACCCTCCACCTCCGTCGGGCTGAACCACCCGAGCCGGATCGCCCCAACCTTTACCGAGCCCTTGATGCTCTGGCTCGCCGCGCTCTCGATCTTCCCCGGCGCAACGCTCGACGCGATCGTCGGCGCGAGCACGACCAGAATCGCCATGATCACGATCAGCCCTCCAAGGCCCAGCAGCACGATCCGCCTCTTCCCGCCCCGGCGCGCCGGTCGCGTCCCGGGATTCCCCGACGACGTGTCAGGACTGAGCCGCTCCGCTCGCGTTTGGTTGTGGGTATTCATGTTGTTTCTGCCCCCGGAATGCCCCGCCCCGGGATATCCATCGCATTCACTCTATCGCCGCCGCGCCCCCGCGTCCCCCCTACGCGACATTGCCCGCCAAACCACGAAAGGCCCGCTCTCCCGCGCACCCCGATCCAGCGACCCCGGTGCACGAAAAACCCAAAAAGAAAACGGAGCACGCGAACTCTCGCGCGCTCCGGTGATTCTTCGTCCGCTCCCGGCGGGCCCGGCCCGGGGATTCACTCCTCGCCGGCCTTGCCCAGCTGCCACTCCTCGATCTCGATGGGCGCCTGCCGACCGAAGATCGTCACCAGCACGCGCACCAGGCCCTTCTCGGGCAGCAGCTCGTCCACCGTCCCCTCGTACCCCTGGAACGGGCCTTCCTTGATCGTGACGGGCTCGCCCTTCTGGAACACCAGCTTGATCGTCGGCTGGTCCTCCGGCTTGCGCGAGTCGATGAGCATCTTCTCGATCTCGTGCTCCTTCATCGGCGTCGGCCGACCGGCCGTGCCCACGAAATCGCCCACGCCCGTGGTCTCCTTGATCAGGAAGAACACATCCTGCGGGATGCGCCCGTCGGGCTCGAGCTGCATCTCCACGAAGACATACCCGGGGTACAACTTGCTCTCGACGATCCGCTGCTTGCCCCCCTTGATGGTCTTGGTCTTCTCCGTCGGCACGAGGATGCGCCCGACCAGGTGCTCCATCTTCTCGATCTGCACCTTGCGCAGCAGGGTCTCGCGCACCGAGTTCTCCTTGTTGCTCGCCACTCTCAGCACGAACCAGTCCATCGTCCCCCGACGCATCGGCTCGTCCGCGGCGATCACGCCCGCCCGCTCGGACTCGGGCGCGCCGGGCTTCGTGGCGGCGGTGGTCGCCGCGCTCGCGGGAGTGACCGGGGGCTGTTCGCTGTTCGTCGTGGTGGTGTCCGTCGACATGATGCTGACTCCAGAAAGACCGTCCGACCTTCACGCCCCGCCCCCGTTCTTGCTTACCCGCCAACTCATCCTGCGTTCCCCATCCCCTCCTGCGTTCCCCATCTCCCGCGGGTTCGCCCGCTCGATCCGATTGTGACAACCGGGCCTCGCGGCCCGGTGGGAAACCATCCAAACCAGTCCCCACGCGCCGCCGCGTCGAGTGTCCACCCCCCTTCCCTCCGCATCCCCCGCCCCGCAAGCCCTCGCCCGCTCAGCCCTTCTTGTTCTGGTCCGGCGGCGTGAGCACCTGGATCTTCGTGAAGAACCACTGGAAGGCGATGTCCACCACGAACAGGCTCCCCGCCATCGTCACCGACGCCAGGATCACCACCACCGTTGACATGCGGATATCCCGCGCCGTGGACCAGTTCACCTTCTTCATCTCCCCGTCCGTCGCGATCAGGAACTCCACGAACCGCCTGTGCATCGCCGTCATGTAGTACGCCAGAATCGCCCCCAGCAGCAGCACCACCGCCGCCGCCACGCCCTGGAGCAGGAACGGGTCCACCGCCGTCTCCCCCGTCGGCGTCCCGGAGATCGTCGCGTCCACCGTGCCCACCCTCACCATCCCCGTCAGGCTCGCGTCGGCGATCCCCGCCTCCACCTTCACCGCCTTCACCCGCAGTTCCTTCGCCCCCGCGTTGTACGAGTCCACGCTCGCCGTGCCGATCGCCCTCGACGCCGCCCCCTCCGTCCCCTTGCTCATCAGCGTCACCGTGTCGCCCGCGTCCGGCTGCGTCGCCAGACCCTTGTCCAGCCGCAGCACCCACACGCTGCGCGGCAGCTTCTCCGCCACCAGCCGCATCTGCCCGAACACCCACGCCGACGCCGCGAACGTCAGCACCGCCACCAGCGTCGCCGTCATCACCCGAACCCAGTACCCCTGTCCCTGCTTGTAGATGCCGATGGCCATATATGAGTCCTGAGTGCCGAGTGCCGAGTCCCGAGTGCCGGGCCGCGTCGCCGGGCCCTCTCGGCACTCGGCACGCGGCTCTCCGCACTCACACGAAGCACGGCGGGAGGGACTTGAACCCGCAACCTGCGGATTTGGAATCCGCTGCTCTACCAGTTGAGCTACCGCCGTACGAATACCCACCCGCAGCAATCCGTGGATTCTATGAGTCCTACTTCCGCTTCATCTTGTGCAGCGTGTGCCTGCGAAGGCGCGGCGAGAACTTCTTGAAGCCCGCCTTGAGCTTCTCGTCGATGCCGCCCTTGGTCCGGATCTCCGTGCGATAGTTCAGATCGCCCGTCTCCGTGCACTGCAGCCACACGTACTCGCGGCTGGGGGTTCCGCCCTTCTTCGCCATTTGACACCTGCCTTAGAGAGCCCCGAGCGCAAGCTCGGGATCATTGCCTTTTCTGAATCCGACTTCGTCAAGCCGGCCCGCCGGATATCCACCGGCGGGCCGGAGAGGTTCTTCAAGTCTGTGGCCCGATCCCTGTGCCCCGTGGCATCGAGATCAGTCCAGAATCGCCGTCACCGTGCCCGAGCCGATCGTGCGCCCGCCCTCGCGGACGGCGAAGCGAAGCCCGGTCTCCATCGCCACCGGCTTGTCGCCCAGGTCCACCTCGACCTCGATGTTGTCGCCCGGCATGCACATCTCGGCCCCGCCGAGGAGCTTGATGCTCCCCGTCACGTCCGTCGTGCGGAAGTAGAACTGCGGGCGGTAGTTGGAGAAGAACGGCGTGTGCCGCCCGCCCTCCTCCTTGGTCAGCACGTACACCTGGCCCTTGAACTTCGCGTGCGGCTTGATCGAGTTGGGCTTGCAGATGACCTGCCCGCGCTCGATGTCGTCCTTCTCGATGCCACGCAGCAGCACGCCGACGTTGTCGCCGGCCTCGCCGCTGTCGAGGGTCTTCTGGAACATCTCCACGCCCGTGATCGTGGACGTCTTGTTCGGACGCAGACCGACGATCTCGCACGCGTCGCCGACCTTCACGATGCCGCGCTCGATACGCCCCGTCGCCACCGTGCCGCGGCCCTTGATCGAGAACACGTCCTCGACGCTCATCAAGAAGGGCTTGTCCTTCTCGCGGGTCGGCTCGGGAATGAACGTATCGATCGCCTCGAACAGGTCGTCGATCGGCTTGCAGATCTTGTCGTCCTTCGGGTTCTCCAGCGCGGCCTTGGACTGCCCGCGGATGATCGGGGTCTTGTCCCCCGGGAACGAGTACTTGTTGAGCAGCTCGCGTACTTCCATCTCGACCAGGTCGAGAAGCTCGGGATCGTCCACCAGGTCCACCTTGTTCAGGAAGACGACGATGTGCGGCACACCGACCTGGCGGGCCAGCAGCACGTGCTCGCGCGTCTGCGGCATCGGGCCGTCCGCGGCCGAGACGACGAGGATCGCCCCGTCCATCTGCGCGGCCCCGGTGATCATGTTCTTCACGAAGTCGGCGTGGCCCGGGCAGTCCACGTGGGCATAGTGCCGGTTCTTCGTCTCGTACTCCGTGTGCGAGGACGCGATCGTCACCGTCTTGTTGGCGTCACGGACCGTGCCGCCCTTGGTGATCTCCGCGTACGACTTGATGATCCCGCCGAACACCGCCGCCGAACGCGCCGAAAGCGCGGCCGTCAGGGTGCTCTTGCCGTGATCGATGTGACCGATCGTCCCGACGTTGACGTGCGGCTTGGTACGAGTGAATACGCCCTTGGCCATTGGACCGAACCTCCTCAATGCGCCGCGTCAGCGGCCTGGTGACTAGTGCTCTGCTCGAAAACTGCCTGTCGCTTGCAAAGTCTCTTGACAACCGCGGGCGCGAATCATTCGCGCCCGCATCCTTGCTTCCCAAACTGCTCCCGGCGTCGTCCCGGCGACCGTCCCTCAAAGGGAATCGTCCGCCGAAGCCCCGACCTCGGGGCCGGGATCATTGACCGCGCACCGGCAAAAGCCAAATCCGCATCGCCTTTACGAGCCCCCCGTGCACGCGGGGGGCCGCTCCCTCTCCCAAATACCGCCCAACACACCAAAACAGGGGTGCAAACCCCAAACACAGCGGCATCCAGAAAAGTCCCGGCGAGGCTCCAGGCCGCGATCCCATCCAGGATGGGGACCGCCGCCGCCAACACCGAAAAAGCCGCTAGAGGGATTTGAACCCTCGACCTCACCCTTACCAAGGGTGCGCTCTACCCCTGAGCTACAGCGGCATGGGCCCATCGAACCTCGGGCCGAACCAATCGTCTGCGGGTCGTATCGACCGGAATCGGTGCGCACTCCATGCCACCGAGTTGAGCAGCCATGATAGGGCCGCCCCCCACCCGGTCAACGCTCGCCCTTCTTCCGCCGGCCGGCTTGCACACCCCGGCATTCGCGGTCACACTACACCCGTCGCGTTCCATTCGGTCCAAGCCCCCAATCCGCGGAGGTTTCCATGAACCGCTCCGGCCTCGCCATCGGTCTCGTGGCCTCGCTGGCCCTCGCCTCCGCCGCGTCCGCACAGGCCCTCTCCACACTCTACAACTACTGGCACCCCGCCCGCGAGGACAACCTCGCCTCCGCACTCCCCACCTATCTCACCACCCCACCCGTCGGATACTCCCTCGCCGGCGTCGTCGGCTCCGTCTTCTACCCGAGTCCCCCCGCCGGCTTCGTCGGCCTCAAGCAACTCCACCGCTGGTACAGCGGCTCGCGCGCCGACCACTTCACCACATCCTCCTCCGGCTGGCAGGGCTCCTCCGGCCAGACCCGCTCCCCCGACTACACCTGGGTCACCACCGAAGGGTGGCTTTTCCCCTCCCCCATCGCCGGCACCCGCGCCCTCTCCCTCCTCTACAGCCCCTCGCGCGCCGACAACTACCTCACCTCCGACCTCTACGAGACCGTCTACCTCAACACCGGCCCCGACTATTCCTCCGGCGGCACCCAGGGCTACGTCGTCAACAACGTCCTCGGCGCCACCAACTACATCACCGCCTTCGACCACGGCACGCTCTTCGGCGGCTCCGGCGCATGGGGCAGCAAGAAACTCCTCGTCCTCGCCATCCAGTACTCCGACTTCCCCAGCCGCCACACCAACGCCCAGATCACCTCCCTCTTCTTCGGCCCCTCCTTCCCCAACGTCAACGGCTTCTTCGCCGCCGCCAGCGCGGGCAACTGGCAATGGACCAATGCCGGCGTCCTCGGCCCATACACCGTCGCCGACGAGGTCGAGACCGCCGGCGACGAGTCCAAGTGGCGCGACTGCTGGGACTCCACCTACGCCCCGCTCCTCTACGTCTTCCTCAAGTCCTCCAACCAGACCAACGTCCTCTGGAACTCCAACGGCGGCGGCCCCGGCTCCTCCGTCGCCGCCGGCAGCCTCGGCGTCGATTCCTGGGAGACCCTCCAACTCGTGGACATCAACGGCGGCTCCCTCGTCTCCGACGACTTCATCACCTTCAAGTCCCTCAACCGCTACTACTGGCGAACCTCCGGAACCAGCGTCCTGGGCGACTCCATCGCCTACGGCACCACCGCCGCGCAGTTCTCCGCCATCAAGGTCTCCGGCTCCGCCGGAACCACCATCAACTCCGGCGACGCCTTCCGCCTCAAGTCCCGCTCCACCGGCATGTACCTCCGCTCCGTCGGCGGCGGCGGCGGCGCCGTCCTCGCCGACCTGGCCGTCCCCGACGCCACCGCCACCTTCTACATCTTCAAGAACGCCCCCTCCGTCGCCCACCAGGTCCGCGAGGGCCTCCGCCTCGCCGCCGCAAACGGCTTCAACTTCAACTCCCTCGACACCAACAACGACGGCACCATCTCCGGCTCCGAACTCCAGATCTACCAGATCGGCTCCGGCCCCGCCGACCCCCCCGGCGCCCCCGCCGCCGTGGACGGCGCGGCCAGCCGCAACATGAGCGCCTACTCGCCCCCCGGCTCCTCCAAGACCATCAACACCGGCCTCACCGCCAGCGGCGGCGAGGACCAGTCCCTCATGACCATCTGCCACGAACTCACCCACTGCCTCGGCGCCATCTACGAGATGTACGGCGCCTACGGCATGAACCAGGACCTCGCCACCATGGGCGCCACCATCTACAACCGCATCGACGACCGGCGCACCTACCTCCACGACCCCTGGACCCGCATGCGCTTCGGCTGGATCTACCCGCGCATCTTCTCCCTCGCCGACACCGGCGGCGTCGCCACCCTCCAGGTCTTCGACTCCTCCCCGGACAACATCAACAAGCGCCCCATCCTGCTCTTCGATCCCCTCCGCTTCAACACCGCCACCGGACAGGGCGAGTACTTCCTCGTCGAGTACCGCAACCCCAACACCTCCGCGACCAGCTACGACACCAACGCCGCCTCCCAGGGCGTGGCCGTCTGGCAGTGCGCCACCGGCTCCGGCGGCGCCAACTACGCCATCACCGCCGCCGCCGGCGCCTGCTGCAACAGCGCGGGAACCAACTGCTTCACCATCCCGCAATGGGGCTGCACCGGCACCAACGTCTTCCGGGGCCCCGGAACCGTCTGCGGACCCTCCAACTCCTGTCTCGCCACGCCCCCCGTCCAGCTCATCGACGGTAGCATCAACTACCAGGGCGCTCCCGACGGCCGCCGCGGCTGGGGCGCGCTGTGGAACTCCACCAACACTCCCGCCTCCGGCTTCGTCCCCACCTATCTCAACGGCTCGCCCGCGCCGTTCCATCTCTACGTCGGCCCCACCTCCACCTCCTCCACATCCGTGGACGTGCAGTGGTGCTACGACACCGCCCTCCCGCCCCGCGTGGACTCCGTCTCCAGGCTCATCGCCCGGCGCTCGTCCCGCATCGACATCACCGGCCAACTCGGCGTCAAGACCTACGCCGTCGCCATCCTCCCCCAGTTCTCCGGGCCCGTGCGCACCACCCTGGCCCGTTCCAACGTCACCCCGTTCTCCTGCTCCGCCACCATCCCCACCTCCGCCCCCACCGGCATCTGGCGCCTCGTCGCCAGCCAGACCCCCTGGGACTCCAACCAGATCGAGATCCGCGTCTCCCCACGCTCCGACTGGAATGAGAGCGGCACCCTCACCGTCCAGGACATCTTCGACTTCATCAACGACTGGCTCGCCGGAAACGGCGACTACAACCAGTTCGGCGGCCTCTCCGTCCAGGACATCTTCGATTTCATCAACGACTGGCTCGCCGGAAACTGACCCGCCCCCGCCCCCCGCGTGCTTCGCCATCATCCGCCTCACCCGCCGACCGCCCTCTCCCGCCTCTCCCAGCCCGCTCGCACACCCCATTTCCCCACCACACCCAGCCCGGGTTTGGACTTCGTTCGGAAAACCCTCCGTCCGCGATTGGCACGTGTGCTCCCCGCGAGGTACTTTTCCAAGCGCGGCCGCGATCGGTCCGGTGGGCTGCCCCCCACGGGCGCGATCCGTCCTCGATCCCGCGCCCTCCCCCGGAGCCACCATGCCCCGCCTCCTCTCGTCCGCCCGCCTCGCGCCGCTCGCCCTCTCCCTCGCCTGCGCCCCCGCCGCCAGCGCCGGCGTCGGCTACACCTTCACCGTGAGCCAATCCACCAGCACCCTCACCTACTCCTTCTCCGCCAGCGCGCCCTTCGGCTCCGGCGGAACCCCCGCCGTCGCCAGCACCCTCATCGGCGAGAACGACCCCGCCAAGCCCGCCGCCGAGCAGACCCGCACGCGCCAGATGCAGAACATCTTCACCTGCGGCGGCTTCACCGCCGGCCAGAACGCGCCCATCACCATCTCCGGCGCCATCGCCGCCTCCGGCAACTCCTCCGGCCAGCCCGCGGTGCATCCCGGCGGCACCTTCAATCTCGGCCTCGACACCGGCGCGCTCACCTGCCGCCTCCAGGACCTCAACGTCAACCTCATCGCCGCCGGCGGGCCCATCAGCGCCGCCGCAAACCTCAACAACTTCACCTACCAGTCCTTCTGCACCATCAACCCCGCCTGCAACGCACCCTTCATCCTCCCCATCTCCCTCCCCCTGGGCACCATCGGCCTCACCTCGCTCCTGGCCCAGCAGGCCCCCGGCGTCCCCGACTCCGGCACGCTCACCGCCGCCGGTCCGAACACCTGGAACTTCTCCGTCACCACCGCCGCCACCGTCACGCCCGTGGTCACCTTCGGCGGCGCGCCCCTCGCCGCCGACCCCCAGCAGGTCCCCCTCACCATCTCCGGCACCGTCACCCTCTCGGGCAACACCGCCTCCATCACCGCCTCCACCCAGCTCGACTACGCCCCGCCCGCGACCACGCCCGGCCCGCAGCCCGCCACCGCCTTCAGCGTCCCCCCGACATCCACCCTCTGCGCCGGCATCAACATCGTCCTCACCCTCAACATCCTCTCCACCACCATCACCAGCTCCAACTCCGCCTCCATCCCCGCCGCGGGCGCCAAACTCCCCTGCCGCTGCGACGCCAACAACAACGGCGCGCTGGAAGTCCAGGACATCTTCGACTTCCTCAACCTCTGGCTCGCCGGCAACCCCGCCGCCGACTTCAACGGCGGCGGCCTCTCCGTGCAAGACATCTTCGACTTCCTCAACTGCTGGCTCCAGAACCCCGTCGGCTGCTGACGCATCACTCCGGGTACCCCGACACTCCGTGGCGGATCCGGGTACCCCGACACTCCGCGGCGGATCCGGGTACCCCGACACTCCGTGGCGGGTCCGGGTACCCCGACACTCCGCGGCGGGACTTCCTCTTCCCCCCCCGATAACCCCCAAACCCCAACGCACCCCCCTCCCCCCGCCCGACGTATAGATACCGGCGATCCACGCCCTTTCATGCCCACACCCCTCCGCCCATCCTCGACCACCGTGCCACAGGGCGCCTCTGCCTTGCGCCCCAACTCGCGCCGCCGAACCCTGCTCGGCGCGCTCACCCTCTCGGCCCTCACCCCCCTCACCCCCCTCACCCCCCTCGCCCTCGCCGCCCCGCCCGATCTCCCCGCTCG
>CALMPG010000111.1 GCA_937871915.1 uncultured Phycisphaerales bacterium
CGGGGTACCCGAGGCAAGCCCGTCACGGAGTGTCGGGGTACCCGAGGCAAGCCCGCCACGGAGTGTCGGGGTACCCGGAGGCGGGGTGCCCGGGTCAGGTCTGGCCCATTTCTTCGGCGCGTTCCGCGGCTGTTTCGGTGAGGACGGATTCGAGGCGGTCGGCGAAGTGGGTGAAGGTGAGGCCCGCGCCGAGTTCGGCGGCGGCGGTGGAGGCGCGTTCGAGCCAGCCGTCGTCGGAGATTGTGCGGATGGCGCGGGACCAGGTTTCGGCGGTGGGATAATCGACGACGAGGCCGGGGGAGTCTTGCTGGGAGGAGCGCAGGCGGGCCGCGCCGTAGCCGGGTGCGCCGGAGAGGGCGAGGATGGGTTTGCTGAAGCGGAGGGCGTCGGCGGCGAGGCGGGCGAGGGCGCCGGAGTCGAAGATGCCGCGTTCGGCCTTGTGGGGGAGGGCGACGGCGTCGGCGGCGGCGAGGGCGGCGTCCATGCGGTGGGTGAGGCCGATGATGCGGGCGTGGTCGGCGGCGCTAGCGCGGAGAGCGCGGGCGTGGAGGGCGAAGGAGTCTTTGGCGAGGATGAGAGCGAGGGGGGCGCGGTCGGATGTGCGGCGGGCGAGATCGGCGATGGCGGTGAGGAGGCCGTCGAGAGTGGCACCGACGGGGCCGGGGGCGCTGATGAGGAGGACGCGGCGGTGGTCGGGGATGCGGAGGGTTTTGCGGGTGTGGCGGCGGAGGGTGGCGAGTTGATCGGGCGCGGGGGGATCGATCATGGAAAAGAGATCGACGCGGACGACGCGGTCGCCGAGGCCGCGCACGCGGTGGAGGGTGCGTGAGGCTTCGCCCGCGCTGGTGCCGCCGGTGGCGATGATGCGCGGGGCGGGGGAGCGGGCGGCGTCGGGTGGTCCGCCGAAGAAGGCGTCGGAAGCGAGGGCGCGGAGCGCGCCGTGGTGGCGGGCGACGGCGATGGCGAGGGACTTGGGGGAGTGGGTGCGGCGGACGCGGGCGAGCCAGGAGGAGCCGCTGGGTTCGAGGGGCAGCCAGACGTCGCCCGCGATGACGCGCGAGAAGGAGAGGCAGATGTCGTGGGGCGTGTCGCGGCGGCGCTTGGCGGCCCAGGATGCGAAGCCGAAGGGCCAGTCGGTGGCGGTCTGGTCGAAGGAGTCGAAGGCGAGGAGGCGGGAGCAGGAGGAGAAGAGGGATTCGTCGTCGATGCTCTGGGCGGCGAGGGTGAGGGTGTGGCCCTTGGCGGCGAGAGCGTGGCAGGCGCGGGCGACGAGGGCGCCGGCGGACCAGGGGTGGCGGGCGGTGCGGCCGCTGATGATGAGGATGTTCATGTCGCCACTCCGGCTTCGCGAGGACGCGAGGGGAGGGAGAGGGCGATGAGGAGGTAGAAGAGGAAGACGGGTTGCTGGGAGACGGTGATGGTGTCGAAGAGGCCGGCGCAGGCGAGGCCGAGGAGGGCGAGGGCGGGGGCGAAAGCGAGGGCGGACTTGATGGGCGGTGTTGCGGGGAGCGGCGGGCGCAGACCGGATGCGACGGCGGTGATGGTGAGGGCGAGCAGGAGGGCGAGGCCGACGACGCCGAGCGTGGCGATGGTGTGGAGATACCAGGAATGCGCGTGGGAGTGGACGTGGGGGGCGGCCTCGATGGGCGCGCCGAGGTGTGCGGCGGATTCGGGGGACTGCGAGTGGACCCAGGGTTGGTATCCGCCCGCGCCGAGGCCGACGACGGGGTGTGACTTGGCGGCGGCGATGGACCACTGCCACATGGCGATGCGGAGGCCGGTGTCGGTGGAGTAGTCGCGGGCGGTGAGGGCGGCGTTGACCTCTTCGACGCCGCGCTGGAAGCGATCGGCGATCTTTGTTCCTCCGGCGAAGATTGCGGCGCCGCCGAGCACGACCATCGCGCCGAGGGCGGCGCCGATCGCCCAACGGGGGGGTGCCCCGGCGGCCCCTGCGCGGGCGCACTGGCGGGCGAGCCGCCAGTGCCACCCTTTGATGGGGAGGGTGATGCCGCAGAGGAGGGCGGCGCCGATCCATGCGCCGCGTGTGCCGGTGAGCGTGATGCAGACGAGGGTGGCGGCGACGCCGATGGCGCCGAGGAGGCGGGCGCGGCCGGGGGCGAAGAGGGCGGGGGCGAGCCAGAGGCCGAGGGCGGCGCAGAGGACGGTGCCGCCGGAGACGGGGTCCCACCAGCCGGAGATGCGGCCGGGCATTCGGTGGAAGGGCATCCAGCCGAGGTCGAGTTTGAGCGTGAGCAGGTGCGTGAACTGGGCGAGTTGGCCGCAGGCGATGCCGGCCATGAGGGCGAGGATGAGCCAGGAGCGGCGGTCCATGACGGGCCAGAGGATGACGGCGAGGGGGAGGAAGCGGAGGGGCTTGATGTCCACGAGCCGCTCGTTCCAGGTTGTTCCGGCGGACCAGAGGAGGCTCAGGGCGACGAAGGCTCCCCAGGCGAGGAGAAAGCGGAGGACGCGGTCGAAGGCGAGGGGCTCGAGGACGCGGTGCCAGCCCGTCATGCGGACGAGGAAGCAGATGAGCACGGGGAGGGCGCACCACTCGACGAAGCTTGTGGACCAGCCGGCGAAGAAGCAGGCGCCGAGGGCGAGGGCGAGGTGGATGCGCCAGCCGATTGGGTCGCCCTGCCGCTGGGCGGCGAAGATGGCATCGATCTGGTCGGGGGTGTGGCGACGGGGGATGTGGAAGGGGCCTGGGGGCATTCGAGGCGGATCATGGACTGGCCGCGGGGCGACCGCAACTGCGGCGAGGAGATCGGCGAGAGTTATTCGGCTTCCGTTCGTCTGCGTATTGGGCGGTGTGGGCGGGATTGGCGAACGGGGTGCGTCCGGCGTCCGAATACAGTGGTATCACCTGACGATCGACGATCAATGGCGGACGGAGTCTGCCCGGCGGCCATCGGCATTCGGTCCATTTGGAGCGATCCCATGCACGAGATCAACAAGGTACTTTCGGCCGCGGCGATGCGGCTGTGGATCGCCAACTTCTTCAAGGGGCTGGTGTACGTGTCGGCGGCGATCGGGATCGGGTTGATCGGTGCGCGCATCGTGGAGCAGATGTTCGGGCTGGTGTACGCGTGGGAGATCGTGGCGTACGCGGCGGGCGGGGGTGCGCTGCTGGGCGGGATCGTGTGGGCGATCGTGGTACGGCCGTCGAAGGCGGCGGTGGCGCGCCGGGTGGATGAGGGGGCGAATCTGAAGGAAGTCCTGTCGACGGCGCTGAGCTTTGAGAAGGTGCAGAACGAGGATGCGTGGGCGCGGGTGACGGTGGAGTCGGCGGTGCGGCAGGCGCGGGGCGTGCGGGTGTCGCGGGCGGTGCCGATCGTGGCGCCGCGGCTGTGGCCGGTGCCGTTTGCGCTGGCGATCGCGTTTGTGATCGTGTGGATCGCGATGCCGCGGATGGACATGTTCGGGTGGAAGGCGGCGCGGGTGGCGGAGGAGACGCGGAAGCTGCGGATCGTGCAGGCGAAGGCGGATGTGCTGGACATCAAGAAGATCGAGGAGATGACCAAGGACCTCGGGTTGGAGAAGGACCCGGTCGAGCCGCCGGCGGCGGAGAAGCCCGAGGCGCGTGATCCGGAGGCGATCCGGCGGTCGGCGCTGAAGGACCTGACGAAGCTCTCGGAGCGGCTGGACCAGCTGCGAAATGGGGAGAGGGGGCAGAAACTCGACGCGATCCAGAGCAAGCTCAAGGACCTCAAGACCGGGGGGAAGGAGACGAGCGAGCTGGCCAAGGCGATGGCGAGCAGCGACTTCAAGGCGGCGCAGAAGACCCTGGAGAAGATGAAGGAGCAGATGTCGGCGGGCTCGACGAGCCCGGAGCAGAAGCAGGCGCTGGCCGAGCAGATGGACGAGCTGGGCAAGCAGCTCTCGGAGATCGCCAAGAACAAGGAGCAACTGGAGAGGGCGATGCAGAACGCCGGTCTGGACCCGAAGACCGCGGCGGACCCGGAGGCGATGAAGAAGGCGATGGAGGCGGCGCAGAACATGACGCCGGAGCAGAAGCAGCAGCTCCAGGAGATGGCGCAGGCGATGAGCCAGTGCCAGAGCGCGATGGACGGGCTGTCGAAGGCGGCGAGCCAGATGGCGCAGGCGGGGCAGCAGGGGGACAAGGAGGGGATGCAGCAGGCCGCGCAGCAGATGCAGCAGCAGCTCAACCAGATGGAGCAGCTCAAGCAGGAGATGGATCTGGCGGACGCCGCGAAGAGCGAGTGCCAGAGCAAGATGGCGGGGATGTGCAACAAGCCGGGGGACGGGAACCAGGACGGGCAGCAGGCGGGGATGAAGCAAGGCGGGGATTGCAACAAGTCCGGGAACAGCAGGGGGAATCCGAACGCGGAGTGGTCGGCGTCGTGGTGCAACGGGCAGGGGAACCGGATGGACGGGCCGCGTCGGGGCGGCGGGGGGATCGGCAAGGGCGGGCAGGGGGACACGGCGATGGCGGACTTCACGCACGAGAAGAAGAAGGACATGGGGATCAAGGGGGATGGGCCGACGGTGTCGCAGCGGCTGGTGGAGGGAGATTCGATCAAGGGCGAGAGCCGGGCGGAGTTTGTGTCGGTGGTGTCGAAGGCGGAGCAGGGCGCTTCGGACGCGATGGAACAGAACACGATTCCCCGCGAGTTTCACGAGGCGATCAAGAGCTATTTCGGCAACCTGAAGAAGAAGGGCGGCGAGGCGGCGAAGGATGCGCCCTCGGCGCCGGCCAAGCCGGTCGAGGACGCGAAGGACGCGGGGAAGTAGGGCGGCTTTCAACACGCGCACCTCACGACGGCACGGGCACGACGCCCGTGCCGTTTTCGTTGGCGGGACCAGCGGCGGGGCCGGGGCAACAATGGGCCATGCCCAACACCCCTCGCGTTCCGGGATTCACGCGCCGCGAAGCCTGCATGCTGGGCGCGGCCGCGCTTTTGACGGCGTGCGAACGCTCGCCCGCGCCGCCACCATCGCCGGTCGCGACGGGGCCGGCGGCTCCGCCGCCTCCGGCGCAGGCGACGCGCTCGATCGTGGTGTATTGCTCGGCGGATTCGGATTTGGCCAGGCCGGTGTTCGAGGCGTTCACGAAGCAGACAGGCGTGGCGGTGAATCCGGTCTTCGACACGGAGGCGACGAAGACAACGGGGCTGGTGTCGCGGCTTTTGCTGGAGAAGGGGCGGGCGCGGGCGGATGCGTGCTGGTTCAGCGAGCCGTTCGGGGCGATCCGGCTGGCGAGGGCGGGGGTGCTGGAGGATTCGTCGTGCGTGGCGGCGGAACGGGCGATGGAGGGGAAGGGGGGGTGGCCGCGGGTGCTGCGGGATCAGCAGTGGAAGGAGCCGGGCGCGGGGTCGGCGGCGGGGCCGCGGTGGTATGGGTTCGGGTCGCGGGCCCGTGTGGTCGGGTACAACACGAAGGCGGTGGCGAGGGAGGATGCACCGACGGCGTATGGGATGTTCCTGCGCGAGGAGTTCGAGGGGCGGGGGGGGATGGCGCGGCCGCAGTTCGGGACGACGCGCGGGCACATGGCGATCCTGGCCGACACGCTTGGGCGCGGGGCGCTGGGGGACCTGCTGGTCGCGATGAAGAACAACGGCCTGCGGGTGTACGACGGGAACGGGGCGGTGGCGCGGGCGATCGGGAACGGGGAGATTCACGTGGGGCTGGTGGACAGCGACGATGTGTTCGCGGGGCAGCGGGAGGGGTGGCCGATCGGGATGGCGTTCATCAGGTGTCCGAACCCGATGGCCAAGCGGGTGACGCGCGAAAACCCGCAGTGGGGCGAGTTGCAGCGGGTGGCGAAGACGGGGACGATCCTGCTGCCGAACACGGTGTCGCGAGTGCGGGGCGGGCAGAATCTGAAGGATGCGGGCGGGTTCGTGGAGTTTCTGCTCTCGCCGGCGATGCAGCGCGTGCTGGCGGCGGGGGAGGCGCGGAACGTGCCGGTGGACCCGGAGCTTCGGGCGGAGCTCTCGACGTGGCTGCCGCCGGGGGATGATCTTGTGGACATCGACTTTGTGGAGGCGGCGGAGGCGATGGACGGGGCGATGGGTGTGTGCGAGCGGGTGTTCGGGTAGGGCCCGCGTGCGGCGGGCGAGGGGGCGACGTTCCGGCCGGGGGGGATCGAGGGGGCTTCGGGGCGGGGTGGTTGGGTCAGTTTCGGGGCCTTCGCTCGCCTTCGACTCGTCGCGGTGGAGCCCGGCGGGTGCGATCGACTATCGGAGAGGCTCGCGTTCTACGCTGTGGGCATGTCCAGCGATCTTCGCTCGCTCGTTCGAACGGCCCTGCCCGATCTGGTCCGGATCCGGCGTGATCTGCACGCGCATCCGGAACTTGGGTATCAGGAGCGGCGGACGTCGCGGGTGGTGATGGAGGAGCTGGCGCGGCTGAAGATCGCGCACACGGGGGGGCTGGCGGGGGGGG
>CALMPG010000112.1 GCA_937871915.1 uncultured Phycisphaerales bacterium
GCCCGCCGCCCGCCCCCCCCCGATTCCGCCGCCCGGTCCCGCTCCGCCCGTCGCGGCCGCCGCCGTCGCGCCCGCCCCAATCCCCGCCCCGCCCACCCTCGTCATCGGCGATCCGGCCCCCGCGCTGGTCGTGAACGCCTGGATCAAGGGCTCGCCCGTCGAGTCCTTCGCCAAGGGGCGCGTCTACGCCGTCGAGTTCTGGTCCACCACCGCCCCGCCCAGCCGCAAGACCGCCCCCGTCCTCTCCGAACTCCAGTCCCTGTTCAAGGACAAGAAACTCACCATCATCGGCGTCTGCGTCGGCGAGCCGGGCGGCCGCCCGGAGGTCGAGGCCTACGCCCGGCGCATGGGCCCGATGATGGGCTTCACCATCGCCTACGACGCCGAGGGCCGCGCCGCCCAGGCGTATCTGCAGGCCTCCGGGCAGGACAGCCTTCCCGTGGCGTTCGTCATCGACGCCGACGGCCGCGTCGCCTGGATCGGCCACCCCCTCGACAACCTCGACCGCGTTCTCCCCCAAGTGCTCGCCGGCACCCACGACCTCGCCAAGGCCCGTGCGGCGCAGGTCCGCCGTGCCGCCGCCGACGCCAAGGCCCGCCCCCTCATCACCGAACTCGAGAACCACTTCGTCGCCGGCGAGACCGACATGGCCCTGGAGAAGATGGACGCCCTCGCCGCCATCGATCCCCCGATCACCGGCGACTGGGCCGTGAACAAGTTCGCGTTCATCCTGCTCCAGAAGAAAGACCCGACCAAGGCCTACGCCTACGCCGCGGCCGCGCTCGACGGCGTCATCAAGGACAACGCCGACGCCCTCAAGGCCATCTCGTGGATGATCCTCGACGAGCCCGGAGTCGAGCCTCGCGATCGCGCCCTGTCCCTTCGTCTGGCCCGGCGCGCCGACGAACTCACCGCCCACGCCGACGCCAGCGTGCTCGACACCCTCGCCCGCGCCCTCTTCGAGACCGGCCGGACCACCGAAGCCGTCAAGGCCCAGTCCCTCGCCGTCGAGACGGGCATCCTCCCCAGCCAGAAGCGGGAGATGGAGCAGCGGTTGCGCCTGTATCGCGGCGACAAAAAATAACGCGCGCCGTCTACGCCGCTCGCGAGATCGCGGGCGGCGTGGCCGTGCGCGCCGCCGCCAGACGAGCCGCCCTCGCCCGCGACCGCCGCCGCAACTTCACCACGATCCACACGCACCCGCCCACGGCCATCAGGGCAAACAGCCCGCCCAGGATCGGCAGCGCCACCGACAGCACGCTCACGAACACCGACAGCACGCTCTGCGCCGCGCTGATCAACGGGTTCGCCAGCCCGCCCGTCCCCACCGTGCTCACCGCCCGCGTGGTAACGGTCCCGGCCTGCACGATCCCCGCCACACCGCCCCCCGCGATGATCGCGCACGCCCACTGCAACAGCGGGCTCACGCTCGTGATGGCTCCGATCTGGCTCGCCGACACGATCGCCCCCGCGCACACCGCCGCCGGCGTCGCCACCGTGTCCAGCGCGTGGTCCAGCCACGGCACCTTGTACGCCACGATCTCCAGCACCGTCGCCACCGCGAAGCAGACGATCGCCTCGTCGGTGCCCATCCACGCCAGCGAGGGCGCCAGCGACGCCGCCCCCAGCCTCGCCGCGCCCCCGAGCACCAGCAGCGGCACAAACACCCGGAACCCGCACGCCGCGCTGAGTCCCAGTCCGAGCATGATGGCCAGCGCGATGTCCATGTTCAGCCTCCCGGGACTTCCCCCGCGGCGATCCACCGATCTGCGGCAATCATACGCGACAATCGCGCCCGGGCCCGCGTCGGCCTCGCCCCGCCCCACGCCGGCGAGCGTTCTGCTAGACTGCCCGCCAACGCCTCGCCAGTTTCACACCGGAACCCCCACCGTGCTCACCAAAGCCGCCACGATCCTCCTCGCCCTCTCCGCCGCCCACGCCGCCCCCGCGATGGAGGACACCCGCCTCGCCGCGCTCCTCGACGCGTCCGACCAGCCGCCGACCGTCGCCGGCACCCCCGATCTCACGTTTCGGCCTGCCCAGACGCCCCCGGACCAGCCCAGGCGCTTCATCCACAACCGGGACTCCATCCCCGACCGCCCCGACATTATCTTCGTCTTCCACGGACGCTACGACCTGGCCACCCGCGCCGACGTCGGCGGCGATCCCGGCAGCGTCCGCGTGCAGCGCAGCGCGCTGGCGGGCAACCTCATCTTCGGCCCCGAGCACGACACCCAGGTCAGCCTCCCCGTCGATTGGGAGACCTCCACCTACTCCTTCCGCGACGCCGACGCCCTCTTCCCCGGCGGAGTCACCCGCGTCCGCAACGTCCAGCAGATCGTCTTCGCCCCAAACATCGAGGTGAAGGTCAACGAGCACTGGGGCGTCTTCGGCGGCGGCCTGCTCATCGACGCCGGCCAGTACACCGCCGACGACACCGCCACCTACGGCGGATTCGCCGGCGCTATCTGGCGATCCGGAGGGCCCGACATGACCCTCACCATCCGCCTCGGCATCGGCGCTCGCACCCGACTCGAAGACGACGTCCAAATCCTCCCCGCGTTCTGGATGGAATGGAAACTCGACGATCGCACCCGCCTGACCAGCCAGGGCAACAACATCCGCTTCGAGCACGACTTCGCCCCCGCCTGGTGCGTCAAGGTGGACCTCGCATTCGAGCAGCGCGACTATCGCCTCAACGACTCCTCCCCCGGCCCCGGCGCCGTCTTCCGCGACACCAACATCCCGCTCACGGCCCGCCTCGAGTTCGTTCCCCACGCCGCGACACGATTCGAGGCCTGGATCGGCGCCAACCTCTCCCGCGAGTTCACCGTGGACACCCGCGAAGACCAGCGGTTCTCTCGCTCCCACGCCGCCCCGTCCCTGGTCATCGGGGCCCAGTTCGAGATCTACTTCTAGCCCCGCCGGCGTCGGCGATCCCGCCTCCTTGCCCGCCCTACGCCGCCTTCAACACCTTGCTCGGGGTCCCCGCGCCGGAACGGCGATCGCCGCGGGCGCACGCAGCCGCGCACCCCGGCACCGCGAGCGAACCCGCCGATGCCCCCGCTCGCACGGGGCCCGCCGAGTTAACTTGGGATATGGTCGGGTCTTACGGCCGCTCCCCGATCGGCTCCCAAACGCACTCGAACGGTCCCGCGATTGCCAGACCAGAACCCAGTTCGGAACTCAAACCCCGCTCAGAGATTGGTGCATCGCCCGTCGGCGAAACCGGTATACCCTGCACTGAGATCGATCCCAGACTCATTTGATCATTCCTCATCCGAAGGAACCCGACATGCTCTCCGTCCGCCGCGCCCACGCTTGGCCCGTCCTTACCGTGCTCTTCGTCTGCCCCGCGATGTCCCTCGCCCAGAGCGCCGACCAGCCCGGCGGAAACGGCCCGGCCCCATCCAAAGCCGTTCCCATGATCGGAATGAGCGGCGGCAAGAAGGCCGCCGCTCCGAAGGGCGATCCCGTGGTGATCGCCGGAGACGGAAAGGCCCAGACGACGCTCACCATGGACCTGCGCAAGTACGACTTTGCCGGGACCAAGTCGGAGAATCGCATGTACATGCCGTCGGGGGTCAAGCTCGCGGCCCAGCGGCCCGACGGGGTGGTCAAGGAGCCGCAGTACAGCGGCACTCCCAAGTACGCCACGATCACCGTCGGCAACGGCACCCCCAGCCAGTTCGTGATCGCCGTGGATGAGGCCGACGGGAAGGAGCCGCAGATCTACCTGGATCTCAACGGCGACGGCGACCTCACCAACGACGGGACCGGCGAGTGGCAGCACAAGGACAAGGCCAGGGACGGGGGCCTGCCGAGCTATCAGGGCACGTGGACGTTCAAGCCGGGTTGGAAGACCGCCGACGGGGGCAACACCAGGGGCGAGTACGCCCTGAACTTCTACTGGCAGCCCGGGCGAGAGAGCCTCAACTACTACAACGCCTCCGCTCGTGTCGGCAAGATCACCATCGAGGGCCGGGTGTTCGACGTCACCCTCATCGAGAACGACGCCGACGGGCTGTTCAACAAGCTCTTCGACCCCAACAAGCCCCTCGTTGTCGGCGAGAAGACGACCAAGCCGGTCTGGCTGCTCCTCGACGGGGACCAGTTCGACATCCGCGGCACGTTCCCCTTCGCCGATATGAACTATCTCGCGAGAGTCTCCGACGATGGTTCGACGCTGAGCATGGCCCCGACCATGAAGGTCGTGCGGGTTCCGAGCCCCGGCAGGGAGTCCGTCACCATGCTCGCCGCCGGCGCCGAGGCTCCGGACTTCGAGGTTCTCGCCTGGAAGCCCGGCCAGACGAGGCTCGACACGGCGAATCGGGTCAAGCTCTCGGACTTCCGCGGCAAGAAGATCGTCGTCGTTGATTTCTGGGCCACCTGGTGCGGGCCGTGCATGAAGGGCATCCCGCACATGAGCAAGATCGCCGAGGCGGTGGAGGGCCAGGACGTCGTGGTGATGGCCGTGAACACCTCCGACGACGCGGCCCCGTTCGTGAAGTTCGCCACCGGCAAGGGCAAGGACTACAAGTTCATGCTGGCCCGCGACCCGGCCGGGCGAGACGCCAACGGCAACACCATCGCCCGCAAGCTCTACGGTGTGACGGGCATCCCGGCCACGTTCATCATCGACAAGACCGGGAAGATCGCCGCCGTGGTCAGCGGATACATGGAGGGCGACCACAAGGTGGAGAACTATCTCAAGGGCCTCGGCGTCAAGATCGATTGACACGCCCGGGGCTCGCGATCTCAATCGCTCAAACGCGGCGTCGGGCCTTCGGGTTCGGCGCCGTTTTCGTGCGCCCGCTCACCAAACCTCCAGCGAGGTCTCGACGAATCTCCCGACGACGGCCCGCGTCGCACATCGCCCACCCCCCACACGTCTTGGGGTGGGGGATGAGGCGATGTGCTCGAGGAAGACCGGGCGAACCCGCCCGCTGCGCGGTCGGCGGCCGGGCGTCGTCGCCCCGTCTCCCCCGTCCCTCCGGTTCTCTCGGCGCGTGCCCCGGGCAGGGCCGGTGCGCGGGTGATGGGTGCACCGGGCTGGGACCTCGGTCCGTGGCGCGGACACACCGGCCGCCGGGCCGGAGCACCCGGACGGCGGGAGAAACCGACTCGCTGGACCGGATGAAAGAACTAGTGGGGGTTGTTGATCCACCCGAACGAGAACTCGGGGCGAGCCTGACCGGTGGAGACGCGTCCGTTGGGGAGGAGGACCCACTGCGTCTTGCGCCGCTCGAGGGGAATCCACCCGCCGGGCGCGGGGGTGACAAAGAGGTCATCCGCCTCGAGGTCCTGGGCCTCGCGCGTGTACTCGTCGGAGCCGTGGGGAGCGTTGAAGATCTCCGCATGGCCCTGCATGTAGCCCACGACCCCACCGCCGTTGTGCCGACCGGTGATCTGATCGCCGGCGAGGCTGCCGCGTGCGCCGCCCCAGAGCCCGAAGCCCGAGTTGTACGGATCGGGGTCCAGCGAGGTATCGACGATCGTGTTGTTGAAGGGTGTGCTCTCCTCAATGAACAGCGGCACGCCGCTCATCATCTTGAGATGGGTCGGGTCGATCGTGGGGCCCGGCCGAACGCCCACGGCGAACTCCGACGGCGTCTTGAGGTACCCCAGGTGGATATCGGCGTAGGTGTGGGCGCCCTCCACGCGGTACACCATGGTGTAGTCCCAGAGCAGGTCGGAGGTGCTGCCGAGGTAGTTCTGGCCGGTGGTGGCGTTCACGTCGGTCTGCCCGTTGCTCGACCGCCGCTTGTTGGTGGGGCACTCGGAGATCTTGTCCACCTCCTGGCAGTACTGGTAGAGCATGCCCTTCTCGGGGATGTACAGCGAGTTGGGATCGTTGTTGAGGAACGCCGGATACTTCCCCCACCCCCAGCCCGCCCAGATGGTGTCGTTGTTGTCGATCGCGTAGTGGTTGGCCGCGGTGACCATCTGCCGGAGGTTGGACGCGCACACCACCTGCCGGGCCGACTCGCGGGCTCGGCCCAGCGCAGGCAGCAGCAGGCCCACCAGCAGCGCGATAATGGCGATCACCACCAGGAGCTCGATGAGTGTGAAGGCCCGGAGCCTTCTGGCGAAGGGCCAAGCCCGGGTCTCGAGAAAAGTCGCTGACATCGTGCGTCCTTTCGCTCGGAAGCGTTCAGGGAGCCTTGGGAAGTTCGAACCAGAGAGACAGCGCGACCAGGGGCACCGGGTATTGCACGCGGCAGCGATAGCCCCGGAAACGGCCCGCGTCCCACCCGGCCCCCTCGAAGGCCGATCGCAGGAGCTCCGGGTAGCGCGGCACATCCCGCGTGGAGACCCGCCCGATCCCCGCCCCCAGCGTTTCCAGGGGTGTCGAGAGATCGACCCGATCGAGCTGGAATCGTGGATTGTCCGGACGCACCGGGCCCTGGGCCAGCCCGTGGAGCGTGGTCATGACCACGGGCGACGTGCCCGGGTACACGTCGTCTCGGAGGAACACGTCGGCCACGAGCACCTTGGCGGGCATGCGCGGCACGTGAGACTCGCGGCTGTGCTCCCGGCGCTCGGTGCGATACCGGAGGTACCCGTTGCGCACCAACTGGGCGCTGACGTACGTGACCGGCGCGTTCACCGCCGGCTGGTTCTGCGGGAGCGTGTACAGATACAGCCCGTCCGAATGGAACAGGCCCAGCCGCGGCGGGTGCGCCGAGCAGTACTCCTCCAGCAGGTACGCGTTCCCCTCCGCGGGCGCGATCTCCCCCCTGAGATTCTCCACGCGGGGCAGGTCGGTCCGGGTGGAGTCCAGCGGATAGTCCTGGCGGCCGAAGACCGTGATCGGCGCGCTGGCGCGAAGCCGCCGGATGTTGTACTTGCCCATCACGTAGAGCGCATCGCACCCGCGTCCGTCGGCCGAGGGCTGGATGATCATCGTCACCAGCATCGTGTCCACCTGGTAGCCCAGCAGGCACGACATCGACTTGTGCATCGCCTGCTTGGCCGCCCGCTCCGTCCGCAGCCGCATCGACGGGTCCCACTCCGCGATCGCGGCGTCCAGAGCCGAGCGACCGCCCGGAAACTCATCGATCAACCGCTCAAACTGGTTGATCTGTTCATCCGCCCTCGAGCGCAGATGGGCGGAAATCTCGGCGCGGGACGCCGCGTCCAGAAAAATTCGCAGCCCGTTGGGCGCCGGAATCTCCTGCAGAACCTGCACGGCGTCCTCGGCCCGGATGGCGCGCAGCACCCGCGCCGCCAGCGTCCGATCGATCCCCAGCGTCCGGGCCAGCGCCGCGGGCCGCCCCCCACGACCCACCACCTGGCGCACGATCGGCTCCAGGCACTCGCGCAGGCCAAGCGCAATGGCCCGGCTTCGATCGTCCAGGGCATGCTGGAAGGACCCGCTGCCCTGGTTCGAGGCGACCATCCCGCCGTCTAGGACGGGCGTTTCCGGTACGTCGAGACTGGCAGCAGAAGCCAGATTCATGCGCTTTTTCACCATTCCCGGAATGATAACGTGACGGGGAAAAAACAGCCCCAAGGGAATCCCGGTTCAATAGGTGTATCACAAGCGGTGGAAAAGTCAAGATGGGGCTTGCATTAATCCTAGACTCGTGTCAGACTATGGACATGCCCACCGCTTGGTTACTCGCAAGGTGATTTCCCCCGTTTTTTTCCGAGTCTTGGGCTTCGCTCGAATCGCAGACCATTGTTCAGGGGCCGGGTTGGGAAGGAGTGCGCCGTGCCGAGAGGGATTATTCCGTCATTTGGCCTTGCCGTGGTTGTCGCCTGTGGGCTGTCCTGCGCCCGTGCTGCGCAGGGAGCTCTCCCGCCATTCTCGCTCACGCAGGTGTACTCGCAGAACACCTTCATCCAGGGGAGCTCGATCACCTTCGCGTTCAACTCCGGCTTGTACAGCGGTCCGGGGTTTCTCGGCATGGCCATCGGCAACGGGGGACTCTCCTACGTCCACGTCGCCTTGTTCGCGGATCCGCCTCCCCCCCTGCCTCCCGCCGCCATCTTCCGCAACAGCAACCACGCCGTGCTCTCCACCGGGCTTTCCGGCATCAACACCACGCCGTTCCTCTTCGGCGGCGCGGGATACGACGCGTTCAGCACCGGCCCGGGCAGCGTCTTCGCGCCCTCCACCGACTACATCTTCGACGAGGCCTTCTGGACCTCCGCCAACAACAACGGCGTCTGCGCCGTCTCGCTGCGCCTCGGCCCGACCGAGACCAACCTCGTCCTCCCCGTCACCGGTGTCTACGTGAGCGACGGCATCGGCGGCGCGTTCGCCGCCATGCCCGTCAAGGAAGGCGACGCCGTCACGGCCCCCGGCCTCGCTCCAGGCACCGTCTTCGCCGCGTTCGGGCCCGATCGCATCGCCCGCTACCAGAACAACGCCCCCCTCACGGGCATGGTGCAGATCACCGACAACAACCTGCTCCTCGTGGCGGGCAACATCATCGAGAACGGCGTCACCAAGCGGGCCATCCTCAGAGTCGCCCTCGGCGCCACCGGAGCCGTCCTCTCCGAGTCCCTCGTCGCCAAGGAGGGCGGGCCTGTCGGCACCGGTTCCGATACCTGGACCACCCTCGCCACCCTGCCCAACACCTGCGCCATCAACAGCGCGGGGCAGGTCATCTACTCGGGCACCACCGCGGGCGGCGTGGACGGGATCTTCGTCACGACCGCGGGCGGCGCCGGCGGGAGCTTTGTCGCCACCAAGAACGGTCCCGCCCCCCTTGGGGGCCAGTGGGGCCAGCTGTCCGGAGCGCCCGTCGATATCAACCGATCCGGCCACTTCGTCTTTCGCGGCGTGCCGCTCGGCGACGGACAATGGACCGAGGTCGCCGATGCGCCCGAGGTCTTCTCCAACGGGCTCGGATTCGCGGGAACCGCGGGCGGCGGCCCTCTGACCCGGATCTCCGGGGCCCTCTCCAACGACTTCGACGTGGACGTCTACTACATCGCCGTCGGCGATCCCGCCCTCTCCACCCAGACGCCGTTCTCCGCCACCACCGTGCCCGATCCCGGCAGCGGATTCGCCGGCGCGGCCTTCGACTCGGTGCTCTACCTCTTCTCCGACGCCCCCAACTGCAACGGCGCCACGCGGGTGGCGATCGGTCGCAACGACGACGCCGCCCCGGGCGTGATCCAGTCCGCGCTGACCACGGCGAGCCTTCGCTCCTCGCACACGCCGGGGACGAAGTATTTTCTTGCCGTTTCAACGCCCAGGGCCCGCCCGATCGGTGCGTCCGGCGATGTCTGGGCCGCCACGCCCGAGCGGCTGGCGCTGGCCGGTGGGATCGTGTACTGGATGGACCCCGGTCTCGGCCAGATCGGCCGAGCCGACGCCGCCTCGGGCGCTCTGCTCGCACCGATCGCCGTCGGTGTCGTGCCGCAGGGGGGCCCCGGATCGCCGACCAGCCCGCCGTATCTCGACACCAGCCTCGTTGTCCACGACGCCGGCGCCGGCTCGCGGATCCTGTTCTATCAGAAGGGCACGCCGACCACGTTCAGGTCCTGCCATCTCGACGGCTCCGGCCTCGCCGACGTCACCCTCAGCAGCCTCTCCGCCGCCGGTACCACCGCGATGGCGGTGGACAGCGTCCACGCCAGGATGTACTGGGCCACGCTCGCCAACCCCTGGCGCATCAACTCCTGCGACATCGACGGCGCCAACGCCCAGACGATCTACACCGGCACCGGCTTCCAATCGGTCACCGCGCTGGCGGTGGACCCTTCCGGCGCCGGCAAGGTCTATTGGTTCAGCGCCACCAACAACGAGATCGGGCGTGCAAACCTCGACGGCTCGAGCCCCGAGGTCGTGCTCGCCGCGGCCGGCGCCCGGTCGCTGAGCATCGACCCGGTGGCCCAGCGGTTGTACTACACCTCATCGGTTGGGAACAAGATCGGGGTGATCGACACCCCATCGCTCACCGCCCTGGGCGATCTGGTTTCCACACCCAGTCCGTCTGGCGTCGCCCTCGACAGCGCGGCCGGTCGCCTGTATTGGTCCAGCCCCTACGAGCGAATGGTCCGGCGAACGCTCATCGCCTCCCCCAGCGTCGAGAACTGGCTGAGCATCGGCCCCGACTTGGGGGAGCGCCTCTCCGACGGTCCCGCGAACGTTGACTGTGCCGGCGTCTCCGGCTTCGCCAGGAGCGGCACGGCTGGATCGGTCTCGCTCCCGTACCAGATCAAGCTCACCGGGGCCACGTTCGCAAGCCAGGCCGCGATGCTCTGCCGCGACAACACGCAGAAAGTCGTCTCCGGCGGTGACACCCTCCCGGGCACCGGCGGCGCCCCGCTCACCGTCGTCGGCGCTCCCGAAGGCCCCGTGCGCATCAGCGACCGAGGCGTCGTGGCCTGGCGCGGCCGATGGGTGTCGGGCGGCACCAGAACCGGCATCTTCATGAACACCGACAAGGTCTTCGACGACACCTCCACCGCCTTCGGCGGCGCCGAGACCGGCGTGGGCAACATGGACATGTCCGCGAGCGGCCAATACCTCGTCACCTCCACCTTCAACGGCTCGTTCACCACACCGGGCGGCTACCTCGTCAGGGTGGCCTTCGACTCCGTGCCGGGCTGCGCGGCCGACTACAACCTCAGCGGGTCGCTCGAGGTGCAGGACATCTTCGATTTCCTCAACGGCTGGTTCGCGGGAAACCCCGCGGCCGATTTCAACGAGAACGGACAACTCCAGGTGCAGGACATCTTCGATTTCCTCAACGCCTGGTTCGCCGGGTGCTGATCGAGCTTCGTGGGAGCCACGCCATGTTCCAACCATCCGCGGCCCAGTGGGCCGAGTCCTGAGAAGTGCCACGAGTTCCCCGCCCCGCGACGGCGATCCGTCTCGAGTGGACCGGCGCAGCGGGGCATGGGGTGGGTGTGCGGGCGGCCGTGCGGCCGTCCGAAGTTCGATTTGTTCCCGAAGGAGAGAAGATCATGAAGACGTTCAATGTGCTTTCTGTCGCAACGCTGCTCGCGGCCGCGGCAACCCCGCTCACCGCGCTGGCCAGCGACCAGCCCGGCACGACCGCCGACCAGTGGAAGGAAGAGACATCTGGCGCGACCGGGATCAACGGAAGTCCCGACGCCGGCCAGATCCTGGCCCACGCGAACCTGACGCGCGGCGCCGGCCCGCTCAACTTCCTCACCGGCACGCTGGTGAACAACCGCGATGTGGACCTGTATTGCATCTCGATCTCGAATCCGGCGGCGTTCAGCGCCACCTCGACCGCCGACGTCGCGGGCTACAACGGCCTCTGGCTCTTCAACAGCACCGGCCACGCGGTCGCCGGCTATCTCGGCGACGGCTCCATGGGACACACCATCGCCACCATCGGCGCCGGCGCGGCGACGGGCGCGACCCCCGGCCTGTTCTACCTGGCCGTGACCCGCAGTGATTTCGGCTTCGGCTCCGTTGACCAGTTCCCCCTCAGCGCCACCAACGCGTCTCTGTTCAATACCGCTACCAACAGCTCCGGACCCTACGGCGCGATGGGACCGAATCCCTCCGTCACGGACCCGCTGGACCACTGGAACGCCAACCCGTCCCCGGGATTCGACTTGTTCAACACCCCCTACACCATCACGCTCACCGGCGCCGGATACCACACCACGCCCGCCCCCGGCGCGTGCGCTCTGCTCGGGCTTGGCGGTCTGGCCCTTTCCCGCCGCCGTCGCTGAATCGCGGGGGCATTCGGTCCACGACCGCCCGACACGCCCCTCCGGCGGGCCCGCCCCACACGGCGGGCCCGCCCTTTCGACCCTTGGACTCGCGGACGTTCGGGAGCCAGCCGGCATGCCCACAGACCATCGACATTCCCGGGCACTCTGCGCGGCCATTCTCGGAGCGACCGCCGCGCTCCCGTCCGCGCTGGCCCAAACCGCCCAACTCTCCGACCAGACCGCCTCCGCCGGACTCACCGCCATCCACACCACCGACCCCGGTGGCGGCCTCCGATCCATGTCCGGCGGCATCGCCGTCGGCGATTTCAACCGCGACGGCTGGCAGGATGTCTTCGTGCTCGGCGGCCCCCACGCGCCCGACAAACTCTACATCAACAACCACGACGGCACCTTCACCGATCGTGCCACCCAATGGGGCGTTGCCCGCACCCACTGGGGGTTCGCCCTCGCCGTCGGTGACTTCAACAACGACGGCTGGCCCGACGTCTACATTACCAGTGCCGGTACCGACTCGCTCCACTGCCACCACCTCTTGTACGTCAACAACGGCAACGGCACCTTCACCGACGTGGCCGCCACTGCCGGCGTCCAGAGCACCACGCCCCTCGGTTTCGACGGCTTCGGCGCCGCATGGGGCGACTACGACCTCGACGGCGACCTCGACCTGGCCGTCGCCGGCTACCAGTATGGCTCGGGGGGCAACAAACTCTTCCGGAACAACGGCAACGGGACCTTTACCGACGCCACATCCTCGCTTGGCTACAACCTCCAGAACATCCCCTCGTTCTCCCCCCGGTTCATCGACATGGATGGAGACCGGTATCCGGAGCTGCTCTGGGTGGCCGACTTTCACTCCAGCAAGTACTTTGTCAACAACCGCAACGGCACGTTCACCGAGGCGACGGCCGCCGCCGGTGTGGGGCTCGATGCCAACGGCATGGGCATGGCGATCGGCGACTTCGACAACGACGGCCGGCCAGACTGGTTTGTCACATCCATCTTCACCACACTCGGCCCGTATCAGGTTGTCCCCGGCTCCGGCAACATGCTCTACCTCAACCAGGGCAACCACCACTTCACGCAGGCCGCCTCGATCGCGGGCGTCGGTCAGTCCGGGTGGGGTTGGGGCGCCGTCGCCGCCGACTTCCGCAACATCGGTCGCCAGGACATCGCCGCCACCAACGGCTGGGACGACCCCGGCTACGGAACCCAGTTTCTCGCCGATCCCACGTGCGTATTCCAGAACAACGGCAACGGCACGTTTGCGAACGTCGCCCCCGCCTGCGGCGTCACGCACTCCGGCCAGGGGCGCGGCATGGTCGAGTTCGACTACAACAACGACGGCAGGCCGGACCTCCTGATCGCAAGCAACGGCGGCCCCCTCACCCTCTATCGCAACGACACCCCGCCCGCCCCGGGCGGATCCAACTGGCTTCGCATCTTCCTCAACACCCGCGCCTCCCACGGCATCGCCCCCGACGGATACGGCGCCCACGTCGTCGTCACCGCCGGACCCGCCGTCCAGCACCGCTGGATTTCCGGAGGGTCGAACTATCTCAGCCAGAGCGAACTCTCGGCCCACTTCGGTCTTGGCGCGGCTCCGGTCGCGTCGCAGATCCGCGTGGAGTGGCCCGACGGCTCCGTCACGCTCCGGGCCAACATCCCCGCGAATCGGACGATCACGCTCAGCCCCTGCCCCGGCGACTGGAACGCCGGCGGGGAACTCAACGTGCAGGACATCTTCGACTTCCTCAACGACTGGTTCGCCGGCGGCGGTGACTTCGATGCCTCCGGCACCTCGTCCATCCAGGACATCTTCGACTTCCTCAACGCCTGGTTCGCGGGCTGCTGACCGCGAGGACCGCACCGCCCGTGCGAGCCCTCACCGTTCCTATTCGGCTCGTTCCCGCACGATCCCGGCCCGCCCGCGCCGGCCGCACAGACCCGGAGACTCTCGATGCACGCCCGATCCACCCTGCTTCTCACCGCGTGCGGAGCCCTCGCCGCCCCCGCCGCGCTCGGCACGCCCCCGGCCCACACCATCACCAAGATCGCCCAGAGCGGCAACCTCGTCACCAACCCGCCCAACGGCTTCGAGCTGGGCAACATCGACCAGATCAACCAGTTCGACGGCCTGCAACACCGCAACGGGTTCCTCCGCTCCTCCGTGAACTCGGCCGGCTCTTGGCTGCTCCACATCACCACCCCGCAGCCGACCGGCTCGCCGATGCAGGAGGCTCTGCTGCGAACCCAGCCCATCGGCGGCGCCTACACGCCCTACGTCGTGAACGGAACGCCCGGGTATCTCTCGGCGCCGACCGCCACCGCAGTCCCCTCGTCCTTCCTCAACCAATCGATGAACAACGCCGGCGATGCCGCCCTCGTCCTCGCCTTCACGCCCGACGACACATGCTCGGGGTGCGCCACCACCGGCGTCTTCTTCAACACCACCAACCCCGTGCTCGTACAGGGTGCAACGCTCGCGGCCGCCGGCCTCGCTCCCGGAACCACCTGGGGCGCGTTCGACTCGAGCACGTGCCTCCGCCTCGTGGACTCGAACCGTCTGCTCGTTGTCTCCCAGGTGACGGAGAGCGCTGTACTCAGGCGCATCGTCCTGGTGGCGCAGCTCGACGCCGCGGGAAACGTCCTGTCCCTCACGCTCATCGCCAAGGAGGGCGGCCCGGTCGGCGCCGGCCCCGCCACCTGGACCTCCATCGCCCCCGGACGCAACGCCGCCGCCATGAACTCCGCCGGGACCGTCGTCTTTTCCGGCACGAGCTCCTCCGGCGCCGACGGCATTTATTCCACCGCCGGCGGCGGAACATTCATCGCAACCGCCGGTGGCCCCACACCCACGCCCGGCCTCGCCTGGGGCCCGCTCGCCGGTTCGCAGGTGGACATCAACGCCGCGGGCGTGGTCGCGTTCAGCGGTCTCACGGCCTCCGCCTCCGGGACCTTCACCGAGCCTCCGCCGGACGCGGGCGAGGTGATGGACCAGGAAGCCCACACCACCGGAAACGGCCCGCTGAATCTCATCGTCGGATCGCTCGCCAGCGACCAGGACGCGGACACGTACCGCGTCATCGTCACCGACCCCAACACTTTCTCCGCAACCACCGTCCCCGATCCCGGCAGCGGCTTCCCCGGCGCGGCCTTCGACACCGTGCTCACCCTCGTCGCCGATCCGGGCGAGAGCGGCGTGGGGGCCACCCCCGGCGGCCGCACCCAGTGCGACAACGTCTCGCCGACGGTTCTGCAATCCACCATCACCGGCTCCGGCGGACGAACCCGCGTGGGCGGGTCCTACTTCCTCTCCATCTCAACTCCCAAGTCCCGCATCGGCCGCGTCTACCAGCACTACGCGACCAACGCCACCCAGATCATCGACGGTTGGTCCTCCGATCCCTCGTGGGTCGCCTTCAACGCCGCGGGGGGAGGCCTGGTGTACTGGCCCGATCCCAGCGCGGCCGTGATCCGAAGCGCCACCACCGCCGGCGTCCAGCAGCCCGACCTCGCCGCGCCGGCGCTCCACGGGCCGATCGCCATCAACAATGCCGCCGGCAAGATCTACTGGGCCGATCCCAGCCCGGGACGCATCCGGCGCTCCGATCTCGACGGCGGCAACGTCGAGGACGTCATCCCGGGCAGCGGGGTCATCTCTACCAACAGCGGCGACACGCTCTTCGCCGATTCCTGCACCGGCCTCACCATCGACGCTGTCAACGGCAAGCTCTACTGGGCCCAGAGCATCCGCGGCGAGATCAACGTCGCCAATCTCGACGGCACCGGCGCCGCCCGCGTCCGGCGCGACTATGCGTACAACGGCTCGAAGTTCCCCGCCTCGATCACGGTCTCGGGGACGTTCGCTCCCGGGTCGGTCGCGATCGACACCAGCGCGGGCACGACTGGAAAGGTCTACTTTGCCGGGACCATCACCCGCGACATCGAGCGGTGCGACCTCGACGGAACCGGGCGCGTCATCGTCGTCTCCGGCGCCGGTGCATCCGCCATCGCCATCGACAACGCCGCGGGCAAGCTCTACTGGACCAACACCGCGGCGGGCAGGGTCCAGCGGTCAAACCTCGACGGGACCGGAGCCGAGGACGTCGCGATCTCGCCGTTCCCCGTCGGGATCACGCTCGACGCGCCGGGCGGCTTCGTGTATTGGACCAGCACGCTCGATCGAGTGGTTCGGCGCGCCTCCATCGCGGGGGCGCTGCCGGCCGCCCCCAGCGACGTCGTCTCGGTGGGCGCCGATACGGGCGAGCGAGCTCCGGATGGGCCCGGGAAGAACTTCCCCTACTCCGGCTATCTGTCCGGTTGGACGCGCTTCGGGGCGCCCTCGGGCCCCGCGTTGCCCTACCAGATCAGGCTCACCGGCGCAACCTTCGAGTATGCCCAATCCATGCTCGTCAAGGGCGCCCAGAAGGTCGCGGCCGTGGGCGACGCGCTCCCCGGCGTGGTCGGGAGCGTGCTCGTCAACCTGGGACCCAACAACAGCCCGGTGCGGATGACCGATCGCGGGGACGTGATGTGGGTCGCCAGCTACAAGGCGCCCACGGCGTTCCAGAACTACACGTTCCAGGGTTTCCTGCTCAATCAGGACGTGCTGATCTCCTCCGGCCAGACGGTGAGCATCGCCAACGGATCACCCACGCAGGTCTCGCAGCTCGTCACCGGGCCGAGCTGCTTCGGCACGAGCACCGACGGCGGATACGCCCTGGTCCCGGCGAACATGCTGACGGCGCCGTTCGTGCAGCCGGACTACGCGCTGTTGTTCCAGTTCGCCTACCCGGCATCCTCGGGCGCCTGCTGCAACGCCACCGCGTGCTCGGTCTCAACGCCCGCGGCCTGCACCGGCGCCTACCAGGGCGACTCGACGGTCTGCGGCCCACCGGGGAATCCCACCACCTGCTGCCGGGCCAACTTCAACCAGATCGACGGCATCTCCGTGCAGGACATCTTCGACTTCCTGAACGCATGGTTCGCGGGCGACCCCCGCGCCGATTTCAATGGTGGAGGCCTGGGCGTCCAGGACATCTTCGACTTCCTGAACGCGTGGTTCGCCGGCTGCCCGTAGGCCTCCGCCCGCGGGACCACCGGCGGATCAGCGGCGATCGCCCCTTCCTGCCCCCAGCCGGACCGCGCTCCCCGCGGCTGCCCCGCTCCGCCGCTCCACCAAGCACCGTAGGCTCATGCCTGTCATAGACATGGGCCCCGTGGCGGAACGGCAGACGCAGCGGACTTAAAATCCGCGGCCCGGCAACGGGCGTGCAGGTTCGATTCCTGCCGGGGCCATTGCCGAGTCCATCCGCGATTCAGCGCTTCGCGCCGAACTCCACCGTCACCCGCGCCGGGAAGACCAGCTTCGGGTCGCCCCGCTCGTCCAGCGTCGCCGCAAGGCTCGCCACCGTCCGCGTGACCTTCCCCTCGAAGAGCGTCCCGCCCGCCATCGAGACTGACACGGGCCTGTCAAGATCGAGCATCGCGTCGCTCAGCATCACCGTCAGAGCGTCCACGCCCTCCGCCCGCTCGATCTCGATCCGCTGCCCGTCCCGCGAAGCGATGACCAACTGCCCCGCCCTCGCCGTGCCTTCGGGCATCGCCAGCCAGTAGAACCGGTCGTGCGTCCGCGACGATTGCTTCCAGACGACCTTCTCCGGCAGCGGATTCCGCGTAAACCTCGCCATCCAGTCCACCGCGACCTTGTCCTCGAGGTTCATCCAGTGCGGCCGTCCCGCGTGCAGTTGCACCTCGTGGGCATACCCCTTCGGGTCGTCGGTCCGCAAGCCGTCCAGCAGGCCCTTCCACTTCTCCGCGACTTTGTTCCGGTCATACCCACTGTCCAGCGCGCCCACGTGGATCGTGAACCCGATGTTCCGCAGCCCCAGCGGCGAGGCGTCGTTGGGATGCCCCGCCATCATCGCCGCCGCCGCCAGCCGATCCGCCATCCGCGGCGCGAGCTGGTACACCCCGTCCCCGCCCGCCGAGTATCCCATGATGTACACCCGGTTCGGGTTCACGCCCTCGAGCACGATCGCGTCCTCGATCAACCGATCGAACAGCGCATCGATGTGCCCCTCGTGCCACAGGTTCCACGTGTCCGTCGGTGCCCGCGGCGCGATGTACAGGCTGTCGGTGGGTTGGTAGAGCTTGATCTGGTTCTGCCACTGCGAGTCGTTCACCCGCGCCGGTGCGCTCCCGCCCCCGTGCATCGAGATGTACAGGTTCCACCCGTCGGCCGGCTTGCTGCCGAACGACCGGCTCAGGAACTTCATCGTCTTCCCCGCCGCGTGGATCTCCTTGGCGTTCCACTCCGCCGTCCGCTCGGACCGTATCCGCTCGGCATGATCGTTCCACAGCAACGCGCCCGCGCCGGCCGCCCCTTCCTTGCTCAGCGGGGCGCTCGCAAACGCCTCCGTCGCCAGTTCCGGCCGCTCCGCACGAGGCCGGGCCAGCCACGCCCGCAACTCCCGCAGCGCGTCGGCCCCGGTCGCGTCGGATGCTCGCGGCTCGGGCGGTGGGGGGGGCGCCGCCCGCCCCGGGCCGCTCTCGGTGCCCAGTTGCAAGCGCAGCGACTCGCCGTCATCCGAGTCCGTGCCCAGGTGCACCGTGGCCTCGGCGAGATGCCCCCCGGCCTCGGCCCGCACCAGATAGTCCTCGTTCGCCGCCATCTCGAAGCGGGCGCTCGTCCCCTCGGTTTGCCCCACCAGCCGCCCGGACTCCACCACCCTGAACGTCGCGGGCACCACCCGGCCCTGCGCGTCCACCGCCGTCACGTCCAGCTTCCGCCGCCGCACGTAGTACCTGCTCACGTCCACCGCGGGAACATCGCGCCGCGAACTCCAGATCATCACAAACGGCGTGTGGGTCTGCCGGAAACTCGCCGCGTAGATCCGGTTCTCGGGGCGCGTGTCGTCCGCCTTCGCCGCCAGCGACGCGAACCATGTGTCGTTGAGCGCCCCCGGCTCCGCCGCCCCGATGAACCACCACTGCCCATCCCAGAACTCCACCCACGTGTGGTTGCCGCTGTCGTCCGACCAGCGCGGCGTGCCCACCACCCGCGCCGGCACGCCCACCGCCCGGCACGCGTCCGCCAGCAGGATCGACAGCCCCGTGCACGAGGCGTACCCGACCTCCATGGACTCGTAGGGGCTCTGGTCCGGCTTCCGCCGCTTCGTCGCGTGGTACTTGACGCCGAGGGCCTTGAAGATCTCGCGGTTGAGCGTCTGGGCCGCCTCCGTCGCGCTCGCGCAGTCCTTCACCATGCCCGCAAACCGCCCGGAAAAGTCCTGCCGCCAGTCGTCCCGCCGCTCGTTCACGCTCGCATAGGGAAGAACCGCGTCCAGAAAGATCTCCTCCGGCACGGCCCTCGCCCACGGACGCTTCGAGCGGGCCTCGTACGCCAGCGCCACGTTCCTGAGCAGGTACTCCGCCTTGAGCGATCGCAGGTCGTTCTCGGGCATGTTCGCCAGCAAGAACGCCATGCCCTCGCGTTGCTCTTCCGGGCACCGGCCGATCGCCTCGATCATCTGCCCCCGGTTGGACCCCGCCGCGTCCAGCCGGCGCGACACCGCCTCCCGATACCCCTCGGGCACCAGGACGAGCGCCGCCGTCGCCTCCGTCGGCCCGGCCCCGAGCCCGTGCGAAGCGAGCGAGCCAACACACAGCGCCGTCAGTGCGGCCCACCAGACTCCCCGAGCGCGCTGACGCATGATCAACTCCAAATCCGGCCGATTCCGCCCATCGCCATCCCTTCCCAACCCGATGCCAACGCCCGTGCTGTCATATCTTTGCACGCGCCGACGATTCTCCCAATGAACCCACGCTTAGTTCGCCCCCGCCCGTCTCAAGGGCGCCCCCGGCCAGATCGCGCCAATCGTCTATCGGCATGAATGCAAGTTCTTTCACACCCCCGCCCGCCGTCGTCCTCCTTTCCGGGGGTTTGGATAGCGCAACCACGCTCGCCGTCGCGTCGCGCCCCCGGAGCGGCGAGCCCGCCTTCGCTTGCCACACCCTCGCCTTTGACTACGGCCAGCGCCACCGCCACGAACTCGTCGCGGCCGCGCATGTCGCCTCCGCCCTGCACGCCGCGTCCCACACCGTCGTCAACCTCGACCTGCGATCCTTCGGCGGCTCCGCCCTCACCGCCGACATCGCCGTCCCCAAGGACCGCACCGACCACGATATCGCCCACGGTGGTGGGGGGGTTCCCATCACCTACGTCCCCGCACGCAACCTCGTCTTCCTCTCCCTCGCCACCGCCTACGCCGAAACACTCGGCGCCCGCGACATCTTCATCGGCGTCAACGCCGTCGACTACTCCGGCTATCCCGACTGCCGCCCCGAGTTCATCCGCGCCTTCGAGCACGCCGCCAACCTCGGCACGGCCCTGGGCAACCCGACACTCCGTGGCGGGTCTGCTTCTGTCATCCGCATCCACGCCCCGCTCATCGATCTCAGCAAGGCCGACATCATCCGCCTCGGTGTCTCCCTCGGCGTGGACTACGCCCTGACCCACTCCTGCTACGACCCCATCTCCCGAAGCGGCGAAACCCTCGCCTGCGGCCACTGCGATTCCTGCCACCTCCGCCGCGAGGGCTTCAAGACCGCGGGCATCCCCGACCCAACCCCGTACGCCTGATCCTCGCCCCGCACGCCGTTGCCACGTCCGGCGATCCCCCCTACGCTTCGCCCCTTCCCGGGCGGGGGATCGGGGGATTCAATGCCTCCCGGGAAAAAGAGCCTCTCGCGTAAGCGAGAGGTGTATTTCACCTCTCGAAAGGAGCGTTGGTTTATGGTTCGTATCCGAATGCAGCGAGGCGGCCGTCGGCACATCAACTACTTCCGCATCAACGCCATCGAGAAGCGCGTCAAGCGCGACGGCGCGGTCCTCGAGAACCTCGGGTGGTACAACCCCCAGGCCAAGGACAAGGCCAAGCAGGTCCATCTCGAGATCGACCGCATCAAGCACTGGCTCTCCGTCGGCGCCCAGCCCTCCGACACCGTCCTGCACCTGCTCATCAAGGCCAACGTCGTCGAGGGCAAGGAGTGGGCCGACCGCCTCGCCGCCCGCATCGAGGCCGTCAAGACCAACGAGGCCCGCAAGGCCGCCCACCCGCAGAACCCGCCTAAGAAGGAAGAGAAGAAGGCCTGATCGCCTGCTCAACATTCGTCCAAGTCGCAGGCCCCGCGAGCGCGGGGCCTGCGTTCGTTTTGTCCCGGCGCTGTACGATCATTGAGATCGCATCAACATGCCCCCCATCCGCTTCGACATCCTGACCACGTTCCCCGAGATGTTCGCCGACACTCCGGGCTGCGCACTGAACCACTCGATCCCCGCCCGCGCCCGCGCGGCCGGGCTCGTCGAGTGGCACGCCACCAACATCCGCGATTTCGCCGGTGGAAAGCACGCCAAGACCGACGACCGTCCCTTCGGCGGCGGCCCCGGCATGGTCATGATGTGCCAGCCCGTCTACGACGCCGTGCTCGCCGTCGAGGCCCGCGACCAGCGCCCCGCCACGCGCATCCTCCTCACCCCGCAGGGCCGCCCCCTCACCCAGCCCCTCGTCGAAGACCTCGCCGCCAAGCCCCGCCTCCTCCTCATCGCCGGCCACTACGAGGGCCTCGACGAGCGCGTCATCGACACACTCGCCCCGCTCGAAGTCTCCATCGGCGACTACGTCCTCTCCGGCGGCGAACTCGCCGCCATGGTCCTCATGGACGCCGTCATCCGCCTCCTCCCCGGCGCCCTCGGCCACGAAGATTCCGCCTCCCAGGACTCGTTCGGCAAGATCGAAGTGGGGGGGCAAGGCACGGGCAAGAACAAGACCGAGCCCACCACCGCCCGCCTCCTCGACTGCCCGCACTACACCAAGCCCCGCGAGTGGATGGGCATGCCCGTCCCGGACATCCTCCTCTCCGGAGACCACGGCCAGATCGAGAAATGGCGCACCCAGCAACGCCTCCAGCGCACCCGCGACCGCCGCCCCGACCTGCTCGCCTGATCCTCCCGCGCCCCGTGCTCCTACTGCACGATCCGCCACACCGCGAAGATCATCCCGGGTATCCACCCAAGCAGCGTCAGCACGATGCTGATCACCAGCATCAACCCCAGCCCGTCCTTCACCGCCACCGCGATCGGCGGCAGAAAGATCGCCAGAAGCACCATCGCCAGTTTGTTCGCCGCAATTCCCTCGGCCATCGTCCGTCTCCTGTCCGTCCCTCGGCTCCCCCGATCACGATATCAGCGCTCCACCACCCCCAACGCGCAAACCCACTCTGCACCCTATCATCCCCCCCACAAAGTCGGTCGCCACGACTCAATTGTGGACCACCCCGCCCCTCGCGCTTACCATCCCGGCCCATCGCGGCGCGGCCACCAATGCCCCGTCCGCTCCGGTTCCCGCACTTTCAGAGCAGAAACGAGCACGACCATGGCCCGCACGAGCGCCGTTGAAATCATCGAAGGTCTGAACGCCGGTGCCCTCAAGACCGACATCCCCGTCATCGCCGTCGGCGACACCGTCAACGTCCACACCCGCATCGTCGAAGGCGACAAGGAGCGCATCCAGGTCTTCCAGGGCGTCGTCCTCGCCCGCACCGGGCGCGGCGTCACATCCATGATCACCGTCCGCCGCATCGTCGAGGACATGGGCGTCGAGCGCATCTTCCCGCTCCACTCCCCGCGCATCGCCAAGTACGAGGTCCTCCGCAAGGCCGACGCCCGCCGCGCCAAGCTCTACTTCCTCCGCGACCGCGTCGGCAAGTCCCGCCGCCTCCGCGACAAGCGCCGCGGCCTCGAGAAGGCCGTCGCCGACACCGCGACCGCCAAGGCCTGATCCGCTCTCCCATCCTGGCTCGACACCGGGCCTCCGCCCTGCCACCCCGAGACTTCAAATCTGGAATTTCAAATTTGAAATTTCAGATCCGGCTATGCTCCGCGCATGAAGGCCCTCACCATCTCCCGTCAGTCGGCCCCCGCCGAGCCCATCCAGCCCAACATCCGCCTCGTTGACAACTGGCCCGAGCCCCCCGCCCCCGGCCCCGGCCAGGCCCTCGTCCGCACGCTCGCGGCCGCGCTGAATCACCTCGACCTCTGGGTCGCCCGCGGCGTACCCGGCCTGAAACTCGAGTACCCCCGCGTCAGCGGCTCCGACGCCTGCGGTCAGGTCGAGGCCGTCGGCCCCGGCGTGGACCAGTCCTGGGTCGGCAAGCGCGTCCTCCTCAACGCCGCGATCGATGTCTCCCCGCCGCCCACCGCTACCGAGGGCCCCCGCACGAGCCTCGCCCCCATGTACGAACTCATCGGCGAGCACCATCAGGGCGTGCTCATGGAGAAGTTCCTCGCCCCCGTCACCCACCTCCAGCCCATTCGTGACGATCAGGACCCAGCGGAAGCCGCCGCCTTCGGCCTCACCTTCCTCACCGCCTACTCGATGCTCCACACCAAGGCGAACCTCGCCCCCGGCCAGTCGGTGCTCATCACCGGCGCGGGCGGCGGCGTCGCCTGCGCCGCCCTCACCATCGCCCGCCACTTCGGCTGCCCCGTCGCCGTCACCAGCCGCCACCAGTGGAAGATCGACAAGGCCAAGTCTCTCGGCGCCGAGTTCGGCGTCGTCGATGCCGGGCAGGATTGGTCCAAGGACATCCGCGCGTGGTCCAAGGGCCGCGGCGTCGATGTCGCCGTGGATTCCGCCGGCAAGGCCACGCACATCAAGGCCCTCAAGTCCCTCGCCCGCGGCGGGGCCTACGTCACCCCCGGCTGCACCTCCGGCCCCGACGCCACGACCGATCTCGCCCGCATCTTCTGGAACCAGCTCCGCCTCCTCGGCTCCACCATGGGCACCCCCGACGAGTTTGCCGAGGTCGTCGCCCTCTATCGCTCCGGCGCACTCAAGCCTGTGGTTGACGGCGTATTCCCCCTCGACCGCGGCGGCGAGGCCTACGCACGGCTCGAATCCTCCGAGCAGTTCGGAAAGATCGTCATCAGATTCTGAGGCCTCGGATCGGGTGGCACTGGCAGCGTGCTGCCAGTGGTGTCGCAACCGCACCAACCAGGATGCACGGGCGGTGCGTCAGGCCTTGCTTCGGGCCTCTCTCGCCTTCGCCACAATCGCGGTCGTGCTCTTCCCGTCCACCATCGTCACCAGCACCACGCGCCCGCCGCGCCCTTGCACAACATCCGCCCCGACCACCTTGTCCACGCTGTACTCCGCCCCCTTCACCAGCACATCCGGCCCCACCGCCCGGATCAGCTCCGCCGGCGTGTCCTCACCGAACACCACCACCGCGTCCACGCACTCGAGCCCCCCGAGCATCTCCGCCCGGTCGTTCTCGTTGTTGATCGGCCGCGAGGGGTCCTTGCCCCCCTTCAGCCGCCGCACCGACTCATCCGAGTTCACACCCACGATCAGGAAGTCCCCCTCATCCGCCGCCCGCCGCAGCAGTGTCAGGTGCCCCTTGTGCAGCACATCGAAGCACCCGTTGGTGAACACGACCTTCTTCCCATCATTTCGATGCGCGGCCACTTCCACGAGCAGTTGATCCAGCGTCCGCACCTTCCCGTTCATCCCGCCGTGGGCCCCCTCGCGCAACATCACCTCCCGATGGATCTTCTCGATCGACATCGGCACCACCCCGAACACCTCCACCTCCAGCCCCGCCGCCGCGTTCGCCAGGCGCACCGCGTCTGGCCACGAAATCCCATTCGCCCGCGCCCCCGCCAGCGCGGCCAGCACCATGTCTCCCGCGCCCGTCACGTCGTACACCTGGCGGGCCACTGTCGGCACCGTCAGGGCCTTCTTCCCCTTCTCCAGCAGCAGCGCCCCGTGCCGGTCCAGCGTGATCACCGCCGCCTCCAGGTCGAGGTCTTCCATCAGCTTCTTCGCCACCGGCGCATGCTTCTCCGGCGCGGCGTCGTCGGCAATCTCGCGCCCCGTCGCCAGCGAGGCTTCCGTGCGATTGGGCGTGATCGTCGAGCACCCGCGATACTTCGAGTAGTCCTCGATCGCCGCGGGATCCACCAGCACCGGCACCCCGCGCCCGCCCCTCGCCTTCTTCGAGGCCCGGATCACCGCCTGGCACAGGTTCTGAGTGCACACGCCCTTGTTGTAGTCCTCGATGCACACCACATCGGCCGATTCCACCAGCGACTCGAACCGCGCGATCAACGCCCGCTCGATCTCCGCCGACAGCGGCTCGCGTGACTCGAGGTCCACGCGGAACATCTTCTGCGGGTGCCGGTGCTGCGCCAGCCCGATGAGCGACCGCTTCACCGTGGTCGGCCGGCTCGCATCAGTCACCAGCGAATCCGCGTTCACGCGGCTCGACACCAGCGCCGATCGCAGCAGGTCCGCGTCCCGGTCGTCCCCCGTCACGCCCAGCGCGTGCACCGTCGCCTTCATCGCCACCAGATCCAGGCACACGTTGGCCGCCCCGCCCGGCCGGTCCTCGCTCCGCTGCACGTGCAGCACCGGCACCGGCGCCTCCGGCGAGAGCCGGTCCGCGTTCCCGAACACCAGTTGGTCGAGCATGTAGTCGCCCACGACGATCGCCGTGAACGGCTTCCACGCGCTCAGTTGCTCAAGCAGTCTGCTCATGCGCCCTCAAAAGAGCCTCTCGCGTCAGCGAGAGGTGCCCATCCACCGCCTCCCCGGCCCAGAGTTTAGGTTCATCCCCGCGCCTTCCCCACCCCTCTCAAGACCATCCCCTCAAACACCTCCCGCCCCTCATCAAACACCACCGCCAACTCCGGCCGCACCACCGGGCACGGCCACGTCGAATCCGGCAGCCCCCGCAGCTTCGACCAGTCCTTGTCCGTCACCACGATGTACTCCGCCCTCGCCTGCCGCGCCATCTCCGCCAGCGCCCCCACCCGCGCCGGCCCGAACGGATCATGGTCCGGCAGCACCATCATCCCCACCCGGTCGGGTTCTCCCGCGGGACCGTTGACGATGCGTGACAGCGACGCCCCGAACGCGCTCGGGTGCCCGATGGCGCAGCACCCCGTCACCGCCCTGCCGATGAGCACATCCAGCGGCAGCATCCGGTCCTCTCCGTCTATCCGCTGCCGGAGCCCCGTCCACACATGCCGCGTCACCACCACCGGTGCGCTCGTGTGCCGCCCGATCTCATCCTTCAAACGCCCGATCCACTCCCGCGATTCCAACTCCGCGTGCGTGAGCACCACGATCGACGCCCGCCGCAGACTCTCCACCGGCTCGCGCAGCCACCCCGCCGGCAAACACCGATCCGCGAACACCGACCGGCTCGCCGTCGCATCGATGAGCACCACATCCACATCCCGCGCGATCTGCCGGTGCTGGAACCCATCGTCCAGCACGATGCAGTCCGGCCGCCGGGTACCCCGACACTCCGTGGCGGGTTCTTCGCCTCGCGAGCCTCCAAGAAGTTCATCCAACCCCGCGATCCGATCCGCCCGCGCCACGATCGCCATCCCCTCAAACGCCCGCGCATACGCGTCCGTCTCATCCGGGGTTCCATCCCCACTCTTGCTGTACCCCCGCATCGCCACGCACGGCCGCCGCCCCGCCTCCATGAGCACCCGCAGCGTGTGCATCACCAGCGGCGTCTTCCCCGTCCCGCCCACGCTCAGGTTCCCGATGCTCACCACCGGCACATCAAACCGCCGCACGCCCACGCCCGCATCGAACCGCGCGTTCCGCCGCGCCACCACCCACCGGTACACCGGCTCGATCATGCGTCCGACCACCGGCAGCGGCCCGCGCCGCCGCGCCATCGCCCCCTCGATCCGCCCGGGCTCCCGTTCTTCGGATCGCTCACCCACGGGGGGGCTCTCCCGATCGCGTCGCCCCCATCATCCTGCGCGTCTCGCCCCGCAACTGGCGCCGCATCCGCATCCCCGCCCGCACCGTCCCGACCGCATCGATCACCGCCAGCACCACCACAACCCCCAGCAACCCCAGAATGCCCACCCACACGGCGATGAACGCCTTCGCCTCCCCGGGGTGCGAGGCCGCATCCTTCACCTCCGGCGCAAGCCCCAGCGCATACGCCAGCAGCGTCGTCACCAGCATCATCAACAATCCGTTGGCGATCCGCACCCTCCGACGCACCGGATCCAGCCCCGACGTCTCCACCCGAAGCACGTGCCGCGCCGTCACCACCAGCACCACGCCCGCGATCGGAATCACCACCCACCCGGGCAGGATCGTGCTCGCAGCAGTGATGGCAATGCCCGCCGATTCCGGCATGGCCGATGGTAGGGTTTGAGTACCACGGGCATCCTGCCCGTGGCGGGCGCACGAGGCGTGGCCGTCGATCACCCGCGCCGCTCGTAGTCTTCGCCGTTGTGCGCGTGCTTCCGCCCCGGCACGGGCAGGGATGCCCGCGCTCCACGCTCACCCCCCGGCCACAAACGCCGCCAGCCTCCCCGTCAATCTCCGCATCGGCAACCCCATGATCGTCCCCGGATCACCGTCGTACTCGATGGGCCACCCCGCCGCGAGCCGCTCGCTCAGGTTGTACGCCCCCGCCTTCCCGGCCCACTCGCCCGAGGCGACATACGCGTCGATCTGCTCGTCGGGAACGTGCCCCACGCGCACCACCGCCCGATCCACGAACAACTCCCGCCGACCCGTCGCCGGGTCCAAGAGCGCCACCCCCGTCACCACGTCGTGGACATCATCCCGCATGGCCACGATCATCCGGCGCGCATCCGCGGCGTCCGCCGGCTGCCCCAGCATCGCCCCCCGATGCACCACCACCGTGTCCGCCCCGAGGACCACCCGCGCGCCGAGCGCACCATCCGCGCCCTCGCTGCGCGCCGCCGTCGCCGCCTTCAAGTACGCCAGCGCCATCACCCACGCCTCCGGCGACACGTTCCCCGGCGACAGCTGTCCGTCGTCCACCCCCGGGTGCGCCGCCTCGTGCTCGATCCCCGCCCCGCGCAGGAGCTCCCGCCGGCGCGCCGACCGGCTCGCCAGATGCACCCGGGCCCGCCCGATTCCGCCGTCCGAAGTTGCCGCCGCCTGCTGTTCCATGCGTCCGATTGTTTGCGCGATGCACACCCGGCACATCCTTCCGTTCGAGTTTCCCCCCCGCTCCCCCCGCTCCCCGCCGCTCAACTCCGGACGCCCATCCCCATTGCTCCCGTCCTATTCCATCCAATCCGCGACACACACCCTCCCGCCCCGTAGCCTTTTCCACATTCTTCAGTCCATCGCCCGATTTCTTGCATCCCGCTCGGCACTCGGCACTCGGCACCACGCACTCGCATGAAAGCCCACCTCGTCCAACTCGACATCCGCTGGGAGGACAAGCCCGCCAACCGCGCGGCCGTCGAACGCCTCCTCCGCGCCGCCCATCCCGCGCCCGGCGACCTCGCCGTGCTCCCCGAGATGTTCGACACCGGTTTTTCCTTCCGCCTCGACCACACCGCTGATACCGACAACGCCACGCTCGGTTTCCTCTCAGCGCTCGCCAAGGACCTCCGCATCACCATCCACGGCGCCCGCACCACCATCGGTCCCGACAACCGCGGCCGAAACTGCGCCACCATCGTCGGCCCCGACGGCGCGCTCCTCTGCGAGTTCGAAAAAATCCACCCCTTCACCCTCGGCAAGGAGGTCGAGCACTTCACCGGCGGCGATCAGGTCCTGACGTATCCCTGGGCACTGGGCACTGAGCACTGGGCACTGGTCTCCCCGGCCGTCTGCTACGACCTCCGCTTCCCCGAACTCTTCCGCCTCGGCCTGCTCAAGGGCGCCGAGATCTACGCCGTCGGCGCCAACTGGCCCGCCAGCCGCGAGGCCCACCGCCGCGCCCTCTCCATCGCCCGCGCCATCGAGAACCAGGCCTTCGTCCTCTCCGTCAACCGCTGCGGCGCCGACCCGCACCTCGAGTACGGCGGCGGCACCATCGCCATCAGCCCGCGCGGCGAGATCCTCGGTGAACTCGGCAAGGAAGAAGCCGTCCTGAGCGTCGAGATCGACACGGACGACCTGCGCCGCTGGCGCCGAACCTTCCCCGCGTGGACCGACCACAGGCTCATCGGGCGCACGCAGTAGCGCGGGCGATCGTGCCCCTGCCGGGCGCACGCCACGCGCTCACCCGCCGCCCACCGCGGCCCGCATGCGAGGGCTCCGGCCCACCAACTGCGGGGAGCGGGCCCGCGCAAGAACGGCGAAAACACGTCCGAATAATCTCCGTTCCCGGGGACGGATGTTCCGTCCCCGGGAACGGACCGTCCGTCCCCGGGAGCGAGGCCCTCGTTCCCGGGAGCGGATCGCCCGTTCCCGGGAGCGACCCATCCGCCCCCGGCTCCGGACCACTCGTCCCCGGGTCCGCGTGTGTCGCTCCCGGGAGCGAACGCTCCGTCCCCGGGCCCGAGACCCCCGGACCCCGCCGCGCACAACCCCCCCGCGCGCGGGCGCCGCTCCGCTCTGGAAATGCCCCATCCCCGCGTACGCACGCGCACGCCCCATCCCGCGCTCCGCCGTCCCCAGACCCGACGCTCATCGCGCCTCGCGCACGTACTCCTTCCCCGCCCACTTCACCGGCACGCCGCGCCGCAGGTCCCGCGCCGCCCCCAGCAGAATCCCCCCCGCCGCCCACGCCCCGATCGGGTACATCGGCACGCACCACACCGGCGTGTGCCCGATCCGGTACGACCACACGAGCGTGAGCAGCATCACCACCATCCCGAACACGCCCGTCGCCCCCGTCGCCACCGCCAGCGGGTCGGGATGCAGCCACACGCCCGCCCCGACCGCCCCGAGCGCCAGCGCCGGCAGCACCGTCCCCAGCACGCGGGCCCGCACGCCGATGGCCCGCAGCCGCTTCACCCGCCGGTTGGCCGACTCGATGTAGATCCGCTTCCACCCGCGCACGAACTCCGCGTAGCTTCCGTACATCCGGCACCGGAGCATCCCGTCGGCGAACATCAGCCCCCCCGGAACGCCGCGCCGCTCCGCCAGCCGCGCCAGCTCGATGTCCTCGAGCACCGCGCTGCGCACGGCCTCGTGCCCGCCGACTGTGTCGTACGCGGCGCGGGTGAAGAGCATGAACTGCCCGTTGGCAAACGCCCGCCGGTGCTCGGGGGGGCGCGCGTTGGCCCGCACCAGCGGGTACTGCCGCAAGAGTTCCATCCCGGCCGCGGGCTGCACGATCCGCTCGAACCACGTCTCGGTCGTGAGCGTGCTCATCAGGCTCAGCATCCCCAAGCCGCGCTCCAGCAGCAGCGCGACGGCCGCCCGCACGCACTCGGGATCGAACTCCGTGTCCGCATCCGTGAAGAGCAGGATCTCCGCCTCGCGCGCCAGGGCCGACTCACGCACGCCCGTCCGCACCGCGTTCACCTTTCCGGCCCAGTCCGGCGGGCACTCGGTGATCTCGATGATCTCCGTGCGCTCCACGCCGCGCATCGCCCCACGCACCTCCGCCGCCGTGGCGTCCGTGCACCGGTCCAGGCAGAACACCACGCCCAGCCGCGCGGCCGGATACGTCTGCCCCACCAGCGACGCGCCCAGTCTCCCCACCACCCCCGACTCGTTGTGCGCCGGCACCACCACGCACACCCGCGGGGCCTCGGGCCCGAGCAACTCCGCCGCCCGCGCGAGCCTCAGCCCATCCCGGCACGTCGGCACCCGCCGCATCATCCGCCCGATGTGCATCGCCACCACGCCCCAATACACGCCCAGGCCCAGCGCGCCCAGCATCAGCACCACGCACACGATGACCAGCGGAATCGGCATCCGGCGCGAGTTCTCCCGGGCCAAAAGGGGGTGGCACGGGCCCCCCGCCCGCCCGTGGTGCGAACGCCGCACCCCTAGACTCTTCCCATGACCACCCCACAGCATAGTGGCCCCCGGGCCGACCACGACCACGCCTCCCACACCGGCGGAGGCTGTTGCGGCGGTCCGCGCCAGGAACACGCCCCCGACAAGGCCCGGGCGTCCGCCGGAGGCTGTTGCGGTGGTGGGGGTGGGAGCGGTGGTGGTGGCGGAGGTGGTGGTTGCGGAGGGGGTGGGGGCGGGTGTTGGGGGGGGGGGGGGGGGGGGGGGGGGGGGGGCGACCCCCCCCCCCCCCGCAGCCGGCCGTTCTCCCCCCCCCCGACCCCCGACCCCACCCC
>CALMPG010000113.1 GCA_937871915.1 uncultured Phycisphaerales bacterium
GGGGCACCCCCCCCCGCCACACGCCCCCAACCCCCCACCCCTTCCGCGGGGCCCATCCCCCTGCAATCACCAACCCCCGTACCCCCCGCCGTCCGCCGACTCATCGACCTCCGCTCCCGCATCCGGCGCACCATCGCGCTCTGGATCGAGAACGCGCGAGCCTCCCTCGGCATCCGGCGCGGCCTCCGCTCCCCCGGCGGCATCGCCTATTACAAGGAACTCTCCGCCGAGCGCCTCGCCCGCGCCCTCTCCCCCCGCGGCCAACACGGCGGCATCAAGCGCTACCGCGTCACCTTCGACGACGGCGGCCCGAAGGCCATGATCCGCTGCGCCCGCGACCGCTGCTACGCCGACCTCATGGGCCCCGAGCACCTCCACCGCCTCGAGCGCATCGCCCCCCTCATCCGCCCCGGCGCACGCATCCTCGAGATCGCCACGCCCCCCATGACCACCGGCTACACCGCCGACTGGCTCGCCGCCATGGTCGGCGTCTCCGGCGCGGTCGTCAGCCTCATCGCCGACGAAGAAGGCGCCAAGTTCGCCCCGCGCCGCTACGCCCGCCCCAACCTCTCCATCGAGCCCCTCCCCGGCTCCGTCACCGACGCCCTCGCGGGCGAACTCGACAACGCCTTCCACGCCATCGTCCACCTCGGCCTCCCCGAGGATCAGCGGGCCCGCGACACGCTCATGAAGGAGATGCTCCGCGTCCTCGCCCCGGGCGGTTGGATGCTCGCCGGAGTCCGCCTCACCGACGACCCGTCCGACGAGGCGATCCAGAACCTCCGCGCCCACCTCGCCGGATTGGATGCACTCGTCCACGACACTGCGACACACCCCAACCGGACAATCGATGCCGTGATAGGCAAACGACCGGTTACCTAGCACGGAGGTGCAATGGTCGCCGCTCATACTCGCATACGCTCAGTCATGTCCAGCCCGCCTATCACACTCCGTGATCACGCCTCCCCCGCGGTAGCACCTCGCCCTCCCATCGTCGAGCGGAAGTCGTACATCAGCAAGAGCCGCCAAGAGAGATTCATTGTTCCACTTATTCGAGAGAATGTCCTAGATGCCTTGGCAGCACACGCCACACCCGGCGGCCGAGCCTTGGATGCGGGATGCGGCGGCCAGCCCTTCCGCACCGCAATTGAGGGGGTTGGAATGCGGTACTTCTCGCTCGACGCAGTTTCACAGCCGGGCATCACCACCGACTATTTGTGCCCCATCGACGGAGTTCTGCCAGAATCGGTTTTAGCTGTCGGCGGATTCGACATGATCCTCTGCACCGAACTCCTCGAACACGTCGCCGACTGGGATGCAGCGTGGCGTAACCTATCCCGCCTACTGAGGCCGGGTGGAAAGTTGATTGTGACCTGCCCGTTCTTCTTCCCGTTGCATGAAGAGCCATACGACTTCTTCCGTCCGACGCTGCATGCGATCTCGTACTGGGCCACGCGCCATGGTCTTGATCCTGTCGAACTGCGTAAGATGGGCGATGCGTGGGACGTCATCGGTACGGCCATTGGCGCGAGCGGTCCGTCACCGGTGAGCAAATGGCCGCTGCCTTGGCTCGTAGGCACCTTAGCTAGCAAGAAGCGAAAGCTCGCCTGCTGGTGGCTTTCGGTGCGTCCGCTTGCCCGCTGGATCAAGACGAGAGACACACTTTACTTGGGCAACTTCGCCGTCTTGAGCAAACCAAACTGAGAGGTTCGTCGCGTGCGCATCGTGTTCGTCTCAACACTCAAAGGCACGCCATGGGGCGGTAGCGAAGAACTCTGGGCTGCTGCGTGCGAGCGTGCCCTTCACAACGGGCACGCGGCGATGATTTGCCGATACCAGTGGCCTGAGTCTTTGCGTCGACAGGAGTCCCTCCGCCAAGCGGGCGCGAAGCTCTCGCTCCGTCCCCGGAGGGCGGGCAAGATTGCCCGCCTGTTTCCACGCCCCGGCTGGCTGCGAGAGATTGATGGTTTCGCACCGGACGTGGTCTGCATCAGCCAAGGCAACGCATACGAATGCGCCGGTCATCGCTCGATGGTACCGCTACTGAAATGGCTGGCCCGGACGAACGTCGCCTTGGTGAACCTCATCCAGTTCAACTCCGAGGACACAGGTCTCGGGCGCGCGGCGGCTAACCGTGCTCGCTGGCTTTACCAACGGGCCACCACCAATGCTTTTGTGGCAATGGACAACCACCGGCTGGCCGAGTCGCGACTGCGCGTTCGCATCGAGCGGGCAGTCGAAGTACGAAATCCTGTGAATCTCAGCGACACTTGCCCCGTCCCGTGGCCGTGCGAGGACGTCGTCCGCATGGCGTGCGTTGCTCGACTCGACGCTCGTACTAAGGGCCAAGACGTCTTACTTGAAGTGCTGGCAAAGCCACAGTGGACCAGTCGCCCGTGGACTCTCAGCCTCTTTGGTGTCGGCCCGGATGAGCAGCGATTTGCAGACCAGTCTCGCCGTCTCGGCCTCTCCGATCGAGTCAGTTTTCTCGGACACTCCTCTGATATCCGAGCAATCTGGCGGAACCACCAGGTGCTGCTTCTCCCTTCCCGCGCCGAAGGCACCCCACTAGCCATGGTCGAAGCAATGGTACTTGGCCGACCTTGCATGGTGTGTGCCGTCGGAGGCTGCGCCGACTGGGTTCGAGACGGGGAGAATGGGTTCCTCTCTCCGGAGCCTAATACAGACTCGGTCGGGTCGGCGATGGAACGACTTTGGTCGGCCCGCGAACGATGGCCGTCGATCGGTGCCGCGGCGCGCGAAAGCTCGTTGGCAATGATGGGACCGGACCCTGGACTGGCTTTGTTGGACGTACTTGTTGCAGCCGCCCGCTCACACTCCGGCGCAGTCCCATGAATCGCCCTTCTACGGCCTTTTCAGTCGATGGCCCCGCCGGACTTGACGTCGCCGGGCAGGCCGCGTCCGTAGAGGGCGAGGGGGACGCCGGCTTTGAGGAGCTTGCGGTAGAACTCCAGGCGTGCGAGGTGGCCGGGGATGAGGCGCTTGCCCTTGGGCGCGCCGGCCGCGATGGAGACGAGGGGGAGGGGCTTGTCCTGCGGCGAGTAGGCGCGGAGGGAGTGGACATCCCACTCGAGCGTCCACATGGAGGGAAGGACGACGGGGTGCGTAGCGCGGGGATCGGGGGCGTAGACGCGGGCCGCTTCGCGCTTGGCCTCCTCGAACCAGAGGTCGGGCAGATACGCGGGGGGCTCGTAGAACATGAGCGTGGTGCGGGCGGGGTCGTGGCCGAGCCGCTCAAAGGAGTGGCGAATGCGGAGGGGCTCGGTGGGTTTCTTCAGGAGTTTGTAGACGGGCCGCTTCCACCCGCCGGCGCGCCGGGTGCCGCCCTCGGGGGAGGGCCAGGTCATGATGAACCTGTGGTCCGCCCTCGCGTCCCAGCGGGAGAGTTGGATGTTCTGGTGCCGGCCGAGCGGACCATCGCACTGGTTCCAGAGATAGTCGGCGAAGCGGCCGAGTTCATCGAAGATGCCGACCTTGGTGGGGGCTTGGGACATTGCGGCAAGGTTAGCAGGCGTCGGAAAGGCGGTTCACCACAGAGGCACGGAGGGAGAAGGGGAAGAAAGGCGATCGATCACGACGACGGCGTCGGGGGCACGGACGATGGCCGCGCTCGGCACCAGGCTCTACCTTGCCCAATGCAGCACGTTGAGGACACGGACTATCGTGCCGCCCGTCGGGGCGAACGAGAACGCGAGCGGATTCGTTCAGTTGTACGGCACGTACCACCGCTGGGTCCACCACACGACCGTGCCGGTCGTCTCATCCACCAACGCGCCCGACCAGACTTCATCTGTTCCTGCCGAGAGAGAGTGATGGTGGAGAAAGAAGGCTTGCACAGAGCTCGGGAGATTCTTGCCGGACTCGCAACCCGGCATGACCGCTTCGAGGCCCCGCTTGCAGTAGGTGTCGGGGTAGACCTTCGGAGCGTCGAGCGCGGCGGATTGTGCGCGGGATGTCACGGCAATTCGCGACGCATCCTCGATGGACATCTGACATCGAAGAACCATCTCGGTCCCCTCGCCTCGTCGGGAGAGCCTCGCCCACATCCTCGCATCCTTCGATCCCGTCGGGATCGCCTGTGGAATGACATTGATCGCATCGGTGCCCACTCGCCCACCGACAAGCCGTCGCATTTCGGCGAAGCGGGCAAGGTCTTGGACCGGCCGCGATTCGAGCAGGCCATTGACGATCCACGCAACCAGCAGCAGCGATACCGCCACGCTCCCCCACTTGACTATCTTGCGATTGCGTGTGTTCGGCGTCATCGCCCGAGAATACCCGGTCCGACTTCCAACGTCGTCGCCCTTCGCGGCAGGATGGGTGCGGGAACGAGGGCGGAGGCTAGTGGGGTGCGGAGTCCTCCTTCCCGCACTGGCAACGCCTTACGTTGCTGTGTGTACTGCTGGGTGCCGAAATTGCCATTGGGAAGTGCCCACCCGTCGGCCCCCGCGTGACCGCGGGGGCTCGGTATGAGCATTCTTGTGGCGACTAAGAAAACGGGGGAAGACGGCGGTTGGCCGACTTCCCCCGATGGACTGGCGCAACATGTCTGGCCAGGAAACGAACGATTCACCTGGTCGGCAAAGGAATGCGGGGGCTGGATCGACCTGCACGATGGGGCTCGGGTCGGCACCTGGTGTCCGGCACAATGACCGGACGTTCGCCGCGGCGATGGAATGCCGACGGAGGGCTCACGGTAACAGGTCAGGAAGACTCACCCGCACGCGCCGTCCGCAAAGGATCTGTCAAACAGACCTCCTTTCCGAGGGCATTGACCTCGTGGTCAATCATGCCCTGCACTTTGGGTATCGGCCATGAAGCGCGGCGGAGAATGAATGAAGTTCGCGAGAACTGTCGGGACCCCGGGCGGGGCAACCCGTTTGGGTAGGGTGGGATGCGAACGGGGTGCTGACATGCGTGGGAATCGCGGAGACCTGCGGGCTCCGAGCACCGGTTGCCCGCTTGGAGCCGCGGGCAACCGGTGGCTCGGGATTCGTTCCTACACTTGTCCCCAATGCCTGCACCCAAGCGAACCGGAAAGAGTCCTGTTGTTCCCGAGACCAAATCCAAGCGATCCGGCGCGGGGGGGACCGCCAAGCGGGCCGGGGCGGTGGACGGGGAGACCGGGGAGACGCACCAGCGGTTCGCGTCGGTGAGCCAGAGCGATCCGAAGACGGTTCGGGCGTTTGCGCTCGACGCGGCACGGCTTGTCGCGGACAACAAGTGCCAGGATGTGGTGCTCATGGACGTGACGTCGCTGAGCCAGGTGTCGGACTTCATCATCGTGGCAAGCGGAACCTCGGATCGGCAGATGCGGTCCACGGCGGACGATGTGGCGGAGGTCGGGGCCAAGCACGGGTACACGACGTTCCGGACGGATGTGGACGATCGGTCGACCTGGATCGTGGCGGACTTCGTGGATGTGGTCATGCACATCTTCGAGCCCAACACGCGGGCGCACTATGACCTGGAGATGCTCTGGCAAGATGCGCCGCGGGTGGAGTGGGAGCGGGCGGATCAGAAGAATCGGAATCGGGCGGGCCTGGAGTGAGGGGTGAGGGGA
>CALMPG010000114.1 GCA_937871915.1 uncultured Phycisphaerales bacterium
CCATGAACAATCAATACGCACCCACTTCCCTCCGCGCCACTCGGCACCTGTTCGGTTGCGCTCGGCTGAAGAGTTACTGGAGTACGAAGTCGTGACGGCGCTGCCGGAGGGATAGGTGGCCGCGGCCGTGACATCGGGGATGGAGATGGCCGAAGCGCCGACGAGGAGCTGGCGCTCGCTGAAGGTCACGGAGCTGGTGGTGGCGGGGGTGAGGGAGGTGCCCTCGTGCACCGCGACGCTCTCGCGCAGGCCGTCGAGGTTGTCCGAGGCGGCATGGCGGGTGTAGGTGGTGACGAGGCCGACGGTGGTGGAGTAGGTGATCGCGCCCGTGGAATGCGTGTAGCCCGTGGCGTTGGCGGGGGAGTGGATGGCGGTCACCAGGCCGTTGCTGTCGCGGTCCACACCCGTGACCCACGTCTTGGTCGGCGAGCCGGACGGGTCGGTGTTGGTCAGCACGCGGCTGAGGGGCGCGCCGGTTTCGTCGAAGTACTGCGAGACATACGTGCCGTCGGGCTGGGCGATCACGGTCCTGCGGCCCCAGGCGGTGTCGTAGGAGGTGTCGGCGATGTCGGTGGCGTAGTTGGAGCCGTCGGCGTAGCTGAAGCTGTACGTGCCGCTGGTGCCGCCGGCGCACCCGCAGTTGCCGTTGAACGTCGCGTTGGCCAGCCGATAGTCGCCGCTGGGGTACTCAAAGTACGACTCCGAATACGGCTTGAGGGCGGCATCGGACGCCGAGTAGAAGCTTGTTCCCGACGGGTCGTATTGCCTCACACCATCGAATCCAACAACCATCTTGATCGAGTGCGTTTCACCGCGCCGGCCGTCGCTGTTGTCGTAGGCGCGGGTGTAGTAGCGGTAGTACTTCCGCCGCACGTAGTCGCCGCCGCTGACCCCCTTGTGCGTGATCGTGACGAGCTTGAGATCGCCGATCCGCCCCTTGTCGTTGTCAACCGAGGCGTAATAGGCATAATCCACCTTGGCGACGGTGGTCCAGCTGCCGGAGTTTATCTGTGCCTCCACCGTCTGGAGCTTGAACGCGCCGCCCACGGTCGTGTAGGTGAACGCATACTTGTGGCCGGAAGCGTCGAACATCGAGAATATGAGACCGGCGGAAAAACCGCTCGCGGCTGTCGAGGCCGTCAGGGAGTGCACGTACGCGGTGTTGCCAGCGGGATCGATCATCTTCCAGAGCTGGTTCGTCCCGTTGCCGGCACTTCCGAAAAACACGATCTGGTTGCCGCGCTTGTCGAAATAGGTGTACAACTCCGGGACGGCACCGGCGGCGGCGGTGTATGTCACCACCCCGGCCGCCCCGTTCTTGGCCTTGAACTCGGTCGCGTTGAGCGCGATCCGCTTGAACTCGATGAAGCGATCGTTTCCGTAGCTGATGTACAGCACGTCCAGGTCGTTGGTGACCCCAGCTACAAGAGCGATCTGGGGCTGGGCGGTCTGTGCCCAGTTCCAACCCTGCGGGCCGTCGTAATCGGTCCGAGTTCCCGATCCGTTGTGTTGCAGATTGTTGTACGTCCGGCCAATGACGACGGGGAGCCCCAGCGTCGGCAGGGCCAGGTCGATGTCCGTTGGGTTGTACGAACCTGTGGCGAGACTGACATCTCCCAGCGTGCGCCCCGCGGAGTATCCGCCCCCAAGGGGGTCGCCCCCGACCGCCCAGCCCATCGGCACGGGCATCCGGAGCGTGCCGTCGATATCCACCCCGCGCTGATCGAGTCGAGGTGCCATGTTGATCAACCCGTTGAACGTCGTCGCATCGGGCGGATGGGCCGTCAGGCTCGCGCCGTAGATGTCCAGCACCGGGGCGGTGACGGGCGTGGCCTGTGCGGAGCAGACCGCGACCAGCAGGCAGGCTCCCGGGAGTGCACGGCTCAGGTATCGACGCATGGGCGTCTCCGATCGGTTGGACTGTTCAGGGTTGCTCCGACCGGCCACGCGGTTCATGGGGGCCGGTTCGCGCGGCGGCAGCGTACCGACGGCCCGCGATCATCGCCAGCGGCGAGGCGTGCATGTTGCGCTCGACAACAACATCGGTGAACAACCGCCCCCCTCTTGCGAGTGCTGCGCCCACCGGGTACGCTCGCTCCCGCATCGATAGGACGCACCAGGCCGTGCGCTTTCTTCACACTTTCAGTCAGGAGTTTGCCCATGAGCGTTCACGCAACTCGGGGAGGCGTACTTGCGGGTGTGGTGGCCGCGATGGCCGGCGCGTCGGTCCTGGCGACGGGCGTGCTGGTCTTGCGCCCGTCGATGCCGAGCGCGCCGGCGATTCGACCTGCTGAGCCGCAGGAGATCGGCGCGATCCTCCATCTTCTGGACCTGACCCCCGAGCGGCTCGCGGCCGCGGGCGTGTCGGCGCTCCAGTGCGATGGGCTATTTGACGCGGGGAATGCGTACTGCATCCAGGCCGACCGAACCCACGAGTTCGCCGTGGCGTTCAAGGCCCTCAATCAGGCCCAGGCCCGCGCCGCGAAGCCCCCGGTCGCCGGAGATCAACAGCTTCCCACGGTCGCGCAGGCCGGGACAAACCTCGACAACATCAAACGGGCAGCGTTCACGTTCCTAACCACCGGCCTGCCGCCCCAGACCGTCTCCAAGCTCTCCCGCATTCGAGCCAACGCGCACTGGAGCATCGATGCGCCGTACCTGGTCGTGGACCGCACCGACCAGCAGTGGCTTGCCCTGCGCGGGGCCCTGGCGGCCAAGCGATACAGCGTCCGCAGCGGCCAGCACATGCCCGCCGCCGCCGCACAGGTGCTGGCTCAGGCTGATGGGGACCCGGCCGTGGCGCTGGCCAAGGCGGACCTGCTCGGTGGTCTGGCGGGCGTGCGACAGGCGTGGATGAGCCATGAGCGGCCGGCACCCTAACGAGCGAGGGAAGTTCAATTACCCCGCGTAGAGGCGGGTTTCTCAGCATCGTCCCCGAAGTGCGCCGGATTTTGCGCCGCGTCGTTTCGGAGAGTGCGGTTTTCTCGGCGTTTTCGCGAATAGTTCGAACCCCCATGGGGTCATTCCAACGCCCTGCACGCGAGTGCAGGGCGTTGCGTTTTTTGTGCCCAACGACCCTCCGACCCCTGAAGTTCCGGCTTGCCCCGTTCGATATCGCTTTGTTCGGGATCGGTGTGCTCCGGCACGGGGGAATCGGTGGTGAGTCCGCGTGGGCGGTGATTGGGCTCGCCGGACTAGAATGGGGCGTACCCGCCGGATCGCCCGCGTTGGCAGTGGTCCGAGGCCATTCCAAGACCGAGAGACAGGAGTTCCTTGTGTTCCGACCTCTTGCCTGCAGCACGGCCATGGCCCTCGCCGCCGCGGCCAACGCCCAGACCACGTCCGTGGACATCCGCCTTGTCGAGCAGACCGGCCAGGCACAGGTGGTGTACTCGGGCGGCTCATCGCCCGATCCAGTGCTCGACCTGGCCGTGCAGATCCGCGTCAATGGCGGGAGCGCCTTGGGCGGGTTCGGCTTCGACGTCGTGATTCTCGGGGAGCCCGACACCAACGGAACGCTCGGGCTGAACATGATCTCCAACGCGGACCGCACCTACTCGGGCCTCCCGCCGGTCCCGAACGCCGTCGTCGGGCGCGGCGGGCTGGCCGCGACCTACACCTATCTCGCGGCCATCAACGGCGCGTTCAATGGGAAGATCAACATGTCGTCGGGCGAGTTCACGCACTCGCCCGCCAACTCGGAGATCGGGCTCGTCATCGGGCCGGCCATCGGAGGCCCGTTGATGACCACCCCCGGTTTGGACCCCAACGAGGAGGGCAATCCCGGCACGTGGTCGGGCTACGGACTGGGGTTCCCGCCAACGACCGGTGCCGTGGCCTCGATCGATCCGACGCTCGGATCGGCGTATCTCGCCCAGGGCCAGTTCATCGATGTGTATCGCTTTCGATACACGGTCACCAACTTCTCCAATCGCACGCTGCATCTGACGCTCCAGGATCTGCGGCTCCAGACCGCTCCGCAGTTCATCTTCAGCCAGAGCAACGGGTGGGGTCTGGACAAGGCCACGTGGGCCGGCGCGGTCACGCTCTCGGACCTGATGATTCCGTTGGTCACGGCGCCGCAAGGGACGTGTTGCGGCGGCGCGAATGGGGCGTGCGTGTTCGGGGCGGAGTTCGAGTGCGCAAGCCCTGCCGTCTGGACGGCCGGCGGGGCGTGCCTGCCCAATCCATGTCCTCAAACGGGGACGTGCTGCGACGCGGCGGGTGTGTGCTCGTTCGGCTTGCAACCCGACTGCCCCTCCGGCTCCGCTTGGTCGCTTGGCGGCGCATGCTCGCCCAATCCGTGCCCGCAACCGGGCGTCTGCTGTGACGCGGCTGGGCTGTGCTCCTTCGGCTTGCAACCCGACTGCCCCTCCGGCTCCGCTTGGTCGCTGGGCGGGGCGTGCTCGCCCAATCCGTGCCCGCAACCGGGCGCCTGCTGTGACGCGGCTGGGCTGTGCTCCTTCGGCTTGCAGGCCGACTGTCTATCGGGCTCAACGTGGACGCTGGGCGGGGCGTGCTCGCCCAATCTGTGCCCGCAGCCGGGCGCCTGCTGCCTGGGATCGATATGCGAGGTCAGGTTCCAGGCCGACTGCACCGGACAGTTCTCGCGATTCGCGGGGGCCGGCCTCGCCTGCAACGCCTCCGGAAACACGACCACGCCCTGCTGCAGCGCCGATTTCAACGGCGGGGGCCTGGGCATTCAGGACATCTTCGATTTCCTCAACGCCTGGCTTGCGAACGATCCGCGCACGGACCTCAACGGTGACGGAATCCAGGTCGCGGACATCTTCGCGTTCCTCAACGCGTGGTTCGCAGGCTGCTCCTGATCGGCGCCCCATCGCGGGCGGGTCAATCTCCCGCCACGGTCGCGGCCCAGTTGCCCAGCCGGTTTTCCGCGTACATGGAGCGGTAGGCGGACGATGTCGCCGCTTCTTCGGGAGACGGCGGCGGCGAGAGCGTCTTGAGTGCCGCGTCGGATGGCTTCGGGGCGAGGTGCTCGATGAGGGTCTCGCGGCTCTCGGGCGTCCAGGCGATGCCCACGAACCGGGCGTTGGCCAGCAGCGGCGAGCAGCGCCGGACGACGCCCGAGAGCGAGATCGCCCCCGACACGAGCCGGTCCATGTGCATACCGACGCCGGTGCCCTCGGACAGGTCCGCCGCGACGGCCACGCCTATGCCCGTCAGGGAGATGTTGATGGGATAGACCACCAGCCGCCGGATCGGCGCGCCGGGAACGTGGGCGTCGAGGAGGGCCCACCCGGCGGCGCTGATGTCGAAGCGCCGGGCCCAATCGCCCACGGGCGTGCGGGGGCGGTCGTCGTCCATGAACCGCTCGGCCATGCGGAGATGGCTCCGCGGGTCGAGCGCAAGATGATCGGCGTACTCGGGCCACCGCGCGCGGGTGAAGGGCGTTGTGTTGGGATCCTCGGCCATCGCATCCTTGTGGCGACCGAGTCATGGGCCGCCAGAGGGGAAGCGAAGCGAGATGGCCGAGTGTGACAGGATCCGGGGAAAAGTGTTCGAGATTCTCGGAAACTGCCTGTTCAGGGGGGAAGGGATCGGGTCTGAATCGCCATGCCCAGGCTCTTGGCCGCCTTCCAGCGGGTGTGGCCGACGACGATGATGTTGTCGCGGTCCACGACGATGGGCTGACGCCACCCGAACTCCTTGAGCGACCGCGCCACCGCCTCCACCGCGCCGTCGTTCAAACGCGGGTTCTTGTCGTAGGGCGTGATGGACTCGATCGGGCGGAGTTCGATGTGCACGTGATGGCCCCCACGCGGCGCGGCGTGCGCCGACACGGGAATCTACGCAGCACATCCGCCGCGGGTTATTCGCTCGCTCTACCCGGTCGCCGGGACCATGCACCAACGCGCGTGCATCGGCATCGCGGGGCACCTTATTGCAACGATCGGCACCAGGCGGAATGGAGACGCGGCGGGAGAACAGGCGCTGGCTGGCACAGACGATCCCGTTGTCTTGTATCTATCTGCGCTGGAATCTCGGTTTTCCTGTCACACTCCACCCCTCCGTCTGACCTGGCCTGAGAATCCCGAGCCAGTCCGGATGAGAGTTTTTCGGGTACAAGGTACCCAGGAGACTCTCGAT
>CALMPG010000115.1 GCA_937871915.1 uncultured Phycisphaerales bacterium
GGGGGGGGGGGGGGGGGGGGGGGGGGGGGGCGGGGGGGGAGGGGGGGGGGGGGGGGGGGGGGGGGGGGGGGGGGGGGGTGTGGGGGGGGGGGGGGGGGGGGGGGGGGGGGGGGGGGGGGGGGGGGGGGGGGTTCGGGCCTTCGTTCATCGACCGGATCGAGCGTCCGGATAAGTCGCCCTCGTCGCCGATTCCGGGGAATACACCACCGCACACCCCGGCGCCTCGGTCAAGCGAACGTACGCCAGCCGCGCCGCGTGCGAACCGTCGGGCGTGATGCCCGCCAGCCCAGCGCCCACCCGGTCGCCGATGTGCCGGGCGATCGCCTCCGCCGTGGGATTGATTCTCGCACCACCCTCGTCCACGAGCGCGCCGGACGCGTTCAGGTCCGCGGTATTCAGCGGGCGAATCACCTCGTCCACCAGCCGCTCGAGAGCGTGAAAGTCCAGCAGCAACCCGTCGGCGTCGAGGCGCTCACCCTCGACGGCCACGATCAGGCGGAAGTTGTGTCCATGGACGGGCTCGCGAACACCCTGAATATCGAGGGCGTGGGCCGCGCAAAACTCCCTTTCCACGCTGACCTGGAACATACCCGGAGTATAGAGGCGCGCCGAACAACCCCTGGTTTTTTCGCAATTGCACCCGGGATTCTCGGTCCCGGTTCAGTCGCCCCCGCGCCTCGCCGATCCGGGACCGAGAACCTTCGATCCCCGCCTCGAGGCCCCACACCATGTCGAGCATTCCACTGAGCGATCTGGAGCCGGGCAGCCGCCTGGCCTACGACCTGCGCGATCCCGACGGTCGCCTGCTGCTGACCGCGCGCCGGCCGATCTCCGAGGACGTGTTGCGCGCCCTGCATCGCCGCAAGGTGTCCGACCTGATCTTTCGCGAGGCGGGCGAGCTCGGCGAGGACGGACCCACGCGCACCTGGCTCATGGCGGGCGTGGCCGAGGTGGGCGAGAGCATCGCCGCCCACGCCCCGCTGCCGATCATCGTTCCCAGCACCGACACCCCCGCCGCACCGGCGCCGGCGTCGCGCGAGGACGATCCCTCGTCGCGTCCGTCGATCGCCCATGTCCGCGCCTCCCTGCGCCGCGCGGCCGACGAGGTGATCGCCGCGCGCACCCCGCGCTGGAACCGCCTGTCGCGCGAGATCGAAACGAGCGGTCGTCCCCCAATCCCGCGAACCTCCGGGCCGTTCGGCGCTGGCCCCACACTCTCCGGCGAGGCCCGGCGGGAGCGCATCGAACTCGTGGACCGCGTCTTCGCTCGGCTCTCCGCCGGCGAGCCCGTTGGCATGGGTGTGGTCGCGCCGATCATCGACGAGCTCGCGGACGACGCCGGACGCGATCCCCTCGCCACCGTCCGCTCGGCCATCGAGATCGCGGCCCGCACCGACGACCTGGCCACCCACGCCTTCGCCGTGGCGAGCGTCTGCGCCGTCGTCGCCCATCGCCTGGGCTGGACCGGCGCCGACATCCGCTCGGCGGCGCTGGCCGGCCTGCTGGCCGATTGCGGCCAGACGCTGCTCCAATGGGACATCCGCGGTGCGCCGCGTCCGCTCACCGATGTAGAGACCAACGCCCTGCACCGCCACCCGGCGTGGTCGGGCGCGCTGATCGAACTGCTCGACGACGATGCCGAGCACTCGCTCGACGAGACCGTGCAACTCGCCGTGTACCAGCACCACGAGCGCGAGGACGGCACCGGCTACCCAACTCGGGCCCGCGCCGGCGCCATCCACGATCTGGCCCGGGTCGTCGCCGTGGCGGACATTTTCGTCGGCCTGCTCTCACCCCGGGCCCATCGCCCCGGGATGAGCGTCGAGAGCGCTCTGGCCGAGGTCGTTCGCGCCGCCAGCGGTGGTTCGCTCTCGCGGCCGATCGCCCGCGGCCTCGTGCTCGCCCTCGGCCTCGAGCCGTCCACGAGCCGGGCCCCGGCGGTCATCACGCGAACGCCGGCGCGTCGAATCGCGGCGTAGCGCCCGGCCACGCCGAACCAATCGACCGAACGCATGGTCCAACGCCGGGGGAACCCGGAGAACGCCCATGCGATCGACCATTCTCGTCGGCTGCTCGCTGATCCTCGCCCTTGCGCTTGGAGCCTGCACAACGTACGTCACGCCCGGGCGCGCCGCCGACTTCCGGGCCCTGGGCATCACCAAGGAAGCCGCCGCCGGCCGGACCGACTATTCGATCGCCGACAAACTCGACAAGCGGCCCCTCGCCGCGTTCCCCGCCTCGATCGCCGTCGCCCGCGTGCAGGGCTCGGGCTACTACTCGCACTCGGAACGGGCCTTCGGCTCCGGCCGCTTCAGCGTCGTCACCACCCGCACGGTCGAGACCGAAGAGCACATCAAGGCGATCACGTCCCTGCCGATGGTGCGCGCCGTGGCCATGCTCAACCGGCTGGTGCTCCCGGGCACGCTCAACACCGAGAAGGACCTGCGCGAGGCCGCCGCGGCCGTGCAGGCCGACATGCTCCTCGTCTACACCTTCGACACCGTTTTCGACACCGGCACCACCATCCCCGCGCTGGGCACGATCACCCTCGGCCTGTTCCCCAACCAGAAGGCCAGCGTGACAACCACCGCCAGCGCGGCCCTCATCGACACCCGCAACGGGTACATCTACGGCCTCACCGAGGCGGGCGCCACCGACACCCAGCTCGCCAACGCCTGGACCAGCCGCGAGGCCGTGGACGACTGCCGAAAACGCTGCGAGAAACAGGCCTTCGCGAGGGTGGTGGGGGAGTTCTCCACGCTCTGGGCCGGTGTGCTCGCGCAATACGGCCCCGCGAGCGTGCCCGCGGGCGGTGCGAGGTGACCAACGAAAAACCCCCGCGCGATGCGGGGGTTTGGAGGGTCGGTGGCCCGGACGATCGGCTCACTCCTTGGTCGCGGCCTCGACGGCGGCCATCATCTTGTCCGCGCCGGGGAAGTCCTGGAAGAACGCGGCGACGTTGCCCTTGGCGTCGATCACGCAGTAGGACGGGTAGCCCGCGACCTTGTAGTCGCTGGCGATCGCGTCGCCCTTGGGCACCAGCACGTAGCCGGGGCCGGACTTGTTCCACCAGTCGGTGGCCATCTTCTCGTCGCTGCGGCAGGCCACGCCCACCATCTTGACCTTGTCCTTGCTCACCTTGCCCGCCAGCGCCCGCATGTCGGCGGTGTGGGCCGTGCTCTGCTTGAACATCGTGCCCCAGAACTCCATCACCACCACGTTGCCCTTGAGCGAGTCGAGCGAAACCTCGTTGCCCGCGGCGTCCTTGGCGGCGAACGCGGGCGCGGCCGTGCCGGGCTTCAGGCCCAGCTCGACGGGCTTGGTCGGCGTCACGCCCGGCTCGGCCTTGGGGGTCATCGGAACGGGCGCGGCGACCTTGTGGTCCACGAAGCCCTCGGGCAGCGCGATGTCGAAGTCGGCCTGCGTGAACTTCATCGGCTTGAGGCCGCTGAGCTCCGTCACCTTGGCGATCTTCTGCTCGAGGTTGCCCGTGCCCAGCTCCAGCGAGCGGGGCAGGCGGTCCTTGACGCCGATCGACCACGTCCGGTTGCGGTCCTTGGTCGCGGGCATCGCCTCGACCACGTCGCACACCTCGCCGCCGACGGTCGCGATGCCCTTCTTGGTCAGGTTCGGATACTGCGTGAGCTCGAGCGAGTACGGCGTGGGCGAGAGCCAGTCCTGCATGACCAGCTCGCGGCACATGTTCGCCGCCTCCAGCGCGCCAGGGTCGCTCGCCGGCGCGCTGACGCGCCAGTTGTTCGTGTAGTCCAGCCAGACGACCTGGTTGCCGTCGGACATGACGTGGATCGCGCGGTCCTTCTTGCCCGGGTCCTTGGCCCGGCCGTCCACCCGCCAGGTCACGGTGCTCGCGCCCTCGGGGCGCCACAGCTTGACCGTCCCCGAAAGGTCGATGATGTCCTTGAGCATGCCCGTGGCGAACGTCTTCACCTCGAACTGAACGCCCTTCATCTCCTTGATCGCCTTGGCGGAGTCGTTGAGCACCGCCTTGGCGTCCTCGTTCACCTGGGCCAGGGCGGGAACGGCCAGGACCGTGCAAGCAGCCGCGGCCAACCATGTCATGCGCATCATCTTCGTTCGCTCCATTAGAGTGTCGGGCGCGCCGTGCGCCCCTTCTGGGGTTCTACATCCGCCATACGCCCGGGATTCGGCCCGCGGCGAAGAGTCGCAATCGTATTCCGGGCGTTCGCGACCGAGTCCGAGAACGCCCGATCCCCCAAGAGGAGGGTTGTACGCGCCACGAGCGCCCACGCTCGCCCGCTTGGGACTATCGGCCAAGGCTCACCACCGAACGCCTGTATTCACTCCGAAACCAACCGAAAGTCCCGAATATCCACCGAAAATGGTGGGCTTCGTTCCTCGCAATCGAGGGCGAAACCGTCCCGATCGGCCCGCCGTGGCCCTCAGACCAACCCACCCCACCCGCTCGGAACCTCACGAAAGCGGCGGTCGCCCCAGCAACGCCGCGAGCGCGGCCCCGGGGTCCTCCGCCCGCATCAGATGCTCGCCGACGAGCACAATCCGAACGCCGTGATGGCGCAGCCAGTTGACATCCTTGCTCGAACGGATGCCCGACTCGCTGACCAGCACACCGGGGTCATCGACCATGTCCAGCAGGCGGAGCGTGTGGTTCACGTCCACCTTCTGGGCCCCCAGATCCCGGTTGTTGATACCGAGCAGGAAGTACGCAGGATGCGGAAATCCGACGTGCGGACGCACGCGCAGCAGGGTTTCCACATCGTGGACCTCCAGCAGCACCGTCAGCCCCAGCCGCTGGGCCAGGATGAACATGTCCATCATCTCGGCGATGGTCAGGCACTCGCCGATGAGCAGCACCGCGTCCGCCCCCGCGGCCCGGCTCTCCCAGAGTTGCCACGGGTCGATGATGAAGTCCTTGCGAAGCACGGGCAGCGGTACCGCCTCCTTGATCCGCTCGATGAAGCGCAGGTCCCCCGCGAAGAACTTCTCGTCGGTCAGGCAGGAGATCGCGGCCGCGCCGTTGCCGTGGTAGCGCCGGGCCACGGCCGCGGGATCGAACCCGCCGGGGTGGTCGGGGCCGAGCAGGTGCTCGTACTCGGGCCGGATCCACCCCGCCGAGGGGCTCTTCCGCTTGATCTCGGCGATGACGGACGAGTGAAAAGCGTCGGGATGCTGGGTCACGGCCGCGAAAAAGTTGCGGGCCGGCTCGGCCTGCGCCACCAGCCCTTCGAGCTCCGAGAACGAGGTCCGGGCCTTGGCCGCGGCGACCTCGGCCCGCTTGTGCTCGATGATGTCCTTCAGAACGCCCAGCATGGGAAGCATCGTTGCCCGGTCGCGAGGCACGGGAGTGCCCGTGCGGAGGTTCACGTATCGTTGCGGCCCCCGGCGGCCACTCCTTGACCACCCAGAGCTCCATCTTCATCGGCATCACCGCCGCCATCGCCGCGTGCGTGCTGGCGTTTCTGTGGAAAAAGAACGTCATCCGGCCGGGATCCTTCCCCGCGGGACGGGCCGGGCGCGGCGTGAGCGGCGTTCCCGCGCCCGTCTGGCTGCTGTGCGCCGTGCTGGTGCTGCTGGCCCAGATCGAGGGCGGTGCGCTGGTGAACCAGTTGAAAGCGTCGGCGATCGGGGCCGACAAGTCGCCGCAGCGCACCGCGCTGGTGAGCCTTGGGGCGTATGGGGCGGGGATCGTGGTTGCGGGCCTCATGATCTTCCTGCTCCGGCCACGCACGGGCAAGCAGGCTGGGCTGGAGTTTGAGTGGCGGGGCGTCGGGCGCGGCCTCCTCGCGGCTTTCCTCGCCGCGCCGGTACTCATCATCGTGGGGTGGATGTCCGAGCGGTTCGCCTCGCTCATCGGCGGCAAGGCCCCCGACACTGTTGCGCACGCGACTCTCCACATCATCCTCGACAACCGCGACTCGCTCTGGGGATGGATCATCGGCGGGTGCGCGGTGCTCGGCGCGCCGCTCGTCGAGGAGGTCATCTACCGGGCGTTTCTCCAGTCCTGTCTTCTCAACACCCTGGAGCGGACGTGGCCCGCGATCATCGGCACATCCGCGATCTTTGCGGCCATGCACACCCTCGGCGGGGGCGTGCCGGCCCACGCCCTTCCCTCGCTCTTCGTGCTCAGCATGGCCATGGGCATCGCCTTCGAGCGCACCCGCTCCATCGCCGTCCCCATGACCATGCACGTGCTCTTCAATCTCGGCAACATCGTCGTCGCTGTGCTGACGCACTGACTGATACGATCCGCCGATGGCGGAGATCAAACACGTCGATCTGATCGTCGGGCTGGAGATCCACGTCGAACTCTCGACGCGGACCAAGATGTTCAGCCGCGCCCCGAACGTGGCCCACGCGGCCAACTTCGACGCCCCGCCCAACACGCTGATCGACCCGGTCGTGCTCGGCCTCCCCGGCGCGCTCCCGGTGATGAACCTCGCGGCGGTTGAGACGAGCATGATGGTCGGCATGGCCCTCGGGTGCTCGATCTCCCCCCTGAGCCGCTGGGACCGCAAGAGCTACTTCTACCCGGACCTGCCCAAGAACTACCAGATCAGCCAGTACCAGCTCCCGCTCTGCTTCGACGGAAGCGTGGAACTCCCCCCCATCACCGCCGACGGGCGCATCGACTACGAGGCTCTCACCACCGAGGCCGCCAAGGACCTCCCCGGCAAGCGCATCGGCATCATCCGGGCCCACCTGGAAGAGGACGCGGGCAAGCTCCTCCACGAGGCCCCCGGCGGATTCGCCCTCGATCCCCCCGGCTCCATCGCCGACTACAACCGCGCCGGCACGCCCCTGCTCGAGATCGTCACCCAGCCCGACTTCACCTCCGCCGACGAGGTCGTCGTCTTCTGCCGCCTCCTCCGCAACATCTGCCGGTTCGTGGGCGCGAGCGCCGGCATCCTGCAGCGCGGCCACATCCGCTTCGAGCCGAACATCAACACCCGCCTCACGCTCTCCGACGGGCGCACCGTCAAGACGCCCATCGTCGAGATCAAGAACCTCAACTCCTTCAAGGCCGTCAAGGGCGCCATCGAGTTCGAGCGCCGCGAGCAGCCCCGCCGCTGGCAGGCCGACGGGCTCGAGCTCCGCCCCGGCGCCAAGACCACGCGAGGCTGGGACGACGCCCGCGCCGAGACTCTCCTGCAGCGCGAGAAGGAAGAGGCCCACGACTACCGCTACTTCCCCGATCCCGACCTGCCGCCCGTGATGGTGGACGAGACGTGGCGCGAGCGCGTCCGCACCGGACTGCCAGAACTCCCCCTCGCCCGGGCCCGGCGCTACATGCTCGAGTTCGGCCTGAGCGCCAAGGAGGCCGCGGCCATCACCGACGAGTGGGAGGTCTGCTCGTTCTACGACCAGACCGTCGAGGCCGCCGTCGCCCTGGGCGTTCAGCGCGAGCGGGCCGGCCGCCTCGCGGCCAACTTCATCCTGCAATCCGGCGCCAAGCGCGCCAACGAGCTCACCACCGCCGAGCAGACCATCCTGCCCAGCGACCTTGGCATCTCGCCCGGCAGCGTCGCGCAGATCGTGCATCTTCGCGCCGAGGACAAGATCGGCGCGAACGCCGCGGATGAACTCTTCGGCCTCCTCTGTCGCGGCGGCGAGGAGTTCGTGGAGAGCGGGGACGCCGCAAGCATCGAGTCCATCGCTCGCGCGCGCACCATGCTCATCGTCCGCGACGCCGGCGCCCTCGAAGGCTGGTGCGACCAGGCCATCGCCGCCAACCCAAAGGTCGCCGACGACGTCCGGGCCGGGAAGCTCCAGGCCGCGGGGCGGCTCGTGGGCGAGGTCATGAAACTCGCCGGCGGCGCGGCCGATGCCAAGTCCGCCCGCGAAACGCTCCTCAAAAAGCTCGGGCAGGCGTAAACCCGATCGTCGCCCGCGCCACCCGAAGGGCCTACTCGCCGCGACCGTGGCCAGCCATGGCCAATCGCGCCGATTCCCTCACGACGGTGTCCTCGGAACCCCCTTTCGAGGCAACTCGTATCGAGGAGCATTCCATCCGGTTCTGGGTGAGTGTTCGTGGTGCTTCGCCGCGGCGCGGGCATCTTGTGTATCTCTGTCTCGCCGGCGCGGAGTGCCGGCGCGGCGTCGGAGCCTTTGGCGGGTGTGGGTGGGTGTCCGATCGTTCTGGTTATCGGACGCCTTGCAACGAGGATTCCATGACGAGCCTCTCGATCGATTCCAACGCCTCTCACCGTTTCTGGCGCGCGTTCTTCGCGGCTTTCGCGTCCGTCGCGATCCTCACCACCTCCGCCGGCGCGCAGCGCGTCATCGAGAAAGCCGGACCGTGGTCGGTGCTCGATGCTCTGCCCGACGGCGCGGCCCAACGTGAGGAGTGGGTCCATCCGGTCCGGGGCGTGCCTGCGTCCCTCGACGTTCGGGCCATGCGAGAGGCGCTCGGCGCGGCCCCCTTCGAGGAGACTCCGCGGGCCGCAACCGATCCGCTGGTCATCGCCCTGCCCGACCCCGACGGGCGGTGGCAGCGCTTCTCCATCGTCGAGTACTCGGTCATGGAGCCCGCCCTTGCCGCGGCCCACCCGGAACTTCGCACGTACCACGGCGTGGGCATCGACGACCCCTACGCCAACATCCGCTGCAGCCTCACGCCCGTGGGCTTCCAGGCCCAGGTCCGCACGTCCGGCGAGAACGGGCCGTACTCGGGCATGTGGCACATCGACGCCTACACGCGCGGCGACGCCTCGCTGCACATGTCCTACCGACACGCCGACGGCCCCAGGCGTGACCGCTCGTTCAACTGCCTGACCGCCGACGACGGCCCGGCCATCCCGGCCGCGCCGTTCCAGCCGCGTTCCGTCACCGGCCCGACCCGCCGCCAGTATCGCCTCGCCTTGGCCCTCACCGGAGAAACGACGGTGTGGGCGGGAGGCCCCGCGGGCGGCCTGACACTCGCCGCCAACATGACCAACCAGCTCAACGGCATCTACGAGGCCGAGCTCACCGTCCGCTTTGTGCTCGTGGCGAGCGAGGCGGACATCATCTATCCCGACGCGGCGTCCGACCCGTTCACTTCGCCCAACAACGCGAGCACATCGAACACCAACCTCCAATCCGCGCTCACCTCGACCATCGGGAGCGCAAACTACGACGTCGGCCACGTCATCCACTACACCACCTCGGGCAACAACGGCCTCGCGGGCGGCATCGGCACCGTCTGCGGCTCCAACAAGGGCGCGGGCTACAGCGCGTACTCCAACCCCAACGACCCGTACTTCGTGATCGACTACGTCTCGCACGAGCTCGGCCACCAGTTCGGCGGCCGCCACACCCAGAGCAACTGCGGCGGTTCGGCGGGCGATAGCGCGGCCTACACGGTCGAGGCCGGCTCGGGCACGACCATCATGTCCTACGCGGGCATCTGCGGCGCCTCGTACAACGTGCAGAGCCACAACGACCCCTACTTCAACGGCACCGACATCAACCAGATCGTGACCTACCTCAACACCACCTCCTGCGCCGCCTCGACCGCGACGGGCAACAACGCCCCGACCATCGGCGGGCTCTCCTCCTACGCGATCCCGTCCAGAACCCCCTTCACCCTCACCGCTTCCGCCACGGACCCCGACGGCGATCCGATGACCTACTGCTGGGAGCAGCAGGACGGCGCCAGTCTCCAGCCCCTCAACTCCGATCCCGGCTCCGGTCCCATCGATCGCTCCCGACCCGGAACCGCCAGCCCCTCGCGCACCATCCCGAGGCTCTCGACCATCCTCGCCAACGCCTCCGACCAATGGGAACTCCTGCCCCAGGTCGCCCGCACCACGATGAACTGGCGCGTCACCGTGCGCGACAATCGCTCCGGCGGCGCGGGCGTCAACCAGGCCACCACCACCCTCCAGATCGTCGGCACCGGCCCCTTCCAGATCACCGCCCCCAACACCTCCGGCACCCTCAGCGGCCCGCAGACCGTCACGTGGGACCTCGGCGGCTCGAACCTCCCGCCAATCAACTGCGCCAGCGTGAAGATCTCGCTCTCCACCGATGGCGGCAACACCTTCCCGACCGTCCTGGCCGCCGGCACGCCCAACACCGGTTCGGCCAATGTCATCCTGCCCAACATCAACACCACCGGCGCGCGTCTGAAGATCGAGGCCGTGGGCAACATCTTCTTCGACATCTCCAACGCGAACTTCACCATCGTCCCCTCGACGCCCGCCGTCGGCTTCGCCCCCGGCGGGCCCGCCGTCGTGTCCGACGCTTCCGGCAACGGCAACGCCAACGGGCGCGTCGATCCGGGCGAGAGCCAGATCCGCCTCACGATCCCCGTGACCAACTCCGGCTCCATCACCGCCACCGGCGTGACCGGCACCCTGGTCTCGAACACGCCGACCGTCTCCGTGACCACGGGCGTTTGCACCTATCCCACGCTCCCCTCGCTCGCGTCGGCGAGCAACGGCACGTTCTACGCCCTCAACGTATCCCCTTCGCACCCCTGCGGCGGGCCCATCAGCCTCACGCTCACGCTCGCCTGCGATCAGGGCGTCGGCGGAACCTTCGGCGCCACCGAGGCCCTCCCCATCGGACTCTCCACCGGCCTGAGCACCCCCGGCACGCCCGTCACCGTGACCTACACCGGGGCTGCAGCCCCCATCCCCGACAACAACGCCGCCGGCGTCAACCTCACCCTTCCCGTCGCCGGCGTCTGGGGGGGCGGGGTCATCGCCGATCTCGACTTCCGCTTCAACGGCACCGCCTGCACCACCTCCGCCTCGTCGAGCACCGTCGGCCTCAACCACGGCAGCGTCGGCCAGCTCATCGTGAAGCTCACCAGCCCGCAGGGAACCACCGTCACGCTCGTCAACCGCATGTCCGGCGGCGGCGCAACCGGAGCCAACTCGAGCAACAACTTCTGCAACACCGTGCTCGACGACTCCGGCGCGGCCTCCATCCAGACCATCGCCGGCTCGAACGCGCCGTTCACCGGCACCTTCGCGCCCGCCAGCCCGCTCTCCGCCTTCAACGGCGAGGACCCGACGGGCACCTGGACGCTCAATGTCGCCGACGTGGTCTCCGGCACAACCGGCACCGCCCGCGCCTGGTCGCTGGTCATCACGCCCCAGAGCATCACCACCTGCGACCCGCCCGTGGGCGCCCTCGGGGCCTGCTGCGACGCCTCCACCGGCCTGTGCACCGGCGTGGCCGAGCCCGCCTGCACGGGCGGCGGCGGGGCGTTCCAGGGCGGCGGCACTGCCTGCTCGCCCAATCCTTGTCCCCAGCCCCCGGTCGCGATCACGGTGCTCATGGCCGGCACCGGCACCGGGATCGTCACCAGCACACCGGCGGGCATCGCCTGCGGCGCGATGGGGGGGGCGTGCGCCTTCGATTTCGCACCGGGCACACCCGCCACGCTCAGCGCCGTTGCAACATCCAACTCCGTCTTCGTGGGATGGAGTGGGGGAGGAGCGTGCTCCGGCTCCGGCCCGTGCTCGTTCTCGGTTGTCGCCGCCGACACCATCACCGCCACCTTCCGCTGCCGGGCGGACTTCAACGGCGTGGACGGCATCACCGTGCAGGACATCTTCGACTACCTCAACGGCTGGTTCGCGGGCGATCCTGCCACCAACGTCGATGGCGTGCCGGGGCTGAGCGTGCAGGACATCTTCTCGTTCCTGAATACCTGGTTCGCCGGGTGCTAGGCCGCACCCGCTCCCTCGGCGCCCTTCCCTCTTCGGGCTCCCGGTCCTCCGAGGCCTTCGGAGTCGGCGCCGACGGATCCGTCATCGTCGGCTCTGGCCGAACTTCCGGCACCCCCGGCGCTGGCGCAGTCACCGAGGCCTTCGTCTTGACTCGCCGATGGGGCATGGTCCGCCCGGCCGATCGCCTGGCCGAGAGTGTCCCCGCCGGCGTCCGCCTCGATTCCGCCACCGGCATCGCCCACGACGGCCGCACCGTCTGCGGCACGGGAACGGCCCCGACCACGGGCACGCCCTTTCCCTACGTTGCCACCATCGGGTACTGCCCCGGCGACCGGGACGACAACGGCGCCCTCGAGGTGCAGGACATCCCCGAGTTTCTCAGCCGTTGGTTCGTCGGTTGTTGACTCCGATCTGCCGCGCCGGAGCCGAAGAACGACATTCTTCTGCGCATGGGTCGCACCCGCACATCGTCGCGGCCATCGAACATCCACAGAACATCCCGGCCGAATCTGCGCCCCGGGCATCCTGGCGATTCAAGGGATTTCGGCAACCACCGGTTTGTGGGCGACGGATAGCAGGAGCGCGGCTGTTTCCACGCTTTTCTTGCGCCTATTCACTCGAATAAACGATCAGGGCATTGCCTGAATGTTTGGTTTGTGGTAAGTTCTCGTGTGGTTCCGCGCAATCTCTGCCCGGCGCCACAAAGTCGGACCCGGTTCGTTGGTCAATGCGTTCGAGTAACCGAGAAAAGACGGTCAACCGGGGCGGGGAGCGCGGCACGAGCGGCCGCGCGATTGAGGAGGTTTCGAATGAGCGGTTGTAGTCACACCACGGCGGCGCGTTCCGGATTCTTCAACTCCTGTCCGTGGACCCGCGCTCTGGCCGCGCTGGTCGCGGGCGCAATGGGCGGGGCGGCCATGGCCGACGGCCCGGCCGGCCCCGAGAGGATGGTGGTGCCGCACCGGATCGACTTTCAGCGCGATCTCTCCCCGTTCGTGACGCCGCCGTCCTCGTCGCTTCCCGGCCCGTTCACACCCCGCGGGAGTACCGTGCTGTACTCGCGCACGGTCCAGGTTGCCACGCTCGGATACACATTCGGCGGCACCCCCGACGGAGCGGGCACCCAGGTCGATTCCTGGTTCGACGACATCAGCATCCCGGCGGCCGGCCTGCAGGTTGCCGGCGTGACTTCGCCGCTGCTGAGCATCTGCCAGATCCAGCTCGCCGCGCGAATGGGTCCGAATGCTCCGGCCAACTCGATGAACGTGTACTGGACGACGCTCGACGAGACCAACACCGCGTCGGGCATCACCTTCCCCCCCACGCTCATCGCGAACATTCCCGTTCCCGCCAACAACACGGGAGCCAACGCCACGCTGGTGCTGACCATCGGCGACGGCGTGAATCCCATCGCCGGCCTCGAGGCGGTCCCGCTGGACATGGGCTTCATCACCCAGGGCGGGCAGCCCGGCGTGTTCGGCTCGTTCGCCATCGGCCAGTCCATCGGCACCCTCAACGCCTCGGTCGTCGGCCACCGGATCTGCACGGCCACCGCGCCGAACATCAACGCCCAGAGCTTCGACCTGTTCTGGGAGTACGACTCCGACCCGAACCCGCAGGGCGCGGGACCGTACGGCTTCGGCAACCCCAACGGCTCTTTCTACTATGTCATCAAGGGAACGCCCGTCGCCCCCACCACCCCGATCGTCTGCTGCATGCCCGGGACGACGAGCGCCGTCTGCTTTGTCGCGGCCAATCAGGACAACTGCACCAAGTCGGGCGGCAACACGGTCGCGGGCCAGACGACCTGCACCGCCAGTTCCTGCACCATCATCAACTGCTGCAACCTCTCGACCGGCGCCTGCACCGCCGTCGCCGGACAGCCAAACTGCCCCGGCGCCCAGGTCCTCACCGGCGCGGCCTGCGCACCCAACCCCTGCGCGCAGCCCAACCCGCCCGCGAACGACGAGTGCTTCGGCGCGTTCGTCGGCTCACCGTACGAACTGACGATCCCCGCCAATCCGACCCTGACCGACCAGACCACGGCGGGCTGGACGGTGTCCGCCGGCTATGACGCCGCCCCCGGCATCGCCAACTGCACCTTCGCCCAGAAGGATGTGTGGTACCTCTTCACGGCCACGCCGGCCCAGGCCACCCAGCAGCTCCAGGTCACGGTGACCCCGAATCCCGCCTCGGGAGACTTCACGCCCCAGCCCCTGGCCATCGCGGTGTACGACGGCGGCCCCGGATGCCCCGCCGGGCCCGGCTCCGAGATCGCCTGCGAGGACTTCGCCAATCCCAACCACGCCATCTTCACCGGCAACGGGTCGCTGGCCTACTACTTCCGCGTCGCCTTCGGCGGGGCCGCGACTCCGGGCACCACGCTCTTCTCGATCAACGTCGCCTCCGTCGTCTCCGGCGCCTGCTGCAACCAGACCAACGGCCTCTGCGTCCTCTCCGACACCATCGGCCAGTGCACCACCCTGCCCGGCTACACCGTGTACCAGGGCGACAACACCACGTGCACCACCGCGCCGTGCCCGCAAGGGTCCTGCTGCGCAACCAGCGGAGCCTGCGCCATCACCGGCCCGAGCGGCTGCGCCCCGACCGACTTCACCCTCAGCGGTTCCTGCGCCCCCAATCCCTGCTCCGGCGCCTGCTGCAACCCGAACACCTTCGCGTGCACCATCACCGGCGAGTCCGGTTGCATCGGCGGGGGCGGCGCCTACGCCGGCGGCGGGTCCGTCTGCACCACCCAGGGCATCTGCCCCGCCCCGCCCAACGACCAGTGCAGCGCGGCCTTCGCCCTCGCCCTCGGCACGGCCACCAACGGCACCATCAACTCCGCCACCGGCACCGACCTGACCTCGTGCTCCACATCCGCCATTGACGTCTGGTACACCTTCACCCCCGCCACCACGGGCAACTACAGCATCAAGACCACGCCCGCCACGCCCAACGACGTCGGCACCGCCGTCGCCTTCTTCACCGGCGCCTGCGATCCCGTCGCCGACTCCGACATCGACTGCGCCCCGCAGGTCATCCCCGGCGCCACCAACGAGCTCCTCGACACGCTCATCGCCGGCACGCCCATCCTCATCCGCGTCGCCGCCTTCCCCGGCGACACCGGCAACTTCTCCATCCTCGTCTCCCAGCCCACGGGCCTCGGGGCCTGCTGCGACATCGGCGCTTTCTGCCTCATCGTCGCCGACGCGGCCGACTGCCCCGCCCCAGCCGTCTACCGCGGCGTGGACTCCACCTGCGCCGCACCGGCCACCCAGTGCCCGGCGGGCTCGTGCTGCTTCCCCGGCAGCGGCCAGTGCTTCGTGACCATCCAGTCCTTCTGCACCGGCGTCACCGGCGTCTGGAACGCCGGCGACCAGACCTGCGGCACCACCAACTGCATCATCCAGGCCCCGCCCAACGACGACTGCACCACCGCGCGCGTCGTCACCTCGCCCACCTTCACCCACCACGTCGGCACCGACGGCGCCGCCGCCGAGGGCGCTCCCATCAGCGCCTGCAACGACGCCACGGCCTTCGCCGACCAGAACTCCGTCTGGTACACCTTCACCGCCCCGGCCGCGGGCGTGCTCAACATCAAGGTCAACAACTACGGCACCTACGACATGCTCATGGGCGTCTACACCGGCGCTTGCACCGCGCTCACCGAGATCGGCTGCCTCGACGACCCCGAGCCCTACGACATCAACGTGAACATGCCCGCCGCGGGCAACGTCAAGTTCGAGATCGCCCAGTGGGGTCTCACCTCCGGCGGCGGCTGGCTGAGCGTCAACACCACCTTCTCCACCACCGGCCAGTGCTGCATCTCCGGCGCGTGCACCGTCACCACCCAGGCCCTGTGCACCGGCACATGGACCGACGGCGGCACCTGCACCGTCAACACCTGCCCGCCCCCGGCGGGCATCTGCTGCCGCGGCGCGACATGCAACGCCGCCGTGACGCAGGCCAACTGCACCACCACGGGCGTCCTCGCCGGCGCGTTCTACCAGACCGCCTCGGGCACCTGCACCGGCACCACCATCGCCGGGTGCTGCCACGCCGACTACAACAAGATCAACGGCATCGAGATCCAGGACATCTTCGACTACATCAACGACTGGCTCGCCGGCTCGATCTTCGCCAACACCGGCGGCGACGGCACCCCCGGACCGCTGGCCGTGCAGAACATCTTCGACTTCATCAACGATTGGCTCGCGGGATGTCCATGACATTCATATAGGAACAAACCCGCTCAACACAAACCCCCGCGATTCGCGGGGGTTTTTCATTGCATCGATCGGGATACCCCCCACACGATCGCCGCGCCTCGAAGCGAAATCAACACAAACCCGGAAGGGTTTCTACTTGGCTTTCAGAACTCGCGCACGTTTCCGGTCGCGCCCGTTGGCTCGTCACAAATGCGCAGTAGATTGTCCGTTGCGCTCTCGGCGTTTGTCGCGCCGCTGGTGGCCCGTTCGGTTCCGAACGGGGAAGAGCGACACAGCGAGCCCTCTGCAAACAGGGTGCTTTGCAGCGCGCCACGACAAAGCGCGCACAACGAGGAGGTTTTCAATGAGCGTTTTCCGTTCCGGTGCGAACTGTCGACGGGCGACCTTCGGCGCGGCCATCGCGGCCGGTCTGGCCCTCACGACCGCGGCCCACGCGCAGGTCGTTGACACATCCTCTGAGTTCTTGATCTCCGGCGCGCGCCCGGCTCGCATCGACGCGCCGGCGGCCCTCCCGAGCCCCTTCCAGCCGCGCGGCAGCGTCATGCTCTATGACCGCATCACCTCCGGCCTCGGCGGGTTCCTTACCGGCCTTGGCTTGGGCGGCAGTCCGGTCGGCAGCGGCGTGCAGGGCGATGTGCTCCTCGACGACGTGAACATCCCCGCCTCGCGCCTGCAGGTCGCCGGCATCACCACGCAGATGATCGAGATCTGCCAGATCCAGGTCGGCGTGCACATCGCGGCCGGCGCCCCCGCCGGAAACGTTCGCATCTATGTGGCGACCCTCGACAATGTGCCCGCCACCTGGGGCACCAACGAGATCGACTCCCCGCCGATCCTCGTCGGCACGGTTCCCACGCTGGCCAACTCCGGCGCGGCGAGCCTGTACACCATCCTCACCATCGGCGACGGCGTCAACCCGATCCCGGGCCTCCCCCCGATCCCGCTGAACATGGACTTCGCCTATCTCAACGCGGGTGGCGGCTCGCTCGCCGTCGGCGTGCAGGATCAGGACGCACCGCTCCCCTTGGTCGTGGCTGGCTTCCGCTGGGGCAATGGCCCCGACCTGAGCTTCAACTACTACTGGCGCTACGACACCGACCTGACGCCCTCTGAGCGCGGCCCCTTTGGAAGCGGAAACGGCAACGCTTCGTTTGCGATCAGGGTCTTCGGCACCCCGATCGCCGCGACCAACCCCGTGGCCTGCTGCGTCCCCGGCTCCACCGCCGCGGTCTGCTTCGTCGCCGAGGGCCCGACCAACTGCGCCAAGTCCAACGGCACCCCGCTCACCGGTTCGACCACCTGCACCGGCGACCCCTGCAACACCATCGTCTGCTGCAACAACACCACGGGCGTCTGCACCGTGTACACCGGCGTCACCGCCTGTCCCGGCAGCCAGGTCCTCCAGACGGGCACATCCTGCACCGGCATCACCTGCTCGCAGCTGCTGGCGCCCGCCAACGACGACTGCGCCGCCCTCCTCCCCGGCGGACCCTACGAGATCATCCCCGGTGGCGCCACCCTCACGGGCCAGACGCTGGTCTCGGCCACGCCGACGATCAACCCCGTCACGCCCTGCAGCTTCACCACCACCGATGTGTGGTATCTGCTCACGACCCCCGCGACCGCGGGCGTTCAGTACCAGATCGCAGCGACTCCCACGCCCACGGCCGACCCCTACACCATGCAGCCGCTGTCCGTGGCCGTCTATGACGGCTTCTGCCCCGCCTCGGGCGGCAGCGAACTCGTCTGCACCGACTTCGCCAACCCGCGCACGGCCATCTTCACCAGCACCGGCAGCACGACCTACTACGTCCGCGTGGCCTACTTCAATCCGGGCACGACCCAGTTCAGCATCCGCGCCGACGTGGTGACCACCGTCGCCTGCTGCAGCCCGACCAACGGCCTGTGCGTCGTCTCCGACAACGTCGGCAACTGCCCCCCCACGAACTACACGGTCAGCCAGGGCCCCGGCTCCACCTGCACCGCCAACCCCTGCCCGAGCGGCGCCTGCTGCAACGGCCCGGCGTGCTCCATCACCGGTCCCCTCGGCTGCCCCGGCCCGACCGGCTATGTGGGCGACACCACCACCTGCTCGGCCACGACCCCGCCCTGCGTGGGCGCGTGCTGCGACACCACCACCTTCGCCTGCACGCAGACCACCGCGGCCGGCTGCACGACGGGGACCTTCACCGCGCTGGGAACCTCCTGCACCACGCAGGGTGTCTGCCCCGCGCCGGCCAACGACTCCTGCCCCGGCACGGCCCTGACCCTCGGCAACGCCGTCACCGGCTACATCGGCACCGCCACCGGTGTCGATCTGACCTCCTGCTCCGGCTCAACCGTCGACGTGTGGTACTCCTTCACTCCCGCCGCGGACGGCAACTACGCGATCACGGCCACCCCCGCCACCTCCTCCGACTGGGGCATCGCCCTGGCGCTGTTCACCGGCGCGTGCGATCCGGCCGCCGATAGCGATCTGGATTGCATCGGACGCCTCGCCCCCGGCAACACGAGCGAGCTGCTCGTCTCCATGGCCGGCGGCACCACCTACCTCATCCGCGCCGGCGGCTTCCCCGGCGACAACAGCACGTTCTCCATCGTCGTGACCCAGCCCGCCGGCACCGGCGCCTGCTGCGGCATCGGCGCGAACTGCTTCGTCGTGACCAGCGGCGCCGCCGGCTGCCCCTCGCCCGCCTCCTACGGCGGCGACGGAAGCACCTGCGTCCCGGCCGCGCAGTGCCCCCCCGGCGCTTGCTGCTTCCCCGGCTCGGGCACCTGCAACGTCACGCTCGGGTCCTTCTGCACGGGCGTCGGCGGCACATGGAACGGCGCCGACACCACCTGCGGAGCCCCCACCTGCGTCAACTCGACGCCCGGCAACGACGACTGCACCAACGCGGCCGTCATCACCTCACCCACCTACTCCAGCAACGTCGGCTCCGAGGGCGCCAACAACGAGGGCCTGCCCATCGGCACCTGCAACGACCAGACCGTCGGCGGGGCCAACAACTCCATCTGGTACACCTTCACCGCCACCGTCCCGGGCACGCTCAACATCAAGCTCGACAACTGGGGCACCTACGACATGATCATGGCCGTCTTCACGGGCGACTGCAACGCCCTCGCCCCGATCGGCTGCTTCGACGATCCCGAGCCCTACAACGTGAACGTCAACAACATCGCCGCGGGCACGACCGTCAAGATCATGATCGCCGCCTACGGCACCACCCTCGGCGGGTGGAACTCCCTCAACACCACCTTCTTCCCCAGCGGCACCTGCTGCGTCGGCACCACCTGCACCTTCGTGGCCCAGTCCGCCTGCACCGCGGGCGCCTGGACCACCGGCGGCGCCTGCACCCCCACCAACCCCTGCAACCAGGTCGGCGTCTGCTGCCAGACCGACGGCTCCTGCACCATCGCCACCCCGGGCAACCCCAGCGCCACCTGCGCCACGGGCACGCTCGTGGTCGACGGCACCTGCTCGCCCAACACCTGCCCGCCCCCGGCCGGCGGCATCTGCTGCCGCGGCGCTACCTGCTCCACCGCCTACGCCGACGCCCTGGCGTGCGCCGCGGCTCTGAACACCACCTCCGGCACCGTCGTTTCCAAGTTCGTCCCGGCCCAATCCGCCTGCAACACGCCGGTAAGCGTGCCGGGCACCCTCGGCAACACCGTCAGCCCCTGCTGCTACGCGGACTTCAACCACAACAACAACCTGGAAGTCCAGGACATCTTCGACTTCCTCAACGATTGGTTCGCCGGGAAGAAGGCCGCGATCGTCGGCGGCGACGGTGATACCGGGACCCTCCAGGTCCAGAACATCTTCGACTTCCTCAACGCCTGGTTCGCCGGCGGCTGCTCCTACTAGGCCGCGCCCATTCTGAACCCAAGACCCCGTATTCCCCAAGCCCCCGCCCCTCGGCGGGGGCTTTTCACTTGCCGACGCGATTCAATCCTTGCCTCAGGGCGCCCGCGCGTCGGGCTTGGCCTCAACCGGGGTCTCCGGATTCGACTCCCCTCTCGGCCGCGCCGAGCCTCCCACGGGAGCGATATCGATCAACTCGGTCCCCGGCGGACCCGCCAGGCGGTACACCCCGCCGATCACACCCCGGGCCGCGATCGTCAGGCGGTCCATGTCCAGCGTCTCGAACGTATCCCCCGCCTTGTGGTAGTTGGGGTTGCGGTAGTTCGCGGTGTCCGTGAGCAGCACCGCGGGGACGCCGATGCCGATGAACGGCGCGTGGTCCGAGCGCAAGAGGTCGGGCGGGGCCACGGGCAGGAAGTCCACCACCACGGTCTTCAGACGCGGCTCGGCCTCCTTCATGGCCCGATCCAGCGCCTGGCTGAAGGGCCGGAACCGCAGGATCCCGGCCATGGCCACGAAGTCGCCCACCGTCGGCGCCGCGGACGATCCCACCGACTGGAGCGGGCTCTGCTGGCTCCCCTCCGCATCGGAATAGAACCCGAGCATGTCCATCGAGATCATGCCGACGATGGGCTCTTTCCCCGCGTCCAGATCGGGCTTGATCCGCAGCGTGTACGCCCGCGAGCCCACCAGCCCATTCTCTTCCAGGTTGAACAAGATCAGCCGCACCGAGCGCTGCATCGGCCGGTCCTTGAGCAGGCGCGCCGCTTCGAGCAGCACCGCCACGCCCGATCCGTCGTCGTCCGCCCCCGGCGCGGCCGGGACCGCGTCCATGTGGGCGGAGAGCACCAGCACGTGGTCCTTCGCCGTCGTGCCCGGGAGGTCCACGATGATGTTGTTGTACGGCCTCGTGGCGGCCTCCTCGTGGTCCTGCACGCGGTGCCCGATGAAGTCGATCGGATCGAGCGTCGGGGTGTAGCCGAGGTCCTTGAGCCGGGCCGCCAGCATCGCCTCGGTCGCGCGCAACCCCTTGGCGTGCGCATCGCTTCCCCAGCTCGATCGCTTGGTCGGCAGGGCGCGGATCGCATCGGCCATGCGCTCCTTCGAGACGCCGCTCTCCGGTCCGGCCTGGACCGGCGGCGGCGCATCCATGATCGGGGCCGGAACCTCCGGCGGGGCACCAAGGGCGGTCAGCAGCACCGGCACGATGAGGGGCGAAATGGGCATGGCCGAGCGTACCCGCGCGGCCGCGTCCGTGGCGGACACCCCGGTCGGAGTCTTTGCGCCCCTCGAAGATCCGCTTGCCGCGTGTTCAGGCCGCAATCGAGCGCACGCCCTGGGGCAGCGCTCGGCCGATCCACGCCGGGAGTTCCTGGATCAGGTGGTCCTTCGAGATAAACTCGGTGATCCCCGCCTGCGTGCACAGACTCCGGGCCTTGGCGTCGTCGCTGGCGCTCACGACCACCAGGGGCAGGCGCGCCGTAGACGGTCGAAGCCGCAACATCGCCGCGATGTCGATCGCGGTCCCGCCCGCCACGTTCAGGTCCGCCACGATCGCCGAGAGCCCCTTGGCCGGATTCGACGCACCCTCGGCCAACCGCTGCGACGCGGCCTGGACCGACTTGACCCACTCCACCTCGACCCCGCCGCACTTCTGCATCACGGCCATGATCATGCGCGCCGCCAGCGAATCGTCCTCGACAAGCAACACTCGCGCCGGACCCATCGACGCCGGCCGGCCCTTGCCGTTCTGCCCCGACGCTATCGCCCCCGATGTCGCACACTCGACGGTCTCGCCGACGTGCGCGGCGGCCCTGGCGTGCTCCACAACCGGCGCGACCGCTGCCGGCTGGGGAGCCGCCGTCGCGCGGGCGGCGACCGACGCGGCATCCGTGCACACCCGATTGCGCCCGGACTCCTTGGCCGCGTAGAGGGCCTTGTCGGCCGCCTCGATCAGGCTCTCCGGGCTCGCGAACGTGCATCCACCGGCCGGGTCCAGGCACGCCACGCCGAGGCTGATGGTGATCGGCAGCGTCGCCGGCGCCCCGGGAGTGTGCGACAGATCGAACGCCGGGTTGCACACCGCCGCCCGCGCCGCCTCCGCAATGGCCACCGCCTCGCGCACCTGCACGCCCGGCACGAGCAGGGCGAACTCCTCGCCGCCGTAGCGGCACACGACGGCCGCGGCCCCGGCCGAGGCCGAGATTCTCGTCGCGAGCTCCTTGAGCACCGCGTCGCCCACGTGGTGCCCGTGCGTGTCGTTGACCGACTTGAACTTGTCCCCGTCGCACATGACCAGCGCGAAGGACCGTCCGATCGTGCGCGATTCCTCGAACAGGCGGGCCATCTCGTCCTGGAACTTCTTGCGATTGCCGATCCCCGTGAGCGCATCGGTGATCGTCTGTCGCACCAGCGCCTCGTTCTTCTCCCGCAGAGCCTCCGTCTCGCGCATCGCCGCGATCTGCTGGTTGACGAGCTCCTCGCTCGCCTGCCGCATGAGCGCGGCCGGCTCCGGGACCTGCCCGACGGGCTTGCCGAACAGCCGCCCGAGCTCCGCCGCGGCCTGCCCGATCCGCGTGAGCAGTTGGGCCATGTCCGCGGCGCTCAGGCCGAACCACTGGTTCGCGCACGCCAGCAGCCTCGGCAGGTGATTCGCCCCGTCCGCTCCCGCCAGAGCCGAGGCCGTCATCGCGCCAAGGCCGACGGTCCGCACCAGATCGCGACAATCGGCCTCCGCCCCGTCGGGCGCATGGTGGTGCTGGATCGTCTGCACGTACCGGTCGGGCATGCGCCACTTTGCCGCCAGCGCCGCCCCGCACTCGCAGTGCGTGAAGCCCAGCGACGCCCGCTCGAGCTCCGCGTGCAGGCCGTGATCGGTGCAGGCCGGGCCCAGCGCCGCGGTGTACTCGGCGCCCAGCGCCGTGAACATCGCCAGCACGCCCAGGTCCTGGAACAGCGCGGCCGCGAACGCCTCCTCCGGGTCGCACCGCCCGACCCTCTGCGCGATGGTGCGGGCCGCGGCCGAGGCGAAGATCGACCGGCGCCAATGCTCGTTGATATCGAACCCGTCCCCGCCGTCGAGCCCGCGCGTCGATTCGACCAGGCTGAAGCCCAGCACGATCGACTTCACGGCCGAGAGCCCGAGGAAGTTCAACGCACGCCGGATCGTCGTGCACGGCGTTTTCAGGCCGTACACCGACGAGTTGACCGTCTTGAGCACCTTGGCCGAGAGCGCCAGGTCCGTCTCGAGCACCTTCGCGATCTGGTCCAGGCTCGCGTCGGGGTCGCGGGTGAGCGAGAGCACCCGCACGCCGACCATCGGCAGCGACGGCAGAGAGGTGCACGAGAGCACTCTTTGGAGTTTCGAGCGGTCGGACATCACGGCAAACCTCGGCGATTCGAGGGCGACTCTGGTGCGACGCGCGTGCCGTGGCGTGCCGCGGAGGATCCACCCGCATGAATCGGTTCACACGCCCCCGCACGTCAGGCCGACCGTCGAGATTGTCCCGCGGACGCGACGCCGCCGGGACGATAACACGGGCTCGCTTATCGGAGCGTGATCTGCGTCCCGATGCCCTCGTCCGTGTAGATCTCCAGCAGAAGCGAGTGCGGGATCCGCCCGTCGATGATGTGGGCCTTCGGAACGCCCGCGTTGAGGGCGATCAGGCACGCCTCGACCTTCGGCAGCATCCCCTCGCCGATCACCCCCGAACGCGCCAGCCCGTCGATCTGGGCGCGCGTGAGCGCCGAGGCATACGAGTCCGGCCGGTCCGGTTCCACGCGGATGCCGTGGGTGTCCGAGAGAACCACCAGCTTCTCGGCCTTGAGCGCCGCCGCGACATGCCCCGCCGCGGTGTCCGCGTTCACGTTGTACTTGCCGATCGCATCCGGATCGCCCACCCGCGCCGGGCCAGCGCCGTTCTGCGGGCGCGCCATCGCCACGGGCGCGATCACCGGGATAAACCCGTCCTCGCACAGCGCGCCGAGCAGGATCGTGTTCACCTCCGACACCGTGCCGACATACCCGAGGTCGATCGCCTCCCCCGTCTTCGGATCGGCCACCGTCAACCGATCGGCCAGCAGCACGCACGAGCCCAGCGAGTGCAGCCCGATCGCCCGCGAGCCCGAGGCGTTCAGGTTGTCCACCAGGAACTTGTTGCAGTCGTTGACCAGCACATGCTCGGCGATCTCGAGCGTCGCCCGGTCGGTGTAGCGCCGGCCCTGGATGAACCGCGCCCTCAGCCCCGCCGCGTCCATCGCCCGCGTGATCGATTTCCCCCCGCCGTGCACGATCACCGGCCGGATGCCCACGCCCGACATGAAGGCCACGTCGGTGAGCAGCGCCCTCATCCGCTCGTCGTCTTCCTGGATCGATCCGCCCACCTTCACGACCACGATCTTGTCGCGGAAGCGCTGGATGTAGCGGTGGGCCTCGATGAGGGCGGCGGCCTTGGCGATAGCGGCGTTCATGGGCCGGGAGTGTAGTTCCCCTCGGCCCGCCGCCTCTCGCCTGCTACCGCTTGCCCGCGTCCCGCGCCAGGAGCGCGGCCCCGATGATCCCCGCCTGGTCCTTCAACTTTGTGCCCACGACCTCCACCTTGCGGCATTCCGGCGGGAAGGCCCGCTCGCGCGTCGCCATGCGCACCGCCCGCACCCACGGCTCTCCGATGGCCTCGGTAAACCCCCCGCCGAGCACCACGTGCGGGAGCGAGAGGAGCGTCACCGCCCCCGCGATCGCCGTGCCGAGCATCTCCGCCGCCTCGTGCACCACCCGGTGCGTCAGCTCGTCGCCCTTGCGGTAGGCGTCGGCAATGTTCTTGGAACGCAGGATCTTGTTCCCCTCGAACTGCCATGTCAGCCGGCCCTTCTCCCTCAGGTCCTTGCGGGCCTTGGCGAGCAGGCCCTGCTTCTCCTTCTCGACCATGTCCCGAAGCATGGACGCGTGCCCCGAGGCGATCAGCGCCAGCAGCCGGTCCGAGATCGCCGTGCGCGAGCAGTTCTGCTCCAGCGATCGTCGCCCCAGCGGCGCCCCCGGCAGCAGCGACGTGTGCCCGATCTCCCCCGCCGTGAAGAACCCGCCCGAGTAGAGCTTCCCCGAGAGCACCAGCCCTCCCCCCACGCCCGTCCCGATCCACACGCCCAGCGCATCCTTCGCCCCCGCGATCGCCCCGCGCGGGTGCACCCACTCGCCGTACACTGCCGCGTTCACGTCGTTCTCCACCAGCACGCGCGGCCCGAGCCGGCGCGTGAGCTGCGCCGCCAGAGGCACGTTGGTGAACCCGAGGTTCCCACCCTTGAGCACCACCCCCCTCGCCGCGTCCACGGCCCCGGCCGCGGCGATCCCGATCGAGGCCACCTCGCGCGTGCCCAGCCCCGCCCCGTCGAGCGACTCGCGAACGGCCGCGGCAATCCGATCGAGCACCACCGTCACGCCCTGCGCCGCCTGCGTCTTCTTGTTCACCCGCGAACCGGCGACCACCCCCAGACCATGGTCCACGATCCCGACGTTGATGTTGGTGCCGCCAAGGTCGATGCCGACGATGGGACGATGTGCGCGCTTGGCCATAGGTGGAGCATATCGGCCGGTCCAAACCCGGGAATCACGAAGAACACAGGCCAGAATCGACCACGGTCACCTCCGGCGCGCCCTCCCGGCACCGCTCCCGAAGGCTCCGCGACCCGCCCGCGGCAACCATCGCAAAGAGCGTGCTCCCCGAACCGGTCAGGTGCACGGCGGCGTCGGGCGCGCACGCCCGACGCAGGCGCTCCCACACGTCCGCAAGCCGCGGCTCGACCGAGCACGCCGGACCTCCCAGATCGTTGAAGAGCGCTCGCTCGTCCACCACGCCCCCCGCGGCCGCCGCCCCGTTGACAAGCGCCCGCACGCGCCGCATGTCCACCCCCGCCGTCGGCGACGCATCGAACGCTCCGTACACAGCCCCCGTCGGACACCCGAACGGCGGGAAGAACAGCAGCACCCCGCCGCGCGGCGAATCGATCCGCTCGATCTGCTCGCCAAACCCCCCGACCAGCGCGGCCCGCGGCACATCGCTCCCGCCCGCCACGCACCGCTCATCCAGAAAGAACGCGACATCGCTGCCCAGCGCGACCGAGATCGCTCGCAATGCCCCGCCATCGATGCCCAGCCCGTGCACCCGATTCACGCCCACCAGCGCCGCCGCGGCGTCCGACGAGCCGCCGCCGAGCCCGCCCCCAACGGGCGTCCGCTTCTCCACCGTCAACGCCACCGGCAACTCCCGCCCAACATGCCGCTCCAGCACCCGATGGGCCCGCACGGCAAGGTCTCTCTCCGGCGGCCAGTCGATCGGCGTCGGCCGCGGGGCATCCGCGGCCCACCGAATCTCGTACCGGCTCGGCGCGCCTGCCTCGAGCTTCCGCACGGTCACCTCGTCGTGCAGGTCGATGGGCGCAAACCACGACGCGATGGGGTGATACCCCTTGGGCGGCCTCGGCGGACCGACCGAGAGCGCGAGGTTCAGCTTCGCGTGGGCTCGGATCGTGAGCGAAACGGGCGTGGGCATCGACCGATGGTAACTCACGCCTCGCCCCCGCGACGACCAAGGCCGATGGCCCAACAATCCCCCATGCGCATCTCCGATCTCGTCGCCGCCGCCGACTCCATCGCCCCGCTCGCCCTCGCCGAGGAGTGGGACAACGTCGGCCTGCTCATCGGCTCGGGCTCCTGGCCGCTGGCCGGTCCGGTGCTGCTCACCATCGACCTGACCGAGTCCGTCGCTCGCGAGGCCGTCGCCATGCGGGCCGGCGCGGTGATCGCCTACCACCCGCCCATCTTTGCCGCCGTCAAGCGCATCACCGACGGCCCCGCCTCAACAGCCGCCGAGCGCATCGTTCTTTCGATGATCCGCGAGGGCATCGCCGTCTACTCCCCGCACACCGCCCTGGACGCCACGCCCGGCGGCGTCACCGACTGGCTCGCCGACGGACTCGCCGGCGGCGGGGACGGCGCACGCGCGGGAGACCGGCGGGCATTGCGGTCGCACCTCCGGCGCGACCCGACCCAGGAAGTGAAGATCGTGACGTTCGTCCCCGAGCGCGACGCCGCCCGCGTCCGCGACGCCCTCGCCAGCGGGGGCGCGGGACGCATCGGCGAGTACCAACTCTGCTCCTTCTCCGCTCCGGGCACGGGCACGTTCCTCGGCGGCGAGCAGACCAACCCCGCCGCCGGCACGCCGGGCGTGCTCGAGTCGGTCCCCGAACTGCGCCTGGAAATGGTCTGCGCCCGGCGCGCCGTGGCCCTGGCCATCACCACCCTCCGACAGTTCCATCCCTACGAGGAACCCGCCATCGACGTCTACCCCCTCGAGCCCCGCCCCGATCGGAGCGTGGGCGCGGGCCGACGCATGATGCTCGACCACCCCGCCTCCCTCTCCTCGCTCGCCGATCGCCTCAAGAACCACCTCAACGTCGGCGCGGTGCAGATCGCCGCCGCGAGCGGCAACTCTTCCTCGCCCGTCTCGTGCATCGGCGTGGTCCCCGGCGCGGGCGCCAGCCTCGCCGGCCAGGCCCGGGCCGAGGGGTGCGAGGTCTTCGTCACCGGCGAGATGAAGCACCACGAGGTCACCGCCGCCCTCGCCGCGGGACTGAGCATCATTCTCGGCGGCCACACCGCCACCGAGCGCGGCTACCTGCCGTCGTACGGCGCGCTGCTCAAGAAACTCCTGCCCGCCGCCGGGTTCGTGGTGAGCACCACCGATCGCGATCCGCTCACCCTTCGCTAACGCGAACCGGCCTCGCCCGCGGTCGATCGCTCGACGGGCGATTCCGATCCATCCGTCCCGGTCACGCTCCGCGTCGAGGTGAACTTCGCCGCCGAAAGGTCGATCTCCCCCTCGAAATCGAACGACACGCTCGGCTTGCGGACGCCCGCGTCGAAGAGGGTTTCCGCCAGCCGCCCCGGCGTGATGTAGTACATCGAGCCCGAGAGCCGGTACCGCACCGGCCCGTTGACCACCCCCGCCGTGTCGGGAGTGATCGGCACCGCCGCGGGCAGGCTCAGTTGCTGGATCCCCAGCCGCCGGAGCGTCGCCTCGGCCGAGCGCGAGCCGTGGAACACCTCGCGCCCGTTCAGGTCCACGCGATACTCCACCTCGCGCAGCGGCAGCGGATCGTCGTTGTCGTTGCGGGCGTCGAGCGTGAAGAGCATCGCCGCCCCGTCCTGCGTCCGCTCCGTCGGCGCGGCCTTGGCCACACTCAGCACGGGCGCGCTGTACGACTCGCACCCAACGGCGCAGAACCCGCCGGCGGCGAGCCCGATCGAACACGCGATTCGCAGAAGACGGCCGGTCGCCTGGCTGGGGGTGCTGGACATGCCCCAAGGGTACCGCGCCTCGCCCCCCGATGCAGCGCACCGCATCCGACATCAGTCCCCGCCCATGCTCACCCAGTTCGACGGCGGATCCGCCTGCATCGTCGAGATCTGCGACGTCAGCGTCGCCGCCTCGGTGCAGTACGTCGCCCAGTGCACCGTCAGCGCCGTCAGCACCGCCGCGCACACCCACGAGGCCGCCTCCCCCGACCACCGGTGCCGGGCCATCACCAGAATCACGCACGCCAGGAACACGCACGCACACTTCCACACGCTCAGCAGCATCGGCGAGTTGTAGCTGATCACCAGGCGCGCCAGCGGATTGGCCTCCCCCATCCCCACCCCCCGCAGGTGCGTCAGGGTCATGTACAGGTCGGACATGCTCAGAATGGCGATCGTCGCCACCAGCAGGCACACGCGGATCGCCCGTCGGCGCTCCCCGGGCGTGGCGTTCGTCGGCGGAGGCCCGAACAGCCGGCGCGGGCGGCGAATCACCGAACAACCGTTCCCGGCCGCCAACGCGATGGTGTCTGACCCGTCCATGGAAACCTCCGATGCCGATCACCAATCGGCGCACGATTCGGGGTACTCACGGCAACTTCGGGCCCGGCGGGTCGATAAACTCCAAGGAGAACCACGGATGACGGTTGTGCGGGCAAAGAGGGCCGGACGAATGCGTGTCGTGTGCCGGGGACATCTCGTTTCGCTCCACGCCCGCCTCGCGGCCTTGGCCGTCGCTCTCACCGCCGGGCTCGCCTCCCCCCTCCCCGCCGCGCCCCCGGGCCTCGGCCTCGGCCAGCAGGCCAACCCCGTCTACGTGGACGATTCCCCCGCCGCGGCCGACACCGTCGTCCGCGTCCGAGAGCATGTCTCCGCCGGAAACCTCGACGAGGCCGTGCGCGTTCTCCAGGTCCTCCTCGACGACCAGCCCGACCGCCTCGTCGCCTCTCCCGCCGATCCCGACCTGTTCCGCAGCGTCCGCACCGCCGTCCACGAAACGCTCCGGGCCAACCCCGCCCTGCTCGAGCGATATCGGGCCACCTTCGGCCCCCGGGCCGAACGCCTCCTGGGCGAGGGCAAGACCGAGACCGTCGAGCGGGCTCTCCTGCTCACGCCCGCCGGCTTCGACGCCGCCCTCCGCCTGGCCCAGGCCGCGCTCGAAGACGCCCGCTTCGAGCACGCCCGCCTCCTGATCGAACAGCTCGACCGCCACCCGGATCGCACCGGAGAACGCGCCCGCCTCGCCTCCGCCGCCGCCTCGCTCCTGGCACGCTATCTCGATCGTCCCCAACTCCGCGACCTCGCGTCGCGCTGGTCCAAGGACGGCGCGGCCGGGGTCCCCGACCTCTCCCCCATCCCCTGGCCCCCCGCCGCCAAGGCCCAGGCCGCGTCACCCATGCGACCCCTCGGCCCGACCACCACCCAGGGCATGGTCTCCAAGCCCCTCTGGACGGTCCCGCTCAACCCCTCCGCGACCGTCCCGGAGGCAAGCCTCGGAACCGGCTCCGGCGGACGCTCGCAGGTGAGCCTGCCCATGTTCGCCCGCGACCTGCTCATGCTCCCCACCGTCGCCGGCGACACCGTCTTCATCAACGACGGCTCGCAGATCGCCGCGTGGGACCGCTTCACCCTCGGCCCGCGCTGGTCCGCCACACCCGGCGTCGCCGACGCCCCGATCATCGATCCCGGCGCCCGCGGCGACCGCCGCCGCATCGACCGCTTCAACTACGGCGGGTACACCCCCCGCACCGACGACCTCTCAACCGTCTCCGTCTCCGGACGCACCGTCGTTGCCGCCACCGGGCGCTCCAACTCCGATTCGCGCGGCGATGGCGACGATCGCATCCAGGCCCTCGACACCGTCACCGGCCGCTTCCGCTGGGCCGTCCAGCTCAACACCCTCGATCCGCTCTCGCTCTACGAGGCCACCGTCCGCGGCCCCATCGAGATCTTCGAGAACACCGCCGTCTTCGCCGCTCGCAAACACCTCCCCGACCGCCGCCTCGTGAGCGTCTCCATGGTCGGCCTCGACCTGGCGACCGGCAAGCTCAAGTGGGTCCGGCCCATCGGCAGCGCCGGCTCCATGCCCTGGGTCCTCCAGTCCATGGGCGCCGACGGCATCACCATCGCCCGCGGGGTGGCGTTCCGGGCCGATCGCCTCGGCGTCATCGGCGCCGTCGAGGTCGGCTCGGGCCGGCCGTTGTGGATCCGCCGACTTCCAGTGGAGACTTCGGCGGGCAACGACCAGCCAAAGGCCTGGCAACTCGCCTGTCCCGTGGCCGACTCCGGGGCCGACGGCGCGGGCGGATCGATCGTCTTCATCTCCCCCGACATGCGCCGGATCGTCCGCCTCGACCAGTCCACCGGCGCCATCATCGGCCAGCGCGATGTGACCGATCTTGCCTCGGCGGCCCCCAAGTACCTCCTCCGCTGCGGCCCGGGCGGCTCGCGCCTGGCCTGCATCGGCGACGACCGCATCGCCTTCCTCAACGCCGCCGCGATGGAGATCGACAAACCCCAGTACACGCTGCCGGTCGTCCAACCCGGCATCCGCGGCCGGTGCGTCGCCACCGGTGATCGCCTGCTCGTCCCCGTCACGAGCGGCTTCCACCTCGTCGATCCCGCGAATCCCTCCGACGCCCCGCTGGTCCCTCTCGAAGACTCGGGCAACGTGCTTCCCCTCGACAGCCAGGTCATCGTTCTCGACGACGCCCGCCTGCACTCGTACCTGCAGTGGGAAGTCGCCGAGCGCCTCCTCACCCAGCGCATCCAGGCCGATCCCACCGACCCGACCCCCGCCGTCACCTTCGCCGAGCTCGCCTATCGCGCCGGCAAGCCCGATCGAATCGTCGCCGCCGCCAAGCAGGCCATGACCGCCCTCCGCAACGGCCCGCAGAACGACTCCACCTGGAACGCCCGCGTCCGGCTCATCGAGGCCATGCAGGGCATGCTCGCCACCGCCCTGGAGCCTCCGCCGCCCGCCTCGCCCGGCGCCTCGCCCACCCGCCCCTCACGCCCCGGCCTCGCCATCGCGCCCATCACCGACCGGGCCATCCTCGAGCAGATCGTCACGCTCCTGGGCGAAGTCTCCTTCGAGCCACCGGACAAGCTCGCCCACATCCTCGCGCTCGGCCGCCTGGCCGAACTCAACGAACACCCCGCCGAGGCCATCGCCTCCTACCAGAAGGTTCTCCTCGAGCCCGCGCTCGCCGGGGCGACCTGGCGCGGCCCGCAGGTCTCCATCCGCGGCGAACTCGAGGCCGCCCGCCGCATGGAAACCATTCTCAAGCGCCTCGGCCCCGACGCCTACGGCGCGCAAGAAGCGGCCGCGCAAGCCGAACTCGCCTCCCTCGGCCCATCGCCCACGCAATCGCAACTCGAAACCCTCGCCGCCCGCTACCCGCTCTCCCAGCAGACGCCGGCCCTGTGGGTCAGGCTCGCCGACGCGGCCGCCGACGCGGGCAAGCCCCAGCGGGCCGCCGCCGCCCTCGAATCCGGCCTGCGCTGCGCCACCCGCCAGCCCACGCCACCCGAGGCCGTCGTCGGCGAGATCGCCGGCCGGCTCATCGTGGACCTGCGCGAGCGCAAGCAACTCACCGCCGCGGCCGGCGTCCTCCGCTCGGTTCGGGCCCGCTTTCCGGGTCTGGCCCTCACCAGCGCGGGCCAGCCGCTCGACGCCGACCGCGTCGGCGCCGAGATCGCCGCGCGTCTGGCCGCCAGCACACGCTGGCCCCGCATCGGCACGATCCGCACCGACAAGGCCCAGGCCATCCCCGGCTGGACCATGCTCGAGCCGCTGCTGAGCAGCCGCTCGCCCACCGTCTCGCCCCTGCTTCCCCTCGTGAGCGAGGACCAGGTCGGCGTCTGGACCGTGCCGACCACCGATCGCGCCGACAAGAACGAGCTGCTCGCCAAGGCGTGGTCCGCCCCGCTCCCCGAGGGATCGCACCCCCTGCTCATCAAGGCCACGCCCGAGGCCGTCTTCTTCGCCATCGTCAAGGATTCCGACGCCACCATCGTGAAGGTCGGCGGCACGCCCCTCGAGTCCAAATGGCACACCGAGCCGCTGAGCAAGGCGTTCGGCGCGGCCGACGCCCGCGGCGCGGGCATGCGCTCCCTCCCCGGCGTGCAACCCCTCATGTCCACCCCCGGCGAGGGCGAGACCGCCGCGACCAACTTCATCGTCACCATGGACGATCGCACCATGGTCCTCGTCCAGCGCAACGGGCGCGCCGTCGCCTACGACACCGATACCGGCGAACTGCTCTGGTCCGCCCGCGTCGGCGTGGGGCGCGTCTACGACGTCGATCTTGCCTCGGGCACGCTCGCCATCGGCGGCGATCAGGAGACCTACGGCCCGCCGCCGGCCGCGAACACCGTCGTTGATCTCAGGCCCGTCATCCAACTCCTCGACGCCCGCACCGGCCGCCCGGCCCAGCGCATCGGCGACCTCGGCGCCCACGTCCGCTGGGTCGGCTTCGCCGACGGCTCATCGGCCGGCGCAAACGGCGGGCCCGGTGTCGGCGGCGCGGGCGGCGCGCTCATCGCCGCGCTCGACAACGCCGTCGTCTGCATCGACATCGCCTCCGCCCGCCCGAACTGGACGATCAGCACGCCCGAGGCGATGCCCGTCTCGGCCATGTGGATCTTCGGCGATCAACTCGTCATGGCGGACCAGAGCCGCAACATCTACCTCGCCTCGATCTCGACGGGCCGCATGCGCCCCGCCGCGCTGGAGGTGCCGCGCTCGCACCTCGATCTCACGCAGACCCTCGAGGCCTTCCCGCTCTCCCCCGCCGCGGGCGCGGGCTTCGGCGTCTCGACCCAGCAGGGCCTGGCCCTCTTCGGCCCCGACGGCGCGCTCACGGGCGTTGACGGCCTCAACGGCGCCTCCACCATGCTCCGCCCCCGCCCCGCCGACGGGCGCGCCCTCACCGTCGAGACCGTCGCCGACGGTCGCACGGCCGACGGCCTCATGCTCTTCACCATCCACGCCCTCGACGTCGCGGGCGCCACCGGCGCATCCCTCATCGACTCCCGCCCCGTCCTCCTCGGCGCACGCCCCACGACCATGTCCCTCATGGACGACCGCGTCGCCATCTCCGCCGGCAACACCACGGTGATCCTCCACGCCCCGGCCAAGTAGCCAAACAGAGGCATGGGCGCAAGCCCATGCACGGACGCGCACCCAAACAGTCGAGGTCTTCGTGCCCGGGCTCGCGCCCGAGCCTCCGTCGATCCGCTACCCCATCGTCGCCGGGTCCACCCCGTTCTCGATCGCGTGGATCTTCTTCACCCGCCGCTCGTGCCGCCCGCCCTGGAACGGTGTGGTCATCCAGATGTCCACGATCTTCTCGATGAGCTTCTGCCCCAAGAGGTCCGCCGACATGCACACCACGTTCGCGTCGTTGTGGCTCCGGCTCATCTCCGCCGTCAGTTCATCGTGCACCAGCGCGGCCCGCACCCCCTTGACCTTGTTGGCCGCGATCGACATCCCGATCCCCGACCCGCACAGCAGGATCCCCCGATCCGCGCGCCCGCTCGAGACCTCCAGCCCGACGGAGTACGCGGGGTCCGGGTAGTCGCACGTGTCCCCGTTCATGCTCCCGAGGATCACCACCTCGTGCCCCTGCGAGCGCAGCCGATCCGCCAGTTGCTTGGTTGCCCCCACGCCGCGGTGGTCCGCGCTCAGAGCGAGTTTCATGGCCTCCACTCCTTCAGCCGCCGCTCGATCATCGATTCCATCCGTGATGCGACCTCATCATACGCGCCCTGCTCCATCCCGATCGGATCGCCCACGTCCTCGCCCGCCGGGTCCAGCAGCGCCGTCTTGGTCTTCGCCGTCGGGTCCATCGCCAGCACCGCCGCCACGTGCGAGCGCGTCATCCCGTAGATCAGGTCCGCCTCCTCGATCATGGCCCGCGTGAGTTCCCGCGACGGCCCCACCGCCGGCTCGTATCCCAGGGCCCGCACCGCCCGCGTGCCCTCCGCGGCGCGCGGCGACCCGCCCGACGTGGCCGTCCCCGCCGAGGCGAACCGGATTTCCACCGCCACGCCCCTGCCATTTCCCGTCGGGGACGTTTCCACCTCCCGCCGGGCCTCCAGACCCCCGGCGATCGCCTCGGCCATGGGACTCCGGCAGGTGTTTCCGGTGCACACGAACAAGATGTTGAGCGGAAAGGGCTTCATTGGAGGGCGGGTGTCATAGGCACCCTCCCCGAGTACGTCGCCAACTCCCGCCGGGTTGGGTCAAAAAGTTCGGGACATGATCGGTCCGGACTTTCCACTTGGCCGGATCAGTTCCGGCCCGCGAGCGAACAGTCTTGGGCAAATCCCCGGTCCCCCCGTCCTCCCAGGCCTTTGGGACCAATGATCCACGGCCCGGCGCGGGCAGAAACCAAGGACGCCGGGGCCGCTCTGGGGCCGGGGCAGGTAAGTGTCCTCTGATGTGCGCCCCACATCCACGCGTGGAGAAAACGATCATGCCTCGCACCAGCCCCCTCGCCCAGTCCGCCCGCCGCGCCTTCACCCTCGTTGAACTCCTCACCGTCCTGGGGATCCTCGCGATCGTCATCGCGATCATCATCCCGGCGATGAACCTCGCCCGACGCGCGGCCAAGAACTCCGACTCGCTCAACACGCTGTCCAACCTAAGCAAAGCTATCTCGATGTTCCATAATGACAAGAGCCGCTACCCCGGGTACTTCAGCCCAAGGCAAATGGCAACCGCCGTCAATCGCGACGCCCGCGGCTTCACTACCATGGAAAACATGATGCTGGACTTGATGGGCGGCATTCGCCCTGCCGGTCCGCGGACTATTGATGGCCAGGGTCGGCTGACGATCGGCGCAGTTGGACCGGGCAACAACGCCCCGAACAGTCCCAATGCCGATCAAGTCTTTGTTGAGTATGCGGCCATGGGCGCGCAGTCGCAGTCCGGTTCAGGTGTCATCAGCGGCACCTACTTCGTCACCGACGGCAAGCGCATGGCCGTTCAGGGCTACTCGTACAACGGCTCGGCCTGGGTCACCGACACCACCAAGCGTTTGCCCGCATCACCCGAAGATCACTTCGCCAATCCCGTGTTGGTAGATTCGTTCGGCCAGCCCATCCTCGCGTGGGCTCAAGACGAAACTCCTAGCGGCGGGGAGTTCGCAGCGGAGAACTTCGCTCCGGCCACCCCCGCCGGGGCCAAGTTCTACTGGGCCCAAAACGCGGGATTCCTCAAGGGCGTGGCATCGCTCGGCAAACTCGCCGAGAACCAAAACTTCACTCCGGGCAACGGCTCGGGCGGCAGCCTCCTCGCAGCAGATGCCGCCATCGCCAATCGCCTCCAAACCATGTACGCGCTTCTCGGCAATCCCGCCGCGCCCGACGACGCGTTTGCGTCCCCCAACTTCCGCCCGGCCACCGGCCGCGGTCCGATCGTTCTCCACGCCGCCGGCGCCGACGGCGTGTTCGTGGGCAACCGCGACCGCGGCGGCAAGGCGGGCGTCGTGACCTATGTCCCCAATCAGGACAAGTTCAACGGCCCCCTCTTCGACGACCAGATCATGGCCGCCGGACACTGATCGCCGCACCTCGGACTTGACTCCGAGCCCGTAACTTGTGATTCTGCACGCCCATGGTCACGCTCCCGTGGTCCATCGGCAAGGACGCCCTCCGCCTGCGCGCCGGCCCGCCCCGCGCCCGCCGCTCGCTCTACGCCTGCGGCCTGCTCGCCCTCGGCTACGCCCTCGCCCGCTTCGCCCTGCCCGGCGTCCCGTCGGCGTGGTGGCTCGCTCTCGCCCCGGCCGCGCTGATCGTGGCCCTGCTCTCACAGGGCCCCGCCTGCCGCGTCGCCCTCTCGCTCGCCGTGGTGCTCCTCGGCGCCGGCTGGTACCACGCACGAATCCTCGAGCGCCCGCGCGGCTCCATCGCCTGGACTTTTGACGATGACCTCGCGGACGGCCACCCCATGCTCACCACCGTGCGCGGCGTCGTCACCGACTCGCCCCGCCCGCTCGACCCTCCCGGCGGCCTCTTCGCCCCCTTCGCCCGCGCCGAGCCCGCCGTCGCCTTCACCCTCGCTCTCTCGGCCTTCGAGCCCGACGACGCCCGTCCACCCATTCCCGCCACCGGCACGATCCGCGTCCGCCTGGGCGGCGAGCGTTCCTCCACGCCGCCGGCCCTGCGCGCCGGCAGCATCGTCCGCCTCACCGGGCGCCTGGCCGCCGTCCGCCCGCCCACCAACCCCGGCGAGCCCGACGCCCGGGCCCGAGCCGCGCAGGACGGTCTCGTCGGCACGCTCACCGTGCCCGAGCCATCCCTCATCGAGTTCCACGCCGCTCGCACCATCACCGAGCGCATCGGGGAATGCTGGCACGGCGCGATCGGCACGCTCCACGCCCGCTGCGAGGCCGCCATCGACGGGCGAGCCCGCCCCGCCGCCGATCCCCGCACCGCCCAGGCCCGCGCCCTCCTCGGCGCGCTCCTCCTCGGCCAGCGCGACGGTCCGCTCGACGAGGTCAACGCCGCGTTCACCCGCCTGGGCGTCCTCCACCTCGTCGCCATCTCCGGCTTCAACCTCGCCGTCATGGCCGGCGCCGCGATGTTCGGCCTCCGCCTCACCGGCGACCGCGGGTGGCTCGAACCCGTCGGCGTCGGCATCCTCATCGCCCTCTACATGCTCGTCCTTCCCGCCCAGGCGCCGATCCTCCGCGCCGGCATTCTCGTGCTCGTCCTGCTCGCGACCGACGCCGGGGGCCGACGCTACGACCGCGCCGCCGTGCTCGGCTGGATCGCCGTCGTCCTCCTCATCATCCACCCGCTCGACGCCTGGTCCCTCGGCTTCCAGTTGTCCTTCGGCATCGTCGCGGCCCTGCTCCTGCTCGGCGACACGGTCCACCACCGCCTCTGGGGCGTCCCCCTGCGCGGCCTGGCCCCCACCCACCAACCCCACGGCCGCCCCGCGTGGTGGGCGTGGATCCCCCCGACGGGCCGCTGGTTCACGCGCGCCTTCAAGGCCCAGATCAGCGCGGGCCTGCTCGCGTGGGCGGTCTCCATCCCGATCATCGCCTGCCACACCGGCCAGATCGCCCCCCTCGCGCCCGTGATGACGCTCATCGTCCTCCCGCTCACGGTGCTCGTGCTCTGGGGCGGCTACCTCGCCCTGCTCATCGGCGTGGTGATCCCCTCCGCCGCCGCGTTCACCGGCGCCGTCCTCGACCGCCTCGCGGCGTTCCTCGTAAACGTCGTCATGACGCTCGACCAGATCCCCGGCACGTCCTTCACGCTGCCGCGCATCTCCGTCGTGTGGGCCCTCGCCGCCGTCGCGGGGGTGGCGTACCTCATCGTGCGCGGTGGGCGGCGCGACAAGTGGTCATGGACCATCACCGGCCTGCTCGCGGCATGGCTCGCCGCCGAAGTTCTCCTCGGTCCGCGCCTGGCCGCCCGCGCCCCGCTCCGCATCGACACGCTCTCCGTCGGCGACGGCGCCTGCCACCTCATCCGCTCCGGCACAGAGGCCATGCTCTGGGACTGCGGCTCGCTCAACACCACCCTCGGCGAGCGCACGCTCCCGCGGGCCATCCGAGCCCTCGGCGCGTGGCATGTTCCCACCGTCGTCGTCACCCACGCCCACCTCGACCACTTCTCCGCTCTGCCCGACATGATCGGCCCGCTCGGCGTGAGGCGCGTGCTCGTCCCGCCTCAACTCACCCGCGCCGCCGCGGCCAACCCTTCCGGCGCTCCGGCGACGCTGCTGGCCGAACTCGCGCGCCAAGGCGTGCGCGTGGAAACACTCTCACGCACCGACCGCCCGACCATCGCCGGTCAACAGGCAGACATCCTCTGGCCGCCGGCCGAGCAGGACTTCCGCAATCCCAACGACTCGTCCCTCGTCGCGATGATCGACGTCCCCGTCGGAACAGCCACCCGGCGCGTCCTCCTCACCGGCGACGCCTCCCGGGAGGCTCTGGCACATCTGCTGCCGCAGGCAGCAGATGTGCCAGAGTCGCGGCGCTGGCGCGCCGACATCCTCGAACTCCCCCACCACGGCGCATACATCGACCCCGCCGTCGAACTCCTCCACCTCGTCAACCCCGCCTTCGTCCTGCAGAGCACCGGCCCACGTCGCGCCGCCGATACGCGCTGGAACCTCCACATGGCCGGGCGTATCTGGTACTCCACGCCCCGCACCGGCGCGGCCTGGATCGAGATCGCTCCCGACGGGGCGATCCACTCCGGTTCATGGCGATAGCACATCTCCCCCGCCTACTCGAGCCCCTCGACCACGATCGGCACCGTGATCCGCCTGGCCCACTTTGCCGGCGCGCCGTTCCACCACAGCACGCTCTCGGCATCGAACGCCGGGGGCGCCTCCGCACGGCGCGCCGTCTCGCGCAGTTCGATCACCGCGCCCTCGGGCAGCGCATCGGTGATCGCCCGCACCAGCCCGCCCATCCCCTTCTCCCCGGGGTTCACATCCACGGTGTAGATCGCCTTCACCACGATCGCGGGCTTCCGCAGCGCCACGCCGGGCGCGATGTCGGTCAGCGGCCGCTCGGACGCCACCGTGATCGGCCTCGGCCCGATCCCCGTCGGCGATGGCGCAACGCCCGACGGCGCGAGCAGCATGGCATACTCCACCGGCACATCGCCCATCGGCAAAGCCCGCCACCCCTCGCGCCCGCCCGCCTTCGCCAGCGCGTCCAGCCGTTTGGTCGTCTCCGAGGAGACCACCGCATGGATGGTCACCGCCAGCCGCCCTTCGCTGGCGAGTTCCGCCGCGCGGGCCTCGGTCATGGCCACCGCCACCGGCGCAACGGGCGGCGTGATCGCCTCGCCCGGCCCGAACTCCACGGTCTTGGTGTTGTCGATCGCCGCGATGTCCATCGGCGCGGGCGTCGGCACGATGGTCGGAGCGCTCTTGTCTGGCGTGGTCGGCCGCGTCGTCGCGATCTCCTTCGGTGCCGGCCCGGGCATCGAGTTGATCGTCGTCCGCACGCCCCACACGCCCAGCCCCGCCACGATCGCCAGCGACGCGGCCATCGCCAGCCGACGCGGCCAGACGCTCTCGGTGAGCAACTCCACAATCCCCGGCCCGCGAAACTCCACGCTCGAAATCGGGATCGCGTCCGTCGCCCGCTCCGCCGCCGCGGCCAAGTCCCGAAGCGCCGCCGCTTCCAGCCTCGCCTCGATCCCCTCGGCCAGCCCCGAGGGCGCCCGCACGGCCTCGAGGCCCACCGCCGTCGCCATGTCCGCCCGCATCCCCTTCACCAGGTTCGCCAGCGCCGGCTCGTCCCGCAGGGCGCCCAGCACAAGGCCCTCGCGCTCGCGCGTCAGCCGACCATCGACAAGATCGATCAGATCGTCCTCGCGGATGCCGTCGGGAAGTTGAAAGGGCGAGGAGGTCATTCGGGTGGGGCGGTGGGGGAGGAGGGCGGGGGCTTTTCGATCAACCCACGAAGGGCGACGCGTGAACGGAACAAGCGGCTCTTGACGGTTCCCACGGCCACTCCAAGGGCCGCGGCGATCTGGTCGTAGTCCAGCCCCTGCACGTCGCGAAGAACGATGATCGCCCGCTGCTCAGGGTCCAAGTCCGCCAGCGCGCCGAGAAGACGCGCACGCTGTTCCTGCTGTTGGACGCCTTCCTCCGCTCCCGGTTCCCTCGACGCCGCCCGACCGCCCAATGTGGTTATAGGACCTTGTATTGACTTTGTCCCCACAAATGGGGATTTGATGGGTGCGTCGAGGCTCCGGTGCCGGCGCACCTTCGCGGCCCGCAGGTGCGACAGGCACACGTTCATCGTCACGCGGAAGATCCACGTGCTCAGGCGGCTCCGCCCGTCCCAGGAGTCCAACCCCTGGATCACCTTTACGAATGCGTCCTGGGTCAGGTCGGCCGCCGTCTCGCGATCGCCCGCCATCCGCAAACAGACGCGAAACAGCCGGTCCCGATATCGCTGGAGCAACTCGCCCCACGCGGCGCGCCCCGCGGTTCCTTCGGCCCGGATCTGCTTCACCAGCGCGCGATCGGCCCGATCTTCCGCGTCGCCAGAGAATGCGGGAGTTGAAGTGGGGGGGGTGATGGGGTTGGAGTCCTGGTCCACCATGTTGGCCTGAGAGCACAGACTACACTCGACTCGCCCTCCGCATCGGACGCTCCGCCGCGCCGATCTCCCGGCACCCGATCCTTCGCATGGCCACAGACGCTCCCTCCAAGACCACTCCGGCCCCCTCCGCCTCGCCCGTGCCGCCCCCGGAGAGCCTCAAGGACACCCTCATCTCGATCATGATCGCCTTCACCATGGCGTTCGTGTTCCGCGGGTTCGTCATCGAGGCCTTCGTCATCCCTACCGGCTCGATGGGCCCCACGCTCATGGGAGCCCACGTCCGCCTGCGCGGCCCGACGACCGGCGCCTCGTGGCCCGTCGGGGCCCGCGATGCCCCCGTCGGCGACAACACCAACTACTTTTCGCACCAGACCTTCTCCAGATCCGGCATCCAGGATCCGATCAGCGGCGAGCCCATGCCGATCCCGCCCGGCGGCCTGCGGACCTTCTCCGGCGATCGCATCCTCGTGCTCAAGTATCTCTACGGCCTGCGCGATCCCGATCGCTTCGACGTGATCGTCTTCAAGAACCCGTCCAACCCGCTCGACAACTACATCAAGCGCCTCATCGGCCTCCCCGGAGAGCAGATCGCCCTCGCCGACGGCGACGTCTTTGTGCGCACCGGCACAGAGGGACAGGTCCCCGCCGGCGACGATCCGCAATCGCGGGCCGCGCTCTGGGACGCCGCGGGCTGGACCATCGCCCGCAAGGACCCGATCGTGCAGCGGGCCGTCTGGCAGCAGGTCTACGACACCGCCCTCGCCCCCTTCCCGCCCACCGGCGCGATCACGCCCTGGAACCCCGGCGACCCGGCCGGCTGGTCCATGACCGCGCGCGAGTACACCTTCGACGGCCCCGGCTCCACCGCGCTGGTCTTCGACCAAACCCGCCGCCGATCCTCTCGCGACATCCACGGCGAAAGGGCCGCCAACTGGACCATCGACGACTACTACCCCTACGACGAGCCCTACTACGAGGACCGCATGGTCGCCCGCTACCCAGTGTCCGACGTCCGCATCCGCTGCGGCTTCAAGCCCAGCGCCGACGGCCAGAGCATCGGCATGCACCTGTCCGCCCGCGGCCACGAGTTCCGCGCCACCATCGGCAAGGGCACGGCGAGGATCGCGATCCGCCGCCCCGTCGGCGCGCCCGGGATCAAGAGCGAGTGGGAAACCGTCGCCACGCAGCCCGCGCCGGCCCTGCCCGCCAACGCGTTCAGCAACGTCGAGTTCTGGCACGTGGACCAGAGCGTGCAGATCTGGCTCAACGGCCGCAAGATCGCCGAGTACGACTACGACTGGTCCCCCGCCCAGCGCCTCCGCTTTGCCACCGGCCGGCCGTTCGTTGATCTCATGCAGGACCAGGCCCGGGATCCGCAGGGCCGCAACACGCTCGCCGAACCGGGCATCTACGCCCCGTGCTCCGTCCGATTCGAGTTCGACGGCGGGTCCTTTTCCATCACGCGCGTCGGTCTCGATCGCGACCTGCACTACCAACCCACCAGCAAGGGTCGCGGCCATGGCGGCATCTCCGGCCTTGGCACAAGCCCCTACGCCCCGCTCTACCTCGGCCCCGACCAGTTCTTCGCCTGCGGCGACAACTCCCCGGCAAGCCTCGACGGCCGACTCTGGGAAAGCGTCGATCCGTGGGTCCACGAGCTCTACCCGCCCTCGGGCGGCAACGCCTCGCCGCACCCCAGCGCCGGCGTCATCCCGCGAGAGCTCCTCCTCGGCAAGGCCTTCTTCGTCTACTGGCCCAGCCTGAGGTTCGACGGCGACCCTGTGCCCGTGCCCGATTTCGGCCGCATGCGGTTCATCTGGTGAGACGAAAAACAAAGAGCGCACGTCGCAAGTCCGAGCTCCGGATCCTTGCTCCTATTCGCGCTGGGCGCCTTGCGCTCTGCGTCCTTGCCACGCCCGCTCCTCCGCCCGCCCCTGCACCACAAAGTACACCACCGCGTACCCCAGCAGCGCCAGCGCCCGAACATCCAGCCCCGTCATCAACCCCTGGCCGATCGCCACGACGATCAACGCCGCGTTGATCGGATGGCGCATCAACCGATACGGCCCGCTGGCCACAAACTCCGCCCGCTCGTCGTGCTCGTCCTGACCGATCCGCCAGTTCCGCCCCAGCGCGCCGATCGCCCACCACCGCAGGAGCACCCCCGCGCCCCAGATCGCCGCACCCCCGGGCAGCGAGATCACCCGCTCCGGGTCCGGCGGCGCCCCGAGCACGATCCACGCCGAGTATCCGATCAACACCACCGCCAGCCCGAAGTCCATCCATCCGTACAGATCGCGCGGCGGAAACCGCTCCCGCGTCGGCCAGAAGCCGAACCGGGCCCGGAACACCACCGTCCACAGCAGATACGCTGAAACGGCATACACCAACCACAGGACCGCCGGGAGCATGCCGGAGCGTATCGAACTTCGCCCCGCCCCCGTGGCCCTGCGCGGCTCATCCCCATCCAGACGCCGAAAACCGCATGATTTCCGGGCGCGGCGTTCACTCTCCCTCCCGCCCAGCCGATGTTCCACGGCCGGAGTTACCGGTCCCGACCCGCCCGAACCACGGACACACGATGAGCCGCGCACCCCAGCCCCGCTTCCGCATCACCCGCTCGCAGGCGGCCACCTCTGCACACATCGCCTCCCGCGACCCGTTCAAACTCGAGCGCCGGCGCGAGGACCGCCACGAGGCCGAGGGCTCGCTCCGCGCCTCCTACTCCGCCGGCCCCGGCCACTTCGGCATCACCAACCTTGACCTCGTGGACCGCTCGCCCGGGGGCATGGCCGTCGAGACCACGACGCGCATCAACCCCGGAACGATCGTGACGATCTGCCCCGAAGGCTCGACGGTCCCGTGGCTCAGCGCCCTCGCCGTCCGTTGCGAGCCGCGCGGCGAGGTCTTCCGCATCGGTCTCCGCTCCTGCGGCCCCGCCGCGGCGTGACTCACGCCCACTTTTCCCGAATCCCCTCCCATGTCTTCCGATACCGCTCCGCCATCGTCTCCAGGCTCGCGGGGATGATCCGCACCTGCCCGATCACGGTGATGAAGTTCGTGTCCCCGCCCCAACGCGGCACAAGGTGCACGTGCAGATGCCCCGGCACGCCCGCTCCGGCCGCGCGACCCTGGTTGAGCCCGATGTTGATCCCCTGCGGCTCCAGCGTCCGCGTCACCAGGTCCGCGGCGCAGTCCACCAGCCGCCACAGCGCGCCCCGCTGCTGCGGGGTGTAGTCCAGCAGCGTCGGCCGCCCCTCGCCCAGCGCCACCAGCAGATGCCCGCTGGCGTACGGAAACCCGTTGAGCAGGATCAACCCTTCACGCGTGCGCACGATCACGTGGTTCTTCGCGTCCCCCGCCGCGTCGATCCAGTAGTCGTGCAGGAACGACGGGCTCGGCGACGCCGGCGGCGAAGTGGGGGGCCCCGGTTGCTTCTCCTGCTCCCCCATCGCCTCGAGATACTCAAGGCGCCACGGAGCCTGAAGCGCGGCGGGCGCACCCGGGTTCCGCGAAGCGTCCGAGAACGACCCCGCACGCCTCCCGCCCCCGGGCACACCGGGCGTGGTTTGTGCGGGCTTCGCGGGGTCTGGGCCGGGCGTGGACATGCCCAAGGCTAGCGGCTGCTGATAGCCGGGGTCCGAAACGCCGATGCGCCCATGCCCCGTCGTCCACGGAGACCGCCCATGACCCTCGACACCATGATGACCCGCCACGTCGTCTCCGTTCGGATGGACGACGAGCTGCACGTGATACGCGACCTGTTCAACAAGTACCGCTTCCACCACCTGCTCGTCATGGATCGATGCCGCGTCGTGGGCGTCATCTCCGACCGCGACCTGCTCAAGAACACCAGCCCGTTTCTCGGCAAGGCGGCCGAGCGCACGATGGACGTCCAGTGCCTGCATCGCAAGGCCCACCAGATCATGAACCGCTCGCTCATCTCCGGCGCGCCCGAGATGCCCATCGCCGACGCCGCGCTCCTGATGATCAACAACCGCATCTCCTGCCTGCCGGTTCTCAATGCCGACGGCGCGTGCGTGGGCATCGTCACCATGCGCGACCTGCTCCGCTGGGCCCTCAAGCAGATGGCCGACCAGGCCTGCGTCAACGAGCTGCGCGCCGAGACCCAGGCCCGCAAGGCCGCCTGAGACCGCTCAGAACTGCTTGCGCAGGCGCGCCGCCGGGATGTTCAACTGCTCGCGGTATTTCGCCACCGTGCGCCGCGCGATCTCCACGCCGCGCTTCGAGAGCTCCGCCGCCAGCGCATCGTCCGAGAGCGGGCTGGCCTTGTCCTCCGCATCCACGACCTCCTTGAGCGAGGCCTTGATCGCGTCCCACGAGACCTCTTCCCCCGTGTCCGTGTGCGTCCCTCCGGAGAAGAACCCGCGCAGCGGCACCACGCCGCGCGGCGTGAGCAGGTGCTTGTCCGCCACCGCCCGGCTCACCGTCGCCACGTGCACACCCAGCTGGTCGGCCACCTGCGTCATCGGCAGCGGCCGGAGCGCCTGCGGCCCATAGTCGAAGTACTCGCGCTGCGCATCCACCACCACGCGGATCACCCTCAGCAGGGTTTTCCGCCGCTGCTCCACCGCGTCGATGAGCCACATCGCGTTCGAAAGGTTCTTGCGAAGGAACTCCCTGGTCGGCTTGGGCGCTTCCTTCTCCTTGGCGAGCTTGGCGTACTCCTGGTTGATCCGCAGCCCCGGCAGGCGCGTGTCGTTGAGATACACGATGTACCGGTCCTGGTCCGCGTCGAACTCCACGATCGCGTCCGGCACGATCACGCCCGGCTTCTCGGTCACCAGCGCCCGCCCCGGCGCCAGGCTCAGAAACTTCATGTGCTCGAGCGCCTTCTTCACCTCCGCCATCGGCAGGCCGGTCTTCTCCACGATCCGGGGCATGCGGTTCTGGGCCAGATCCTCCAGGTGATCGCTCACCAGCCGGCGCACCGTGGCCCACTGGGCCCGCAACTCCGGCGAGCGCGTCTGGTCCGATCGCGCATCGATCTGCAGCAGGAGGCACTCCCGCGTGTCCCGCGCCGCCACGCCCGGCGGATCGAGCAGCAACTGCACGACCTGGAGCGCCCGCTGCATCTGTTCCGGCGTCGGCTTCCCCGCCCCGCCGCCAAAGTCCGCCGGCAGGCGATCGATGATCGTCTCCAGCGGCGTGCGCAGATACCCGTCGTCCTCGATGAATCCCACGATCGCCTCGCCGTGCGTCCGCAGGGGCGCGTCCACATCCGCGAGTCCCCACTGCTCACGCAACTGCTCCTGCAGCGACTCGGGACGCGACGCCGTGTTCGCCATCGCCTCGCTCTTGGCGTCCGGCTCCCCCTCCAGCCGCGTGGCCCGCCCGCGCTCGAACATCTCCAGGTCCGGCACGCTCGCCCGCTCGGGTTCATCGAACTCGTTCCCCGCCGCCTCCGGGTTGTCCCGCTCGAACGAGTCCAGCCGCCCGAAGTCTTCGGCCCCATGCTCCTGGTCCACGGAGAGCGGTCGCTCGTCCTCGCTCGCCCCCTCCGATTCCCCGCCGAGATCCCCGCCCGCCGCGTCGTCGTCCCCAGCGTCATCGCCCTCGGTCTCCCCCGTTGAGCCGAAGTCCCCGTCGAGGTCCTTGTCCGCCTCCGCCGCGGAATCCGTCGCGGCGTCCATGGCCGCGTCCGTCGGCGTGTCGGTCGCCTGCGCATCCCCCTCGTCCACCTCCAGCGTGACGTTCGACTCGAGCTCCTGCGCGATCCGCTCCTCCAGCTGCAGGAGCGGCATCTGGAGGATCTCCATCGACTGGATCATCCTCGGAGCCAGCTTCATGTGCTGGCCCATCTTCATGTGTTGTGAGGCGTCGAATCGCATGGGAAAGACGAGGCATCAAGGCATGAGGCATCGAGGCATCAAAGGGGCTCGGAAACCCGAACAACGCGTGCACGCCCGTGGCCGATTGTTCGCACCCGATGCCCCGATGCCTAGTTGTCTCGAACCCTCGGTCCTACATCGCTCTCCTCTCCTGGATCGCATCCGCCAGCACCGCCTTGGACGCAAACTCCAGTTGCGACCCCGTCGGCAGGCCCCGCGCCAGCCGTGTCACAATGACGCCCGCGCCGCCCAGCGCGTGCTGCAGGTGCAGCCCCGTTCCGTCCCCCTCCAGGCTCGGATTCAGCGCCAGAATCACCTCGCGTACGGGAACTCCCCCGGCGTTCGCGCCCGGCTCGCGCACCCGATGCAGCAGGTCGTGGATCGTCAGGTCCCCCGCCTTCACGCCCTCCAGCGGCGCGATCCGTCCCATCAGCACGTGGTACACGCCCTTGTACACCCCCGCCTGCTCCAGCGCGATCAGGTCCCGCGGCTGCTCGACCACCATCACCTTCGACCGGTCCCGCCGGTCGTCGGCGCAGATCGAGCAGATCGTCGCCGCCGCGTCGGGGCCGTTGTCCGCCAGGTTGTAGCAGACGCGGCAGTGGCGCACCCGCTGCTTCACGTCCGTCACGGCACGGGCCAGTTCCAGCGCCTCCGCCTTGGGCGACTTGAGGATGAAGAACGCCAGGCGCTCCGCCGAGCGCCGCCCGATCCCCGGCAGTTTCGCCAGTTCCTCGATCAGCCTCGTCACCGACTCGGGATACGCCCCCACGCCCACCCTCATCGGCGCGGCGGAAGCCGGGGCCGGAGCACGCTTCGCCCCGTCCGGCTCTCCGGGAGTGGTGTGTTTCAACTCGTCGCTCATCGGCCACAATCGTAGTGCGGCCTCCCACACCCCCCGACCCCCACGCCGAATACCATCTCGCCATGGCCGGGAAAAAACCCAACCGCGGGCTTGTCGCCCTGTTCGCCGCCCTGGCGATCGCGGGCCTCGGCGCCCTCGGCTACGCCAAGCTCGTCCGTCCCAACATCGTCCCCAAGAACTTCGGCGTGGTCGATGCGGGCAAGCTCTACCGGTCCGGCCGCCTCACCCCGTCCGCCACACGCGAGGTCGTCGAGGCCAACCATATCAAGACCATCGTCGACCTCGGGGCCTACGACCTGAGTCCCTCCGGCGAGCGCGTCGCCGAGCACACCGCCAGCGCCCTCGGCGTCGAACGGCGTGTATTCCGCTTGAGCGGCGACGGCACCGGCAATCCCAACGCCTACGTCGAGGCCCTCCGCATCATCGCCGATCCCGCCAAGCAGCCCGTGCTCGTCCACTGCTCCGCCGGGAGCGAGCGCACCGGTGCCTGCGTGCTGCTCTACCGCGAGATCGTGCAGGGCCACGCCCCCGGGGCCGACCTGGGCGAGACCTACTCCCACGGCCACGACCCGTCGCGCAACACGCGCATGAAGCCGTATCTCGAGCAATGGCGCGCCAAGATCGCCGAGGCCCTCAGGGCCGGCACCTCCATCGACGGCCAGCCAAGGGCCGAGATCGTCAGCCCCGCCAGGGAGTGATCGGGTACGCTCTGGCCGATGCCCGACCGCCGCACATTCCTCGAACTCGCGCTCGTCGTGCTCGTCGCGGCCGCCATCTATCTCCCATTCCTCGGAGGCCGCCCTCTCGATTTCTCCGAGGGCCATCGCGCCGTCCCCGGCTGGACCATGCTCGAATCCGGCGACTATTGGCACATCAAGCTCTTCGACCTCGCCTACTTCCGCAAGCCCCCCGGCATGCCCTGGGCCATCGCCGCCGGTTCCGCGCTCTTCGGCCAGACCCCTTTCGGCGCTCGCTTCCCCAGCACGATCGCGGCCATCCTGATGTCCATCCTCGCGTGGTGGTACGGCCGGCGCTGGTTCGGCCAAGGTGGGGGGGTGGTCGCGGGACTCGCCCAGGCCCTCTTCCCGCTCATGTGGTCCCCCGGCCGCACCGCCGAGATCGAGATGCTCAACAACCTCGGCACGCAGATGTTCGCGCTGGGGTTCATCGATCTGATGATCGGAGCGGCTCGCCGACGCGCCGAGACCGCCCAGGAAGGGGAAGGCCCATTCGATTTCCTCCACGCTCTCTGCGCCTCCGCGAGAGATTGCCTCCTCCCCGCCGCGGGCTTGCTCATCGCCGCCCTCGCCAAGGGCCCCGCCAGCGCCCCCGTCCTCGGCGGCGTGCTCATCGGCGGGTGCGTCGGCGCCCGCTCCTTCGGGCCGCTCCGGTCCCCCGGCCTGGGCATCGCGTTCATTCTCGGGGCCAGCGCCATCGCCCTTCTGGGCCTCAAGATCTACCTCGCCAACGCGACTCCCGACGCCGTCCGCGAGAACATCGCCGGCGAGTTCCTCTGGTCCTCCCGGCGCGCCCTCGGCGTCCTGCTCCTCATCCCCGTCGCCTTCATCAGCGCGCTGCCCATGTCTCTGTCGGTGCTGGTGCCCAAGGGCACCAGCACCGACAGAGCGAATCCCGAGAGCACTCTCGCCCGCACGCTCCGCTGGTCGTGGATCGCCTCCCTCGCCCTCTTCGTGCTCCTCGGCGTCGGCGACGCCCGCTACGCCATGCCCGCGGCGGTCCTCCTGCCCCCCCTCGCCCCGCTCACGATCGCGTGGATGCGCCGCAAGGCCCTCCGCTCCGAAGCCTCCGGCCCCGCTCAGCGAGCCCGAGAGATCCTCCACCGCCCCGCCTTCTGGCTCGGCATGCTCCTCATGGGCGCGTGGTGGAACATCGCGCTCACCGGCCTCTCCCCAACCCCCGACCAACTCGCCGCGCCCGCCGCCGCGGAGACCCTCTCCCACGACATCGACTCCGGCGTCCTCTGGGCCGACGACGCCATCGAGGCCCGTCCCGACATTCTCTGGCTCATCCACAAAGCCCGCCCAAGTCTCCACATCCGATGGGCCAAGCAGGAACTCCGCGCCGGAATCGTCCCCCCGCCCATGTCGCTCCTGCTGCTCCGAACCGACACGCAGAGCAAGGAATCCACCTCGTACGCCGCGCCGATCGCCGATGGGCATCTCAACCCCGTGGCCACCGCCGCGGTGCGAAAGTACCGGTTCACGCTGTACCAGGTCCGGAACAAGTAACACTCAGGCGTGCTCGAACATGCCGCGCAGCCGCTTCTGCGGCGGCCGCTCGTCGTCCATGAACTCGTCGATCGCCCGCGTCGGCTTGAGCCCCGCCGCCTCCATCAGCCCGACAAACTCCGTCCGCGTGAGCGGCCACGGCGGGCCCTGCACCGCCTCGAGCAGCTCCGTCTCTTCGCGCCCGCGGGCAATCGCCACCAGCAGCCCGCGCGGGCACAGCAGCGACGAGATCGCCGCCGCCGCCGCCTCGCGCTGCGCCGGGTCCATCGATTGGATCGTGTTCACCTCCACCACCAGATCGAACCGATGCCGGAACCGCGTCGGCGCGCCGAGCACATCCGCCACACAGAACGCGCTGGCCTGCTCCGGAAAACGCCGGCGCGCCCAGTCGATCCCCGCCGGCGAGACATCAAACCCGATCGCGTCGTACCCGCGATTGATCAGCTCGACGACGTCGTCCCCCAGCCCGCATCCCACCACCGCGGCGCGGCTGCCCGGCCGTACGCGCCCCGGCGCCTCCGCGTTCAGCCACGATACCAGCGACGGACTCGCACGCCCGTTCGCCCACGGCACCCGCGCCATGTCCCCGCCCGCCGCGCGATACACCTCGTCGTGCCATCCCGCCCCGCCCGGATGACATTGCCCCAGCGGCAAGTCGAGCACAACCGGCCCCGACCCGGGAACCAGTCCGCCAGAAACTGTCCGATGTGTCTGTCCTTGGCCGTCCATCGCTGCACCTTTCCGGATTGCCGCCCGGGCACACAGCACGAACAACCGACGCCCGCCCAATCGCTGTCACCTTCCGTCGGATCGGTCGCTATCGGACCTCGGATGAGTATAACACATTTTGGACGTGCGATGCCGGCAATTCCCGTCCCCAGAGCCAAACCGGCCCCTTTCGGGGGATGCTCCGCCGCGCCCGCCGACCGCCCCATTCGCCCAATGGCCTAACGTCCGATAGAAAATCCCCCTCTTCCTGCCCCATGCCCCAAACGGGCGACATCGAACCTGACAACCGGGCCCAGCGGCCCAGCGAGGCGGTCCATGGCGTCGGTCGTCTTTTACTTCCAGGTCCACCAGCCCTTCCGCCTGAAGCGCTACACCGTCTTCGACAACTCCCCGTTCTATTTCGACACCGAGAAGAACGGGCAGATCTGCCGCAAGGTCGCCGACAAGTGCTACCGCCCGACCACGCAGCTGATCCTCGACCTGGTCAAGCGCAACAAGGGCCGCTTCAAGGTCTCCTACGCCATGACGGGCGTCGTGCTCGACCAGATGCAGGAGTTCTGCCCGGATGTGCTCGACATCTTCAAGCGCCTCGCCGACACCGGCGCCTGCGAGTTCGTGGGCGAGTCCTACTACCACTCCCTCTCGTTCCTCTACTCGCGCCAGGAGTTCACCGAGCAGGTCAACGCCCACACCAGGCGCATCGAGGAACTCTTCGGCCAGACCCCCAAGGTCTTCCGCAACACCGAGCTCATCTACAACAACGACCTCGGCCACTTCCTCAGCGAGATGACCACCCCCGACGGCAAGAAACGCTGGATGGGCGCCATCTGCGAGGGCGTGGACCACATCCTCGGCTATCGCTCCCCCAACTACGTCTACCGCCCGCCCCACACCGGCAACGGCCCCCACGGCAAGCCCTTCGGCCTCCTGCTCAAGAACTACCGCCTCAGCGACGACATCGCCTTCCGCTTCTCCAACCGCGGCTGGGCCGAGTGGCCGCTCTCGGCCGAGAAGTTCGCCACCTGGGTCAACCAGATCAACGGCGACGGCTACCTCTGCAACCTCTTCATGGACTACGAGACGTTCGGCGAGCACCAGTGGGCCGAGACGGGCATCTTCAAGTTCCTCGACGCCCTCCCCGAAAAGATCTTCGACGTCAGCCCCGGCCACAACCACTTCAACACCCCCTCCGAGGCCCTCACCCAGTTCGAGCCCGTCGGCGACTACGACGTCCCCCACATGATCTCCTGGGCCGACACCGAGCGCGACCTCACCGCCTGGCTCGGCAACGCTATGCAGTCCAACGCCCTCCTCGAAACCTACAAGCTCGAGCGCCCCGTCAAGGACCGCTACGGCGCGGCCATCGCCGCCGTGAAAGCCGACCCCCGCAACCCCGCCGCGCTCAAGGAACTCGAGGAATCCGGCTACCTCCTCGGCGACTGGCGCAAACTCACCACCAGCGACCACTTCTACTACATGTGCACCAAGTACTGGGCCGACGGCGACGTCCACAAGTACTTCTCCCCCTACGACTCGCCGTACGACTCGTACATCAACTTCATGAACGTCCTCGACAACGTCCGCACCCGGGCCACGGGCGTGATGGTGTAGACCGGCGCACGCCTCGACACCTCGACACCTTGACACCTCTCCCCGTTCCGTGGTCTACTGCGGCCATGGAACGCTCCATCGGCCTCATCGGCGTGCTCGTCATGGTCGCCCTCGCCCTCGCCCTGTCCTGCGACCGGCGCAACGTCCGCTGGCGCATCGTCGTCGTCGGCATCCTCATCCAGATGCTCGTCGCGGCCGCCGTCCTGCGCGTTCCGGGGATCAAGCAGGCCTTCGCCGGCGCGGCGTGGTGCGTGAACGTCGTCATCGACCAGTGCCAGGCCGGCATCGAGTTCATCTTCGGCCACACCCTCGCCAACGCCCCCGGCCCCGGCTTCTCCTTCGCCGTCCGCGTCCTCCCCATCGTCATCTTCTTCTCCTCGCTCATGGCCGTGCTCTACTACCTCGGCGTCATGCAGCGCGTCGTCGCGGCCATGGCCTGGGCCCTGCGCCGAACCCTGCGCGTCTCCGGCGCCGAGGCCACCTGCGCCGCCGCCAACGTCTTCCTCGGCCAGACCGAGGCCCCGCTCACCGTCCGCCCGCTCATCCCGGGCATGACCCGCGCCCAGCTCATGCTCGTCATGGTCAGCGGCTTCGGCTCCATCGCCGGCTCCGTTCTCGGCGCGTACGTGCAGATGCTCGGCGGCGAAGACCCCGCCGCCCGACAGCTCTTCACGACCCATCTGCTCGGCGCCAGCCTCATGAGTGCGCCCGCGGCGTTCGTGATGGCCCGCATCATCATGCCCGAAACCGAGGTTCCCCCGCCCGAGGACGCCAGGAGCATCGCCACCATCGCCGAGGAAGACCACGCCAACATCTTCGACGCGGCCGCCTCCGGCGCCACCACCGGCGTCAAACTCGCCATCAACATCGCCGCCATGCTCATCGCCTTCGTCTCCCTCCTGGCGCTCCTCAACTGGCCCCTGCACGCGCTCGGAGAAACCGAATCCCTCAAACCCATCCTCTCCTCGTACGGCTTCGAGCATGGCCTCTCCATCCAGATCCTCCTCGGCCGCCTCTTCGCCCCGATCGCCTGGACCATGGGCATTCCCTGGCAGGACGCCACGACGATGGGCGCCCTTCTGGGCGAAAAACTCATCCTCACCGAGTTCGTCGCCTACGCCCACCTCGCCGAGGCCAAGGCCGCGGGAACCATCACGGCGCGCTCCGCCCAGATCGGCGCCTACGCCCTCTGCGGCTTTGCCAACTTCGCCTCCATCGCCATCCAGATCGGCGGCCTCTCCGTCCTCGCCCCGAACCGACGCAAAGACTTCGCCCGCCTCGCCCTGCGGGCCATGCTCGGCGGAGCTCTCGCCACGCAGATGAGCGCCAGCATCGCGGGCTTGTTCATTCAATGAGTCCTATAGGTCCCATGGGACCTATTCCGGAGTTCCCCCATGCCCGCCCGCCTCGAAGTCATCTGCGGCCCCATGTTCGCCGGCAAGACCACCGAACTCCTCCGCCGGCTCCACGCCGCGCGGGCCGCCGGAGCGTCCGTCGTCGCCATCAAGCCCGCCCGGGACACCCGCTCGGGCGCCCTGGAGATCGCCACGCACACCGGCCTGGCATTCCCCGCCGCCCCCGTTGCGGGCGCGTCCGACGTCCCTACCGCCGCCGGCGCCGCGTCCGTCGTCGCCATCGACGAGGTCCACTTCTTCGGTCCCACCCTCATCCCCATCGTCCAATCCCTCCTCGCCCGTGGCACGCGCATCATCCTCGCCGGCGTCGAGCGCGACCACCGCGGCCGCCCCTTCGAGCCCTTCCCCACGCTCCTCTGCGAGGCCGACGAGGTCGTCAAACTCTCGGGCGCATGCGCCGTCTGCGGCGGCCCCTCCGTCCACTCGCAGCGCATGATCGAATCACCCGCCCCCATCGTCGTCGGCGGCGCGGACATCTACGAGCCCCGCTGCCGCGCCTGCTTCACCCCACCCAAAGAGCCTCTCGCGTAGGCGAGAGGTCCCGATTCCGCACGCGCATCGCAAAAAGGAAGCAGGCCGCTGCAACGCGCAACGGCCTTCTTCCTGTCGTGCTGTGAAACCGACTGCCTCGGTTCCATAAAGCCTTGGTTGTGTGGGAGAGGTCACGCGGTCCACCGGAGCACAGCGCTGTCCCAAAAAGCGCCGACCCACGAGTTCCCGGTTCCGCATGTCCTGCTATGACAGACGCGGCCATCGGGGCTGTCGGAGACCACCGTATCACATCCGCCGGGCCGTGCAAGCCCCGAATCGCTCAGATTCCTTGAATCCGCTCTTCAGACCACAAATGGCCAAAGGGATCACCCCGATGGCTGTTTCTGGCCACGCTCGTCTCGCTCGCCCAAACCACCGGCGGGGCGCGGCGGCTCAACCTCATCGATAATCCTCCGCCGCAACACCACTTTGCCCTGCGGAGTCTCCACCTCCTGCTCCTGCACGTGCTCGCGCACCACCCTTTGCGAAGCACTCGGAGCCGGAACTTCTGCCGATGGGGCTGGCGGCGAAGGGTTTCCCCCCTCGGGAGAGCTCTTCACGCCCTCCATGATGTGCCCGAAAAACTCGCCGATGTTCCGCATCAGCGATTTCGGCTGGGTCTTCCGCGGCCGCGTGCTCATTCGTGCTCGTCCTTCGCCGCGCGATCAGTGATGCCCGTGGCCGTGCCCGTGGACCTTCTCGTGCTCGCCGAGCAGTTTGTGGATCGTCGCGGGCTGCACGTTCTCGTAGAGCGCCTCGTCCACCAGCATCGCCGGAGCCGTCCCGCACGAGCCCAGGCACTCCATCTCGATGAGCGTGAACCGCCCATCGTCGGTCGTCTCCCCCACGTCGATCCCCAGGGCGCTCTTGCACGCCTGCGTCACTTCCTTCTGCCCGCAGAACTCGCACGCGATCGAGCGGCACACCTGGATCAGATGCTTCCCCTTGGGCTTGAGCCAGTATTCCTCGTAGAACGACGCCGTGTCGATCACGTTCCCGGGCGGAATCCCCAGGAACTCCGCGATCTCCAGCATCGCCTGCCCCGGGATCCACCCGTACGCGTGCTGGATCGTGTGCAGGCACGGCAGCAGCGCCCCCTGCTTCTGCTCATACCGCGGCAGGATCCGGGTGGTCAGGTCGGCCTTCATCGCCTCCGTCAGGTACGGCTCGGCCCGTTTCTCGACCTTCATCGCGGCGGAGTTCTTGGTGATCCAGGCCATCGGTTCGCGCGCTCCACGACTGGGAAAACCCATCGTAGTCGCCGATGCCCCGACCCGGCGTTACCGCGCTTGGCCCGCGGCCGTCGCCGGAAACAGGTCCGGGTGGGCCGCGCGGACACGCCCCAGATACACCCCGACCTCCTTCGCATCCAGCACCCCGAGCCTCCCCAGCCACTCCACGATCGCCACCTCCACCAGCGGAAGCCTGGACGCCCCCGTCGCGGGGTCCGCGAATCGATGGTCCGCACCCGGAATCTCCACCAGCGTGAGGTTGGTCTTCCCCGCCCTCTCAAACTCCGCCTTGAGCGCCCGCGCTCCCTCGACCGGCACCGATTCGTCCCTATCCCCATGCACCACGAGGATCGGGCAGTCCACCCCGAGCAGACCGTCCGCCGCCCGCTCAAACATGAACGTGCCCCACCGCCGGTACGGATGACCCGCCCACATCGTGTCCGCATCCGGGTGGGCCTTGATATCCGCGACCCGTGCATCGAGGTCCTCCTCGCTCTTCAGATCGAGATACGCCCCGCGCGTGCGAACAAAGTGCCGAAACTCCTCCTCCTGCGTCCACCCCCCCCCGCTCCCGAGCAGGATCACGTGCCTCCCCCCCGGAGCGCGCGCCGCCACCGCCGCCGCCACATCGCCCCCCTCGCTCGCCCCCAGCACCACCACCGGCTTCCCCGCCGGCGCGCTCGCCGTCCCCCACCGCAGCACCGCCATGGCATCCCCGACGCGGCACGCCCTCGTCGCGTGCTTCAACGCCACCTCCCGATCCACCGAACCGTCGGGCGACACCCCGCGCCGTTCTCCCGCGATCACCGGCGCGTTCATGGCGCAGAATCCCGCCAGCGCCCCCATCGACCCCGTCACGCTCCGGTCCTCCGATCCCTGGATGTACAGCACCGTCGCCCGCGGCTCGCCCGCCGGGCGCGGCGACAGCGTGAACCGGTACGCCATCACCTCGAACCCGTCGTCGGCCTTCACCCTCTCGCCGCGCCCCGCGACGCTGAGCGCCCCGGATTGACACCCGCCCGCCACGGCCATGCAGCCGGCGACTCCCCACCCGAGCACACTCTTGACACTCCATCGCATGCGACGCTCCTGGGCCCTCGCCCTGCCGAACCCAATCGCCCCCACCCCGCGCTCCCCACGGCGCTGATACGCTCGTGCATGGGCTTCCCTTCATCCGGCGTGCCCCGCATCCCCAAGGGCTTCGAGGGCGCGTTCGTCGAGTTCCAGTCCATCCCGAACGTCGGCAAGGCCACCGCCGAGGACCTCGTCCGCCTGCGCATCCGCTCCGTCAAGGACCTCGCGCGCCGAAATCCGATGACCCTCTACACCGCCCTCTGCCGCCTCGACGGCGCCCGCCACGACCCCTGCTGCATCGACGTCTTCATGGCCGCCGTGGACTTCGCGAGCACCGGCGTCGGGCGCCCCTGGTGGCACTACACCAAAGCGCGCAAGGCCCTTCTCCAACTCTCCGCACCCAAGGCCCGCACCGCGAAGAACAAACCAAACACCTGCAAGCCTCCGCGAAGGCCGCCGGCGACCCGGACCTAATCCCCTCCCCCAACTCCCCTTCGAGCCTTCACCCATTGACGACCACCACGTGCGCCGACGCGCGATACCCGTCCGCCCGCGCATGGAACGTCGGCTCCGCCACCATCACGAAGAACTCCCGCGTCTCCTCCACGCCCCACCCGCGCTCGCCGCCCAGCGCCAGGCTCTCCCAGCGCGCCAGCCGCACCGCCGCCGGCGCATCCACGTACACCCGCACATCCAGCGCCCCCGCGTGCGTCTGGTGCAGCGCGTGCAAGCCCTCCACAACGATCACCTCCGCCGGCTCCACCACCCGCTCCCCCGTCCGCGAGTGCGTGTGAAACGACCACTGCGGGATCGCCGTCGGGTTTCCCATCCGCAGCGACCGCAGGTCCGCCAGCAATCTCGCCAAATCCGACCGCTCCGGCATGTCCCGCTCATGCCGCGGCGTCGTTTCGTAGTCCGGCAGGTAGTGGTCCGTCGCGATCACGCACCCCGACAGCCGCGCCGCCAGCGTGCTCTTGCCCGCCCCCACCGGCCCGGTGATCCCCACGATGAACGGGCGCGCCGCCTCCGCCATCGCGGGCCGCATCCCGCGGATGACCTCCACCGCCTCGTGCATCGCCACCCGTCGATTCATCGCCCCGAGCATAGTGTCCGCCCATGCACACCCGCCTCAAGGTCTGCTGCATCGCCTCGATCGAGGAAGCCCGCCTCGCCGTACGCCTCGGCGCCGACGCCCTCGGCCTCGTCGGCGCCATGCCCAGCGGCCCCGGCCCCATCGACGACGCCCTCATCGCCGAGATCGCCCGCTCCGTCCCGCCCGGCGTCGCCACGTTTCTCCTCACCTCTCGCATCATCCCCGACCACATCGTCGAGCACGTCCTCGCCGCACGAGTCAACACCGTCCAACTCGTCGATGCCGTGCCCGACGCCGCCTACACCCTCCTTCGCCGCCACGCCCCCGCCGTCCGCATCGTGCAGGTGCTCCACGTGCAGGACGACGGCGTGCTCGACGAGGCCACCCGCCTCGCCCCGCACGTGGACGCCCTTCTCCTCGACTCCGGCCGCCCCACCGCTCCCCTCAAGGAGCTCGGCGGCACCGGCCGCACGCACGATTGGTCCATCAGCGCCCGCCTCGTCGCCGCGGCCGCCCGCCCCGTCTTCCTCGCCGGGGGCATCACCCCCGCGAACGTCGGCGAGGCCATCCGCTCCGTCCGCCCCTTCGGCATCGACCTGTGCATCGGCGTTCGCACCGCGGGCCGTCTCGACGAGACCAAACTCCGCGCCCTCGTCGCCGCCATGCACGCCGCCGGCGCGTGGGCCTGACTCGGGTTACACCCCTGCCCCAGGCGCGTTATGGGCACATTTCCCGTCCGCCTCACCCCCTCACAACCGCGCAGGGTGGCATACCCCTACCCATGGGGCATGATTCCCGCATGGACATCGCGCGTCTCCAACCAACCGCCCGGGCTATCGCCGCGCCGATCGTCGCGATCATCGCCGCCGCCACGCCGTTCCTCCCGGCCCCGCGCGCCCTCGCCCAGCCCGGCTTTGTGAACTGGGAGTCCGCCCACGTCTCCCCGCTCGCTCTCACCCCCTCGGGCTCGACGCTCCTGGCGGTCAACACCGCCGACTCGCGCCTCGAGGTCTTCGACGTCTCCGGCGCGGCCGCCTCCACGCCGCGCCTCCTCCGCTCCATCGGCACCGGCCTCGATCCCGTCAGCGTCAAATGCCGCACCGAGACCGAGGCCTGGGTCGTCAACCAGATCTCCGACTCCGTCTCCATCATCGACCTGCCCACGGCCCGCATCGTCCGCACGCTCTTCCCCGGCGATGAGCCCGCCGACGCCGCCTTCGCCAACGGCCGCGCCTTCATCACCTGCTCCTCGATGAACCAGGTGAAGGTCTACTCCCTCAACGACCTCGCGGCCGCGCCCACCACCATTGCCATCGCCGGCTCCGACCCGCGCACGCTGCTGGCCAGCCCCGACGGCACGAGGGTCTACGTCGGCATCTTTGGCTCGGGCAACCAGACAACCATCGTCAAGCGCCAGGACGTTTCCAACCCGGTCGGACCCTACGGCGGCCAGAATCCCCCGCCCAACAGCGGCACCGCCTTCAACCCGCCCCTCGCCGCGGGCCTCCCCACGCCCCCGCAGGTCGCCCAGATCGTCCGACGCGACGCCGCCGGTGCCTGGCGCGACGACAACAACCGCGACTGGTCCCAGTTTGTCACCTGGAATCTCGCCGACAACGACGTCGCCATCATCGACGCCGCGACCCTCGCCGTCACCTACGCCAAGGGCATGCTCTCGGCCGTCATGGCCTTGGGCATCCGCCCCGACGGCGTCGTCACGCCCGTCGGCCTCGACGCCCGCAACGAGCTCCGCTTCGAGCCCAACGTCAAGTCCAAGTTCGTCCGCGTCCAGATGGGCGCGTTCAACCCCGCCTCGCCCGCGGCCACAACGCTGGTGGACCTCAACCCCCACCTGCTCTACGACGTCGCCAGCCTCCCCCAGGGGTTCCGCGACCTCTCCATCGGCGACCCCCGCGCCATCGTCTGGCACCCCACCAGCGGCCGCGCATACGTCGCGGGGATGGGCTCCAACAACATCATCATCACCAGCGCCGCCGGCACCCGCTTCGGCGAAGTGAATATCGGCGGCAATGGGGGGCCGACGGGCCTCGCTCTTTCCGCCGACGGCGCCCGCCTCTACACGCTCAACAAGTTCGACGGCTCCGTCTCCGCCATCGACACCGCCGCCAACACCGAGACCGCCCGCGTCCGCTTCTTCGATCCGACACCCCCGTCCATCAAGCTCGGGCGCCCGTTCCTCTACGACACCCACCGCACCAGCGGCCTCGGCCAGGCCTCGTGCGCCTCCTGCCACCTCGACTCCAAGGCCGACTTCCTCGCGTGGGACCTCGGCTCTCCCGCCGGCGCCATGAAGAACGTCAACGCCACCTGCTTCAGCACCTTCTTCTTCTGCGCCCCGTGGCACCCCATGAAGGGCCCCATGGTCACCCAGTCGCTCCAGGGCATCGTCGGCACCGAACCCCTCCACTGGCGCGGCGACCGCGAGAACGTCGCCGCCTTCGGCCCCGCCTTCACCGACCTTCAGGGGATGGACGCCCAGCCCACCCCCGCCGAACTCGCCCAGCTCACCGGCTTCATCGCGTCCATCAAGTATCCCCCCAACCCCAACCGCACCATCGCCGACGCCCTGCCCGCCTCGATGCCCACCTTCGGCAACTCCACCGGCAGCCCGTCGAACGGCGCGAGCATCTTCCAGAGCACGCCCGTCATCGGCACGTTCACCTGCACCACCTGCCACACCCTCGCCACCGGCACCACCGGCAAGGTGGACGACGCCAACACCGCCGGCGTGCCGCAATCCATCAAGATGGCCCAGCTCCGCGGACTCTACCACAAGCCCGCCTTCGACCGCTCCAGCCAGCAGTCCATCCGCGGCTTCGGCATCAACCACGACAGCGAGTTCGACACCATCTTCGCCCATCTCGGCGGCTCCAACTTCTCCCTCCAGCCCGGCCCTACCGGCGAACAGCAGAAGCGCGACCTCGAGGCCTTCCTCCTGTGCTTCCCCGGCGACACCCACCCCGCCGTCGGCCAACAGATCACCTTCGACGGGTCCAACAACACCGATCCCACGCTCGTCGCCCGGCTCAACACCTTTGTCTCTCTCGCCAACTCCGCCACCGTCGGCATCATCGCCCGCGGCCGCAACGCCGGCGTCTCGCGCGGCTGGTACTTCACCGCCGCCGGCACCATGCAGCCCGATCGCGCCGCCGACCCCGCCACGACCGTCAACGCCCTCCGCACCGGCGCCGCCCCCGGCGCCGAGATCACCTTCACCGTCGTCCCCGCCGGCGCTCAGCTCCGCATGGGCATCGACCGCGACGGCGACGGCTACTTCGACGGCGACGAGATCGCCTCCTGCGCCAACCCCGGCGATCCGACCAGCTTCCCCGGCTCGCGCGCCAACATCGACGTGGATGCCTCCGGCTCGATCGCCGTTCAGGACATCTTCGCGTTCCTCAACCGCTGGTTTGCCGGAGACCCCCGGGCCGATTTCAACGGCGCGGGCGGCATCACCGTCCAGGATATCTTCGATTTCCTCAACGCCTGGTTCGCCGGCTGCCCGTAAACTCCGCCGATGCCCAGCCCCGACGACAAGCCCCGGCGCCCCTTGCGCATCGCCCCCAGCACCGGCGACGTCGTCCCCTCGCGCCCGCGCCCCAGGCGCGAACCCCAGGAGGTCGACGAGAACCCATCCGAAGAGGACCTCGCCCGCTTCGGCGACGTCACCCGCACCTGCCCCGAGTGCCGCAAGGAGGTCTTCGACGACGCCGCCATCTGCTACCACTGCGGCCACGCCTTCGAGCGCACCACCGCGGGCTCCACCGCCAGCCCGAGGTGGATCATCATCACCGTGATCGTGCTCGTCCTCGCCTTCGCGATCGCCGCGCTCTCCGGCCTCTTCTAACCCTCACTCCGCGATCCCCAGGTCCCGCTTGGTGAACAGCGCCTCGAACGCCACGCCCGCCGCGCCCATGTTCTCCGCCGCGCCCTCCTGCCGGTCGATCGTCGCGATCACGCCCACCACCTCGGCGCCCAGGTCTCTCAGCACCTTCACCGCCTCCAGCGCCTGCCCCGCCGTGGTCGCCACATCTTCCAGAAGCACCACCCGGTCCCCCCGCCCGAGCTTCCCCTCGAGCTGCTTGGCCGTCCCATAGTCCTTCTTGCTGTTCCGCACAAACAGGCACGGCAATCCCGTCCTCAGGCTCGTCGCCGTCACCAGCGGTATCCCCCCAAGTTCCGCACCCGCCAGCCGCGCCACGGGCTTGCCCGTGCGCGAAGCTATCCCCGCGATCCGCTCCGCGAACATCTCCGCCAGCGGCCCAAGAACTTCCGGGCGCGTGCTGAAGAGGTACTTGTCGAGGTAGTAACTGCTCGTTCGCCCCGAACGGAGCGTGAACGTCCCGCGAAGCAGGGCCAGATCCGCGATCGCCCGGGCCAGCCGGGCCCGATCCATGGTCGCCGAGGTGCTCATGCGCGATGATACCTCCGCCCGACCGCCGCCGCGCCAGCGCGCAGACACCACCCCATCCGCCCACGTCCGGCAATCCCGTGAATAATCCCCCGTTCGGCTTCCACGCAGGAGGTCCCCATGCTCATCCGCCCCTTCGCACTCGTCGCGATGCTCGCGTGCCTCTGCCTGTGCGAGTGCGCCGCTGCGCCGCGAATCCACGGGGCCCCGCCCGCACCCCCCGAGCCGCTGCCGGCCGCGCCATCCGACGCCGACGCCCTGCGCGGCCCCACTGTCTCAAGATCCCCCAACCGTCCCGAACACTCCATCGTCGAGCGCGACTTCAACGGCCGCCTCAGGAAGTCCGAAGAACACCCCGTCCTCCTCGCCCTCGCCCGCCTCGACCTCACTCCCGAGCAGAAGGCCGCCGCCGACAAGGTCCTCGCCGAACGCGGCGCCACCCTCGACACCATCGTCCGCGACAACCTCAGACTCCTCGTCGAATACGCCCAGGCCAAACAATCCGACGACGCCCCCGCCCTCGCGAAACTCCAGCCCGAGATTCTCGAGAAGGTCCGGCCCTTCCTCAAGCGCGGCACGATGCTCTCCGAACTCGTCCCCGTCCTTCCGGAGGACAAACTCGCCGAACTCCGCAGAATGCTCGACGAGTACAACGCCGTCGCCGCGCAGGACCGCGCCGCCGACTCCATGACCGGAAAAGACAAGCCCAACCGCCTCGGAGCCATGCTCGCGGGGGGCTTCGAGAACTTCGGCGCCGAGGCTCGCGCCTCCTACGAGCGCGTCGTCGGCGCGGCCGGCAAAGACTTCGAGAACCTCATCAAGATGCTCGTCCTCACCCCGGAGCAGGAGTCCAAGGTCCGCCAGAAAGTCGGAGACCTGTTCCAGAAAACCTACGGCAAGCCCACCAAGGGCCAGATCGCCCGCCTCTTCCTCGACGTCTACGCCGATCTCGACACCGAGCAGCGCCACCGCCTCGCCCGCTACATCGGCGAAGAGAATCGCGCCAGGCGGCCCCGGGGTACGCTCTCCAAGCCATGATCCGCCCCATCCGCACCACGCTCGTCCTGCTCGCCATTGCGCTCGTCCGCCCGGCCTCGGCCCAACTCATCGGCCCCATCCCGCCCGCCCCCGCACCCGCCCGGGCCCACGCGCAACCCGGCGGCACGCCCGCCGAAGTGAAGCCGCCCCCGGGCGAGCCGGATGCGCCCTCCATCGTCGAGCACGAAAACGGCCGCCTCAAGCCGCTCGCGTCCACGCCCGACGAAGCGGCCGTCGCCCGCTACCCGTTCGACGAGGCCCGACGCGCCAGGATCGCCGCCTCGCTCAAGGCCCGCGCGGCCGACCTCGATCGCTTCGTTGTCGCCAATCTCGATCACGTCCTCGAAGCCCAGACCCTCGAGCCCCAGGTCCTCTCCGCCGGCGATTTCAACACGCTCTTCAGGGCCCGCGACACCGTGGCCGCCCTCCGCTTCGAGCGCCCCCTCGACCGCCTCCTCCGCGACGGAGCCATCACCCTCGAGCACAAGACCCGCCTCGATGAGGCCGTGCGCGAGTACGAGACCGCCCGCAAGAGGCAGAACGACGCCGACGCCGCGGGCGATCCCACCCGCGCCGCCATCCTCGCCCTCCGCCAGACCTTCGCCGATGCCCTCCGCGAGCCGCTCGCGTCTCTGGCCCGCCAACTCGCCACGTTCGGACCCCACGCCGATGCCGTGCTCGGCGCGATTACGCTCCGCCAGGAGCAACAGCCCGCCGCCGGGAAACTCCGCTCGGTCCTCGCCCGCGCCGCCTCGCCGGACGAGCGCTCCGCCGCACTCGTGCAGTTCTGGAAGTCCACCCTCGACGCCGAGCAGAAACGCGCCGCCCTCACCGCCGCCCGCGCCGCCGCCCCCGCCCCCCCCGCCCCCCCCCCCCCCACAACCCCCGGCCCCCGTGCCCCACCCGCCCCCGCCCTCCCCCATCCCCGGCGGCACCCCCACAAACGGCGGCGCGGCCCCCCGGGCGGTCGCCATGAACGCCTCCGTCGAGATCGAAACCCCGCCGGGCCGATCCTCGTCGAGCCGGTTGGCCATGTCCGTCGGATGCGTCATCGGCTCCACCCCCGTCACATCTACCTCTCGCAGGCGATCCATGGAGGCCAGCACCGCCGAGAGTTCCCCACGCAACAACTCGACGCGATCCTCGCCGATGGCCAGCCTCGAGAGTTTCGCCACCCCGCGGACCTGTTCCGCCGTCAATCGCGCCCCACCCGCCGGCGCGCCGTCGTTTGGGAGCCGCCCCACAAACACCCCGCCCGACGCTGAAGATTGTTCGTCCATCGTTCCATCCTACACGAGCCTCGATCCGCCGGTGCGCCTCCACAAAGCGCAAGAACCCCGGGCACTGCCCGAGGTCCTTGCGTTCATCGCTGTCCCGCCGCGCGGCGCGCCCCTACTTGCCCGGCGCGCCCTTCTCCGCCGCGAGCGCCTCGGCCAGCCCCGGCACCCCATCGGCGCCCCGGGGGACCTGGATGGTCGAGCCCTTGAGCGCGTCCCCCAGCGGCTCGAACCGCCCGCCCAGATGCTTGGACAAGAACGCCTCGGTCACGGCGAAGAAACTGATCCGGTTGGGCGGGCGGGCGAACCCGTGGCCCTCGTCGGGGTACAGCACGTACGTCACCGGGATGTGCTTGGCCGTCATCGCCGCCACGATCTGGTCCGCCTCCGCCTGCTTCACGCGCGGGTCGTTGGCCCCCTGCCCGATGAGCAGGGGCTTGGAAATCTTGTCCACCATCGTCAGCGGCGAGCGCGAGTTCAGGAACGCCTCCCCCTCCTTCGTCCGGTAGTCCCCGACGCGCTTGCACATCTGTTCGATCTCCGGCTGCCAGTACGCCGGGATCGACCCGAGCAGCGTGTTCAGGTTCGAGGGTCCCACGATGTCCACGCCGCACGCGAACAGGTCCGGGGTGAACGTCAGCCCCACCAGCGTCGCGTACCCGCCGTACGAGCCGCCCATGATGCACACCCTCGAAGGGTCCGCCACCTTCTGGCCCACGGCCCATTTCACCGCGTCCACCAGGTCGTCGTGCATCTTCCCGGCCCACTCCAGGTTGCCCGCGTTCAGGTGCCCCTTCCCGAAGCCCGTCGAGCCCCGGAAGTTCACCATCAGCACCGCGTACCCACGGTTGGCCAGCCACTGCGCCATCGGGTTGAAACCCCACGTGTCGCGGGCCCACGGCCCCCCGTGCACCAGCAGCACCATCGGCGAGGCCTTCTCGGGCTTCCCGTCCTTGTCGCTGTCGGCCCCCAGCGGGAGCGACAGATAGCTCACCAGGTTCAGCCCGTCCCGGGCCTTGATGTCCACCGGGTGCATCGGCACCAGCGGCTGGTTGAGCAGGCCCTCGCTCGCCACGAACAGCTGCGTCAGCACCGGCTTGCGCTTGGGCTCCTTGAGATCGCCCCGGTCGAGCAGGCACGTCTTGGCCGGCGCATCGTCCTTCACGATCGTCACGATCCAGTACCGGTCGTCGAGCGAGCGGCTCGTCACGTTGAAGTCCCCGCCGCCCCCCTGAAGCGAGATCGCGTAGAAATCCGGCTGCACCGCCGGGTCCATGAACGTCCACGTCTCGTGCTGATAGTTCGTCCGGAACGCCTCCAGCGTCTTCGTTCTGGGGTTGATCATCAGGTCGTCAACATCGCACAGCGGCGGCTCGTAGATGACCTTCTTCGCCCTCGTCTCGATGTTCAGCTCGCACAACGCGCCCTTGTCCCGCCCGCGAGCGTCGAGCATGTACGCGATCTTCCCCGTCTTGTCGAAGTCCACGATCCGCGTCGTCTCCGAGTCCTCCATCGCGATCGTGTCGTAGAGCGTGAACTCGCCCTTGCCCCCCTCCGGCGCCCTCATGAGCGCCGTGCTGCCATCCGCGTTCGGCCTGAGCCCGAACCGCACCCGGTACTCGTCGTCCGTGATGAACCCCGCAAACCCCTCGTTCTTCTGCACCAGCGTCCGCTCGCCCGTCCGCACATTCACGCGATACAAATCGTGGTAGGTCGGGTCCCGGTCGTTGATCGCCACGAGGATCTCCTCGGGGAATCGCTCGCTCACCTCCTGCACCCGCGCCGCCACGTTCTCCAGCGGCGTCAGGTCCTTCACCGCCCCGCTCGCCACTTCCACCGAGTACACCCGCCAGTTCTCGTCCCCCCCCTTGTCCTGCCTGTAGATCACCTGCTTGCCCGAGTACGCCCACGCGTACTGCCGGATGCCCCGCAGCGAGTCGTTGGTGATCGCCTTGGCCTTCGACAGATCGTCGCGCGGCCCGACCCACACGTTCAGCACGCCCTTCACCGGCGCCAGAAACGACACCGACTTCCCGTCCGGAGACACCCGCGCCTGCGCCTTGTCCGGATTCCCGAACAGGACCGCCCTCGGGATCAGCGGCACGCCCCGCGACACGTCCCACCCGCTCCCTTGGCGATGGATCGGCAAGGGGTTCGCCAGCGCATCCGTGTCGTCCCCCGGCATCGGCGGCTGCCCGGGGGCCTGGCCCCGGTCTGGGGTCGGAGCGACCATCTGAGGCTGAGCCGCGGCCATCGCCGCCCAGACCACGCCGCCGGCACAAATCAGAGCTTGCACGCTTCGAAACATCGGGCGATTCTCCTGTAGGGGCGACTCCGCCGATCCCCGGCAGCAAGCGCACCCACTTTGTTAGGGTGAGGGGAGGATAGGTTGCGGTCCATCCACCCCGCCCCCCGATTCCCCGCGTTTTCCCGCCCCGCACAGAGCACCCGTCCTCGGGTTCCCGGACCAGTCTGTGCAATTCCCCACGCACCGGCCCGTTGAACTCCCGAAGGGCCACGGCCCGATGTCTCGACGCCCCCGCCTCCGATTCCACCCGCACGGGAGTTCCCATGTCCAACCACGCCTCGTCCCGCCTCTTCGCCTCCCTCGCGTTCTGCGGCCTCGCACTCGCGTGCACGCCACCGCTTCTCGCCCAGCCACGCCAGGCCCCGCCGACGCCCCCCGACGCCCTCCGCGGCCCCGAGGTCCGCGACCGTCAGGTCCCCGGCGTCGAAGGCTCCTTCGGCCGGCCCGGCGGCGACCGTAAACGCCTGGGCAACGAGAGCCGCCTCCCGCCGCGCGTCTTCCGCGACGCCATGGAAGTCATCCTCGCCCCCGACGCCCCCGAAAGCCTCCGCGCCTCCGACGAACAGCGCGCCAAGTACCAGTCCTGGATGGACGACTTCCAGAAATCTGTCGGCGCGTACATGAAAGAGCACGCCGCCGAACTCCGCGAACTCCGCAAAAAGGCCGGCGAGCCCGGACGCCCCGGCCAGCGCGGCCCCGATGCACGAAACAAGCCCCAGCCCGACGAGACGACGCCCTCCGAAGCCGACGCCAAGGAAACCGGCGCGGCCCGCGAACGCCTGCAATCCATCATGCAGGGCGCTCCCAAGATCGAGGACCTCTACACCAAGATCTGGACCGAACTCACCCCGGCCCAGCAGAAGGCGGTGGACGAGCACCTCCAGCATTTCCGCGACCAGCAGGCCAAGGAACGCGAGGACCGCTACGTGAAGCAGAAGCTCGGCCAGAAAAAGGGCAACGCCGCCCAGCCCTCCAAGCCCGGCGACACACCTCAGCCGCGCCCCGGCGCCACCGATCGCCCCCCGCAATCCGCGGGCCCGCAGGGCGCTCCGATCGACCCGCAGCGGCGCGACCGTCTCATGCGCCTCTTCGCGCGCCTCACACCCGAGCAGCAGGAACAACTCCTCCAACGCCTCGAACGCGCCCGCGCCAACGGCGGCGACAGCCCGCCGCCCGCGCCCGCTCGTCGGCGCGCCGGCCCCCCCGGAGCCGGCGAGCCCAAGCCCGCGCCCGAACCCGACGATTCCATGATGCCGCCACCACCCCCGGCCAGCCAGCCCTGATCCAACACCATCCCAGCACACTACATGTTGAGTACGGGCCAGGACCACCCCCGGCCCATTGTTGTTCTACCCAAGTTACCAAGCCCTGCGTCATTCGCGGCGGGACCGATAATCAAACTTTGCCATCCCTCCACATTCACGCGCACCGCTCCGGAACTTCCTCGCACGCCATCGCGTACAAAACACTGTCCAATGCGCCCTGCTCGTGCTATTCTCAATCCGACTCTCGCTTCCGGTCACGACTTCTATGACGCTTTGGGGTGGGGACGCTTCCGGCCTGCGCACGAGTTTTCAAGCCTCGTGTTCGGGACAGGCCGATAGCGGCAGTACTTCCCTTTGATCTCTCTCTCCTCCAGCGGGGCGCTGTCTTACGATGGCGCCCTGCTTGTTTTGTTGCGTCCAAGAGTCCCGCGTTCCTCCGACCCAGGCGGGTAGCCCCGCCCACCCGACGGTCCAAATACCGTTCCCCGCATGACCCAAGCCACCCCCCGCCACGCCGCGCCCGGCGCTCGCACCATCCTCCTCACCGGCGCGGCCGGATTCATCGGCTCACACACCTGCGAGGCCCTCCTCGCCCGCGGCGACCGCGTCATCGGGCTGGACAACTTCGATCCCTTCTACGACCCTCGCCTCAAGCATCGCAACCTCGACGCCGTTCGCGCCGCCGCCCGCCCCAACGCCTTCGAGTTCGTCGAGGGGGACATCTGCGACGCCCCGCTCGTGCGCTCCCTCCTCGAACGCACGCGCCCGACGAGCATCATCCACCTCGCCGCCAAGGCCGGCGTCCGCCCCAGCATCGCCGACCCCGCCGGGTACACCCGCGCCAACGTCCTCGGCACCAGCGTCATGCTCGAAGAGGCCCGGCGCGCCGGCGTGGGCCGATTCGTCATGGCCTCCTCCTCCAGCGTCTACGGCAACGCGCCCAAGGCCCCCTTCTCCGAGACCGACGACGTCTCCGCCCCCGTCTCCCCATACGCCGCCACCAAGCGCGCCTGCGAACTCCTCGCCCACGCCCACTGGCACCTGACGAAGATGCCCATCGCCTGCCTCCGCTTCTTCACCGTCTTCGGCCCGCGCCAGCGACCCGACCTGGCGATCTCCCTCTTCCTCCGTCGCGTCTCCCGCGGCGAGCCCATCCAGGTATTCGGCGACGGCTCCACCAGCCGCGACTACACCTTCATCGCCGACATCGTGCGAGGCGTCCTCGCCGCGCACGATCGCATCGACCAGTGGGGGGACGGCTTCCGCATCTGGAACCTCGGCCACAACCACCCCGTCACCCTCGGCGACATGGTCGCCGCCATCGCCCGAACCGTCGGCCGCGAACCCAGCACTACCCGCTCCCCCGTCCAGCCCGGCGACGTCGAGCGCACCTGGGCCGACCTCACGCGCTCCACCGCCGAACTCGACTATCGCCCCGCGACTCCCTTCGCCGAAGGCATCGCCCGACAGTGGGAGTGGTTGCGGTCCCAACCCGACTGACCCGATCGACACCGCCATGGATGGTCCCAGCCCCAAGCCCCGCCGCGCGCAATGGCGCACCGTCACCGTCCTCGCCTGGGCCGCGGCGGCCACGCTGCTCGCCAGCTCCACGCTCTGGATGTTCGCCGGATGGTCCTGGCGCATCGACCTGATCGCCAACCTCGGCGCCCAGATGTTCCTCGTCTGCCTCGCGTGCACCATCCTCGTCGCCGCCACGCGCCGCCGACCCCCCATCGCCCTGGCGCTCCTGGCGTGTGTCCTCCACGCCGCGCCGCTGGTGGTCCATCGCGCCGCGTTCTGGCCGCGCTCCATCGACGACGCCCGCGTCCGCGCCCCCGACGAGGTCCGCTTCCTCCACTACAACGACAGCTCCCTGAGCGACAAGCGATTCGTCTACGACCTCATCGACCGCTCCGGCGCCGACATCGCCTCGATCCTCGGCCCCCCGGTCCAGATGCAGTTCGACGTCATCTACAAGGACGGCCTCGAGAACAAGTACCCCGGAAAACTCGTCCGGGAGTGGCGCCCCGCCAAGGACGGATTCGGCACCGAGGTAACCCCGGCGTTCATCGTCTCCCGCTGGCCCATCACGCCCTTCGATTGCTCGTTTGTCGGCCCGATGTCCTCCCGCTTCATCGCCGGCATCGTCCAGCGCCCCGCCGGCCGCTTCGCGGTCATCGCCGTCCACCCCCGCTCCCCGCGCTGGCGCGAACGCTGGGAAGAGGGCAACGCCGTCGCCTCCGCGCTCATCGCCGTCGCCCTCCGTCTCAAGTCCGAGGGCTTGCCCGTCGTCGTCCTCTCCGACCTCAACTCCACCCCCTCCGGCTGGCGCAGCCGCCACATCTGCGCCGAGGCCGGCCTCCAACGCGCCAAGCCGCTCTTCCTCTGCGACGGCACCTACCCGGATGTGGTGCCCTGGAGCCTTCGATCCAGACAATCCACCAACATCCCCGCCCGATGGCCCCTGAGCATCGCCATCGACGACGCCCTGCTCACGCCCGACATCGGCGTCGTCGGCTGGCGTGTCGGCTCCTTCGGGGCCACTCCCGGCCTCCGGTCAGAGCACCGGCCGGTCTTTGTGGAACTGCGAATTCCTCCGACCGCCGCTTCGGAAAAGAACCCGGCAAGCCGATAAGCGTATCTCCGGTCACTCCCATGCGCACGAAGTGCGCGATCGGCGCGCCCCACCCCCGGCACCTCTATGCACCTCCTCACGCTCGCCCAAGATCAGCACAACTACGGCTTCGAGGGCCGACTCTCCGAGGCGATCTTCATCGCCTGCGTCGCGGCGATGGTGCTCGTGGCCCTGTTCCTCGCGAAGCTGAGTTTCCGCAACTGGATCATCGCCGCGATTCTGTTCACCTCGTGCCTGGCCCCCTCCGTCGACACCGTCCTCGAGCGCTACAACCCCACGTGGATGTTCATCGTGCAGCTCAAGCACGCCGATCTCCACCTCGCCCTCGGCATTTTCCTGACGATTCTGGTGGTGGTGGCGGGGGACATGAACGTCCGGTACGCCTCCGCGCAGGGCGCCCTGCTCTTCGGTCTGGCCATCTACGTCGGTCTCCTCCAGTTCTATCACGAGGACACACAGACAGCCCTGGAGGCCATCGGCTTCGCCCTCGCCACCATCCCCTGCTTCATGTTCGCGGCGGGAAGGTCCGCCAAGTCCCTCGAAGGGGTCTCGGGGCTCATCCGCACGATCATGTGGGTGAGCGTCGCCTGGACCGTCTGCTGCTCCGTGCAGTTCGTCTTGAACCCGCGATACCTGGTGAACTGGAACGGACGGTTCCACGGAATGCTCGGCAACGCGCAGCACGTCGCGGCTATGGTCGCCCCCTTCGCGATCATCGCGGTCTGGCTCTTCCTCCACGACCCCCAGAAACGCCGCCGCATTCTCTGGGTTGCCATCTTCGCCGTCAACCTGCTTTTCCTTGTCTGGACCGGATCGCGGACCGGCGGGCTGATGTTTGTCCTGGGCCTCTCCCTGGTGCTGTACACCCGCATCGGCAACGCGGTGCTCCTCATGCCCATCGGCGTCCTCCTGGTGTGGGGGCTCTCCTATCTCGCCGATGCCCTCCAGATCTCGTCGAATCTGCAGCGGTTCATCAGCACGGAAAACACCCGCGAGGGCGTGCTGTCCGGACAGATCCGGGCCGCGCTGGAGAACCCCATTCTCGGGGCCGGCTGGCGCTCGGGCACGGTCGGCACAGAAAACAGCTACCTCGGGGCTCTTGGCGCCTACGGCATCATCTGCTTCTTCATCATCCTGTGCCTGCTCGGCGTCAGCGTCTGGCAGTGCACCCGCTTCAACCTCCAGAAGCGCTGGCTCGATCGCGAACGCCGCGCCGTCGTCGATCTCTTCACGGCGTTCATGGCCATGTTCTTCGCCGGGGCCGTCTTCGAGGGATACATGCTCGCCCGAAGCTTCATCCCCCTGCTCATGCTCCTGATCTTCTCCGCCATCGGCGTCTGGATCCGCGACGAGATCGCCGCAAGCCAGGCCGCCTCGGAACAGGCCCGCCTCGACCACGACGAGTACGAGGATCCCGAGCTCTCCCCGGCCCACGAGTAGGCTCCGCTCAGCCTTCCCGAACCAGCTCCTCGAACGCCGCCATCCACCGCGTCGCCCACATCTGCGCGGAATAGGCCCGCGCCAGCTCTCGACTCCGCCGCCCCATCTCCGGAAGCTCCTCGCGATGCCCGTGCATCCACCGAAGCGACCGCGCCAGCATCTGCGCGTCCCCCGTGGCCGCCTGAAGACCGCTGTAGTAGCTCCTCACGAGCTCCACCGCCGATCCGCACGCGTTGCTGCACACCACCGGAAGGCCCGCCGCGCACGACTCGACAATCACCAGCGGCCACGGGTCGAACCGGCTTGCCAGCACAAACACCCCCTGCTCCTCCAGCAGGGCCGGCTGGTCCGCCGGCTGCACGAACCCCCGGTCCTGAACCCCCGCCACGCCCCGCAGCAGCCCCCCGTGCTCTCCCCGTCCGCAGCACACCAGCGGCCACGCATCGGCCACTCCGCCCCGGTACTCACCGTACGCCTCCACCAGCACATCCAGCCCTTTCTCCGAGTCGTATCGCCCCATGTACACGAACGAGCGCGGCCAGCCCCCCGGCCGCGCCGCCCGGCGCTCATAGATCGGCCCGAACGCGTCCACATCCACCCCGTAGGTTCCCCTCCGAATCCGCCGCTCCTCGAACCCGAGGAAGCGGGCGAACTCGAAGCAGCGCTCGCCCGTTACGAAGACCATGTCGCAGCGCCGCAGAAGCGCCCTGTGCCGCGCCCGATTCGCGTGGTCCTTCCACCACGTCTCGCGCGGCCGGTCGATCGCCATGATCTTCCGCGCGCTCGCAAGCCGCGCCCCGCTCGCAAGGGCCGCGAACGCCGGTACAAACCACCCGTTGAGCACCACCACATCCGGCCGGTGCGCCGCCACCACATCCACTACCCCATCCCGCTTTTCCAACCTCGCCGGTTCCACGAGCTCCACGTTCACGCCCTTGACCAGCCCCGGATCGAACGGCGTCGTCCCCTTCGGGTCCGGACGCTGCGTCACCACCAGCAGATCGTCCCCCATCTCCGCCGCCAGCGCGCGCCAGCACGCCGCCATGTACCCCGAGATCGAATGCCAGACGATCGCCACACGCATTCGTGAATCGCTCCGAGTGCCCGCCTAGATCCCTGCCCGCGCCCTGGCGCGGCCGTACATCCCAACAAACCTCGCGATGATACCAGCGGGCTCCATCTCCCTCAGGCACCACGCCCTTCCACGATCGCCGAGCGCGCGTGCCCCGGCCCCGTCGTCGAGCAGCGCCCCGACCGCCCCGGCCAGCTCCTCCACCCGCGGCTCGACGAGCACCGCGACGTTCTCCCGCTCCAACTGCGGCCAGAGCGCCACCCCGCGCGTCGTCACCACCGGCGTCCCCGCCGCCATCGCCTCCACCACCACGTACCCGAAGTTCTCCTGGCTCGAGGGCAGCACGAACACGTCCGCGGCCTGATACAAGGACACTTTCTCCCGCCCCTTCACAAATCCGGCGAACACCACGCTCTCGCCCAGACCCAGCCCTTCGACCAGCGCCCGCAACGACCGCTCGTAGTGCTCCTCGCCCCCTCCGGCGATGACCAGCCGCACCGGCCTCCCCGCCTTCCGCATCTCCGCCGTCGTCCGCACCAGCACCTCCACGCCCTTCTTGGGATGCAGGCGGCTCAGGAACAGCAGCGTCGGCTCCCCGACCCGGAGCCCGAACCTCGCCCGGGCCTGCTCCGGACCCGGCAAGTCGCGATAGTCTCCCAGATCAAACGGCAGCGGAATCACCACCCCGCGATCGCGGGCCCGACCGAACCACTTCGACGCCTGCGCCAGCTCCGCCTCCGCCGTGCAGTGCATCGCCGCGACCCCGCCCATGGCCCGGCGCGCAAACAGCGCGTGGTAGAGCCGTTTCTTGAGGGCCCTCTGCTCCATGCACCAGTCGTCGAGCATCCCGTGCGGGCTCCACACCACCGGCGTTCCCGCCCGCCGGCACACCCCTGCCATCTGCTCATTCGACGGGATCCACATCGCGTGCAGGTGCGCCACATCGGCGCCCGAGATCACCGCCCGCGCTGCGCCCAAAGCCTCGCTCGAGAGACGCCCGCCCACTCGAGTCGGCCCGGGCAGCCGCACGCACGCCGGCACGCCCTCGCCAACCCACGCCTCCCGCGCCCACGACGCCGGAACATCCCGATCGTTGAGCGTCAGCAGGGTGACCCGCTGCCCCGCCCGCGCCAGCGAATCCGAGAGGTCCAGCACCGCCCGCACCACGCCCCCGTCGCGAAGGTCGATCGAGCTCAGATACTGCGCCACTCGCAGGGGAGCGGCCGCCGCCACAGGTTGCTCGCTCATTGCGCCAGCTCCGGGATCGGCACGCTCTCTTCGTTCTCCACGAACACCCTCGCCCGCACCGGCCGCGCCGGCGAGCCCAGCGCCACCACCATCGGCGGCAGATCGCCGAACACGTTCGAGCGCGCCCCGACAAGCGTCCCCGCGCCGATGGTCACGCCCGGCCCCACGAACGCGTCCGCCGCGATCCACGCGTCGTCCCCGATCGTGATCGGCGGCTTGAGCAGCAGCATCCGGTGCGTGTCCGTCTCGTGCGTCCCGGCGCACAGGTGCGCGTACTGGCTGATCGTCACGTGCCGCCCGATCGTCACCGGCCCGAGGCAATACAGAATCGCGTGGTCCCCCACCGACGAGTTCGCCCCGATCGAGAGGTTCCAGGGCACATCCACCCGAACGCTCGGCCGCACCCGGGCGTTCTCCCCGAGCCGCGCCCCGAACATCCGCAGCAAGAACCGCCGCCACCGGAACGCGTTGTAGAAAGAGAACCGAAACACCGTCCCCTGCACGATGAACCACAACTGCCGCACGATCCGCTGCCGCACCGTCCACGGACTCACATGCACCGGCTCACGCACGGCGGCAGTGGCGGCCCCCGCGGCTTGCCCGCCGGTGGAGTGCAAGGATGACTCCGCATTCTCTCCGCCCCGTTGTGTTATCGGGATCGAAGCAGTGCCTGAAGTGGGGGGGGCGTGGGGAGTCATGAGGTTCTGGGCATCGGGCTCACGAACCCTGATCTCATCGGTTCGGCAGCCTATCCCATCCAGCCGATTGTTCGCTCGCCGCGCTCCAATCGTTCGCCCCTTCAACCGATCCCCTTCCCAGGAACACCCATGCCCAGCATCGAGCAGTACTACGAGAACTACTGGGAAGACCCGGAGGCCTACTCCGACCCCACCACCCCCCAGCGCCAGGCCCTCCTGACCAGGGCCCTCGCGCCACTGCCCAAGGGCTCGCTCATCCTCGACGTCGGCTGCGGGCGCGGCGAGTTCTGCGACTTCTTCATCAAACAGGGCCATCGCGCCGAGGGCACCGACCTCTCCCACGCCGCCGTCAAGTACGCCCGCGAGCACTTCCCCGCCGCCACCTTCCACGCCTGCCTCGTCGAGGACATGCTCCCCACCCGCGCCGGCGCCTTCGACGCCGTCTTCTCCTCCGAGGTCATCGAGCACCTCTTCGACGTCGGCACCTACCTCATGGCCATCAACCACCTGCTCAAGGACAACGGCCTGTTCATCCTCACCACGCCCTACCACGGCCTGGCCAAGAACATCATGATCGACCTGCTCAACTATGCCGGCCACTACGACCCGATGGGCCAGCACATCCGCTTCTTCGACACCAAGGGCATGGACCGCTCCCTCCGCACCTTCGGCTTCGAGCCCGTCCACTGGTGGGGCTACGGCCGCCCGTGGCCCTTCTGGAAGTCCTTCTTCGTCGTCGCCCGCAAGGTCGCCCAGGCCAAGCCCGTGAGCGTCGGCACGCAGGGGCGCACCTCCTGATGTCCGCCCCCGACCAAGCCCAACTCGTCGCCGCCGCGCCCACCACCGGCCAGCCCCCCGTCGGCTCCCCCGGCGGCGGCCCCCCGGGGCGCATCCCCGTCTCGGTCGTCATCCTCACCTTCAACGAGGAAGCGAACATCCGCGACTGCATCGCCTCCTGCGCCTGGTGCGACGACGTCCACGTCCTCGATTCCGGCTCCACCGACCGAACCCGCGACATCGCCCGCGCCATGGGCGCCACCGTCCACACCAATCCCTTCACCTCCTTCGGCGACCAGCGCAACTGGGCCATCGACCACATCCCCTGCACCCACCCCTGGCACTTCCACCTCGACGCCGACGAGCGCTTCACCCCCGAACTTCTGAGCGAGATGCTCGCCCGTCTCGGCCCCGACGGCTCCAAGTCCACCGCCGCCTGCTACCAGTGCCCCAGCAAGATGATCCTGATGCAGAAGTGGCTCAAGTGGTCCGGCGGATACCCCTCCTACCAGGTCCGCCTCTTCCGCTACGGCCAGTGCCGCTTCATGGACTTCGGCCACGGCCAGCGCGAGGACACCACCGGTCCCATCGAGATCCTCCGGTCCCCCTACATCCACTACAACTTCTCCAAGGGCCTCCTCGAGTGGTTCTACAAGCACAACCACTACTCGACCCGCGAGGCCGGCGAGGCCATGATCATCCGCGCCCAGGGCCGCCCGAAACTGGCGCACCTCTTCCGCGGCGACCACGTCTCCAAGCGCCGCGCCTGGAAGAACATGTCCTACTTCATGCACGGGCGCGCCGTCTGGCGCTTCCTCTACAACTACATCCTCCGCATGGGCCTCCTCGACGGCGTCGCCGGCTTCCGCTACTGCGCCATGATCGCCTCCTACGAGTACTGGACCGAGCTCAAGATCAAGGAGCGGGCCCACTCCTGGACCGCCGCGACCAACCGGCGCGTCGAAAAAATGCTCGCCGAGCCGGCCCACTTCCACGCCCCCCCCCCCCCCCCCCACGGCATCCCGCCCACCCCGCCCACCGGCCCGCACAACCCCGCCGGCCTCTACAACACCTCCAACGGACGCGTCGAGATCTTCATCCCGACTCTCAACGAGGCCGCCGTCATCAAGGACACCGTCCAGAACGCCCTCTCCCTCGGCCCCGTCTTCGTCCTCGACTCCTGCTCCACCGACGGCACCCAGCAGATCGCCCGCGACGCCGGCGCCACCGTCATCGAGCAGAAGTTCCTCGGCTACGCCCGCCAGAAGAACTGGGGCCTCGAGAACCTCCCCTTCACCGGCGACTGGGTCTTCATCCTCGACGCCGACGAGCGCATCACCCCCCAGCTCCGCGAAGAGGTCCTCGCCACCATCGACGACCCCAACGCCGCCGACGGCTTCTTCGTCAACCGCGTCGTCCTCTTCATGGGCCACGCCATCCGCCACGGCGGCCTCTACCCCTCCTGGAACCTCCGCTTCTTCAAGCGCGGCACCTGCCGCTACGAGGACCGCTCCGTCCACGAGCACATGGTCTGCGACGGCCCCACCGACTACCTCCGCCAGGAGATGCTCCACATCCGCGGCGAGAGCGTCCACGAGTGGATCCGCAAGCACATCCGCTACGCCGACCTCGAGTCCGACGAGTGGGTCAAGCTCCGCTTCGGCCAGGAGGCCGGCGCCAGCGCGGGCCAGCTCTTCCGCCACACCCTCCGCTACCGCCAGTACCTCCGGCGCGAGATCTGGCCCCGCACGCCCCTCAAGCCCCTCCTCCGCTTCTGCTACATGTACATGCTCCGCCTGGGCGTTCTCGACGGCCAGGCCGGCCTGCACATGGCCACCATGATGTCCGTCTACGAGTACATGATCGAGCTGCTCTACCGCGACAAGCTCTCCCGCATCGCCACCGGCGCCATCCCCCCGCCCCGGCCCAGCGGCCCCGCCCCCGGGGTCCACTCAGTCGATCCCGCCAAAGCCGTGTGATTGCTTCCCCTCCGCGATCTTCGCCCCCTCCACCTCGATCCCCGATGCCCGCGCCGCCTTCGCCAACCGCCTGAGTTCCCTGAGAATCTCCGGCAGCCGCTTCGCCGCCGACCACGTCCGCATCTGGTCCAGGTGCGGCGCGGCGGGCAGCCCCGTCCACGTCTCCCCCGCCGGCACATCGCACATCACCCCGCTCTTGGCCCCGATGCTCGCCCCCGCGCCGATGCTGATCCCGTCCGTCACCCCAACCGCCCCGCCGATCATCGCCCCATCCCCGACCGTCACGCTCCCCGCCAGGCCCGTGCTTCCGCACACGATCGCGCACCGCCCGACGCGAACGTTGTGCCCGATCTGCACAAGGTTGTCGATCTTCGCCCCGTCCCCGATCACCGTCGCCCCGAACTTGCCCCGGTCCACGCACGAGCCCGCCCCGATCTCCACGCCGCTCCCGATGCTCACCGTCCCGATGTGCGGCACCTTCAAGAGCCCCCGCCCGTCCGGCGCGGGCACGTACCCGAACCCGTCGGCCCCGATGTTCACGTTCGAGTGCAGCACCGTCTGCGCCCCAATGGTGCACCGGTCGTACACCACCACGCCCGGGTGCAGCGTCGTCCCCGGACCGATCTCCACATCCGCACCCAGCGTCACCCGCGACACCAGCACGCACCCCTCGCCCACCACCGTCCGCGCTCCCACGATGCACATCGGCCCCACCCGCGCCGACGGCGCGATCCTCGCCGTCGGGTCCACCACCGCCGACGCATGCACCCCCGCCGCCGGGACCTCCGCCTTCCACGCCAGCGCGCCCAGGATCTTCACCATCGCCAGGTCCGCGTTCTTCACGTAGATCAGCGCTCGAGAAGACCCGTCGTGCCCGTCAACCGCCACGCCCTCGGTCACCAGCGCGGCCGACGCCTTCGACTCCCGCCACTGATTCGCAAACCCGCGATCCCGGATGAACGTCAGCGCCCCCGGCCCCGCCTGATCCAGCCCCGCCAGCCCCGTGATCGCAAGATCGGCCCGCCCCACCAATCGCCCCTCAACCGCCCCCGCAATCGTCCCAGTCGTGTGCACGGTGCTCATCGTCCCATTGTAGTTCGATCCACCCGCGCTGCCCCGGGGACCTACTCGCCGCCCCCCGCCCGCCGCCGCTCCCGAAAAAAACCCCGCAGCAACTCCGCCGACTCCTCCCCCAGCACCCCCGCGATCGGCTCCACCCGATGGTTCAGGCGCGCATCCTCCGTGAGCCGGTACAGCGACCCGCACGCCCCCGCCTTCGGGTCCGCACACCCGAACACCACCCGCCCCAGCCTGGCATTCACGATCAGCCCCGCGCACATCGCGCACGGCTCCAGCGTGACGACCAGGGTGCAGCCGCTGAGCCGCCAATCCCCGAGCGCCGCCGCCGCGGCCCGCATCGCGATGAGTTCGGCGTGCGCTGCGGGGTCGCGGTCGATCTCGCGCCGGTTGTGCCCTTCGCCGAGCACGCGCCCGGTGGAGGTTTCGTACACCACGGCGCCCACCGGCACCTCGCCGATGACCGCGGCCTGCCGGGCCAGGTCCAGGGCCCGGCGCATCATGGGCTCATCGTGCGGAATCAGCGATGCGGCGACGGGGCGGCGCGATGCGGGCCCGCCGGCGAGCCAGCGGCGGATGGAGGCGAGCGGCCCCATTCACTCATCCCCGGCATCGGGGCCCTCGCGCCGCGGGCTCTCGGGGCGGCGCGGCGATGGGGCGGGGCTCTGGCCGCCGTTCTTGGGCTTCTTGCGGCCGAACCCCTTGGCCACGCGGTCCGCGGGGAGCACCCGGAGCATGAACAGGCCCAGCTCGTAGAGCATGTAGAGCGGGATCGCCAAAACAACCATCGAGAACGGGTCCGGGCTGGGGGCGAGGATCGCCGCTCCCGCCGCGGCGATGAAGATCGCGTACCGGCGCTTCTTGGCCATCGTCGCGCGGGTGACCAGCCCGGTCCAGCCCAGGAGCAGCACGACCACGGGAGTCTGGA
>CALMPG010000116.1 GCA_937871915.1 uncultured Phycisphaerales bacterium
GTCTCGCTCCGCTCGCCCTCGCTCCGTCGCCGCACGGCACACGGGAGGAGGAGTTGGTACAATCTGGTCCTCTCATCCAAACTGGTACAGGAAAGTCAGGCAGGTCACACCGACGGCCCGGTGTACGCGCTCGCCTACAACCCTTACGACATGACCACGATCGCCGGCGGCAGTTTTACAAATGCCGATGGCCCGCTCAATCCCGCCTACAACATCGCGATCCTCGACACCGGCAATACCGGCATGTGGCTGCCCATGGATGTCGGCGCGTACGGAACGGTGTACTCCATCGTTTGCCGCCCGAATGGGCGCGTGATTGCCGGGGGCGAGTTCTATGCCGCGGGTAGTGGCCCGGCGGCCGATACCCAGTCTCTTGCCGAGTTCAACGGGACGAGTTGGGCCTCACTGGGCGGCGGCGTCGGAGGAACAGTGCGGGCAATGGCGTTGAAGCCCAATGGGGATCTGGCGATTGGCGGGTATTTTTCCTTTGTGGGAACTGGTGCGGGCACGGTGTATGCTGACAACGTGGCGATCCTTTCCGGTTCAACATGGAGTGCGTTGACCTCCGGAGTGGCGACAACTTCCATTTTCACCCCCGCCACATGTTTCGCGCTAGCATGGAATGCCAACGAACTTCAAGTTGGGGGCTATTTCAACCGGGCGGGAGGCAAGCCGGTCCAGAACTTCTCCCGTTTCACACAAGACGACATTCCGGTCATCAAAGCGCAGCCGATGTCCGGTGCGTGTCCGGTATCTTCAACGGTTACTATCTCAGTAATCGTTGCTCCTGGGTATGGCACTCTCACGTACGAATGGAAGCGAAACGGCGTCACGGTGGTGGACGGGCCGCAGGGCGCTAGTTCGCTTGGTGGAACCGTGAGCGGGGCCGCGACGGATACGCTTGTGATCGCCAACTTCAACTACCACGATCGTGGGTCGTACACCGTGACAGTTACGAATGCATGTGGCTCGGTCGTCAGCCAAGCGTGCTCCGCGGGGTTGGCATGTGCCGCCGACTTCAACGCCGACTGCGTGTTGGAAGTTCAGGACATTTTCGACTTCTTGAACGCGTGGTTTGCGGGCGATCCCGCCGCAAACTTCAATGGGTCAACTGGGTTCCCACCAGACCTCGAAATACAAGACATCTTCGACTTCTTAAACGCATGGTTTGCAGGTTGCACATGAACCGTCCCGTGACAGCGAAGCGTTTGACCGGTCGCATCAAAGTCGATGCGGCCGGTTTCACGTTGATTGAGTTGCTGGTGGTAATTGCCACGATCGCGTTGTTGATCGGACTGCTGCTCCCCGCGCTGGCCAAGTCTCGATTCGCCGCGAAAGAAGCGCTGTGCCTGAGCAACCATCGCCAGCTCGGCGTTGCGTGGGCCGCGTACACGAATGATTATGGTGTGTTCGAGTATGCGCCCAGCTCCACGGCGTCGATTCCGTCGGCGAGGCTGCCGGGGATCTGGGCCGGGGTGGACTGGTATCCCGACGTGGGCGCGCCGGGCAACATTCCCATTCGCGAACGGCCGACGAACCTTTACATCGGGTCAGATGCCCGAATCGACTCTCGAATGAATGTGTTCATGTGCCCGTTGGACTTTGGCTCGCGAGAGTACGGGACAGGGGCGAATCCGTACTCGGGTTTGGCCGCCGCGACCCTCTCGGGCGAACCCGACACGTACTTTGGTGTTGCTGGCACGAGTTACAACGCGAACCAGTGGATGTACTGCAAGCCCGGCGCGCCGAACGGGTGGGGTGGGTTTCCCAACTTTCCCAACCTACGGACCTCGCAGGGACCCCAGCATGTGGAGGTCGCGACAAGTCGCTTTGTCGTGCTTCAGGACAATGGACCGTCCAACTGGATTGCGTCAACGCCCGCGCAGTTGACGGCGAACCTAACGGGCGGATGGTGGCACGGCAAGGGTCGCACGGCAATGTCGTTCTTGGATGGTTCGGCCCGTACCGAAAGAGGAAAACTGCTCGTGTGCGACACGTACTCGATGCACATGAAGCCGCTTGTCAATCCAAACTCGACCTGGCGCCGGCCCGACATCCCCTGACCATCGTTCAGTTCGTGAGGTGTCGGCTGGCAAAGGCCTCGGATGGGATGGCGTTGGCCCGAGAGTCCCCGAATCCAATGAAAAAGGCCGCGATCGCTCGCGGTCTTCTGCATTCACTTCGGAGTTTGGACTTCCCACTACCGACTTCTCAAGCCGATTCCGCCCGCGGGTGCGCGTGGTTGTACGCCGTCTGCAGCCGCTGCGTCGTCAGGTGCGTGTAGATCTGCGTCGTGCTCAGCGACTGGTGGCCCAGCAGCTCCTGCACACTCCGCAGGTCGGCGCCGTTCTCGAGCAGGTGCGTGGCGAAGGAGTGACGCAGGGTGTGGGGGCTGATGTCGGGATCGAGGCCGGCGGAGGTCAGGTACTTGTCGAGTTTGCGACGGACGGACCGGCTGGAGAGCCGCTTGCCGTGCTTGTTGACGAACAGGGGCCGGGTCTTGCCGCCGCCCTCGGCCCACCACGAGGCGCACCGGACGTCGCTCTGGACCATCTCCACGTAGCGCTTCACAGCGCCCATCGCGTGCGTGCCCAGCGGCACCATGCGTTCCTTCTTTCCCTTGCCCCGCACGCGGAGGGCCTCGCCCGGCTCGTCCATGTCGTCGGCGTTGAGGCCCACGAGTTCGCTCACGCGGATGCCCGTGGAGTAGAGCGTTTCGAGCATGGCCCGGTCACGCAGGCCCAGGACGTCCTTGTCGCTCGGCGTCGAGAGGAGTTTCTCGATCTGCTCGACGGTGATCGCCTTGGGCAGCCGCTTGGCCTGGCGCGGCGTGCGGATGGCCGTCATCGGGTTGGTCTTGGTGAAGCCGCGCCGGTTCGACCACTTGTAGAAGGATCGCAGCGTGGCGATCTTCCGGGCCATCGTGGCCGCGGAGTATTCCTTCGTCCCCAGGTGCGAGAGGAAGTTGCGGATCGACTCGGGGTCCGCATCGCAGATGAACTTCGTCACGGTATTGGGCAGGATCGTCCCGGCGGTGTCGCCGTTGGGCGTGCCGTTGCTCGCGATCTTGTCGAAGGCCTTCTGCTCGGTCGCCTCGACCACGTCAACGCCGCCGTCCTCGGCGAGGAACTCGACGTACTGGCGCAGGTCCGCGCCGTAGCACCGGGCCGTGTAGTGGCTGAAGTGCCGCTCGTCCATCAGATAGGACGTGAAGCCGTTGATCAGGGGAAGTGGGGGGAGGGTTGCCATAATCCGTTACTCCGTCGGGTGGCCATCCGTGGCGCGCCGTAATGGGCAGTTCGAGGGCGGGGGAAGGAGGTTCGAGAACACGAGGCCCGATAGTGATTGGTCGGCTCAGAAGCGCGCCGGCTTTATCCGGTCTTGAAACTTGGCCCCACCCCGGCTGCGGCCGGGGGAGACTCGGTCCGGTGGAGCCCCGGAAGCAGGCGGTTTCTTAACTGGTGGCTGACCAGGGCGGCGTCGAACCAGTCGAAGGGCACATCCTCGCTGCGGGCGAGTTCCGCCAGCCGCAAGAGCAGGGACTGTTCCTGGCCGCGCTCGCAGGAGAAGGTCCAGCGGTGGACCCCCTTGGACAGGGTGACGCAATCCCGTGAGGGAGAGACGCTCACCTTGGCGGGCTGGCCTTTGGGTGTTTGGGACTTTCGACCAGCGGGAGAATCAGTGGGCATGGGTCGCTTCCGTGCGTTGGAGCGACCCATGGACTGGGTCGCTTATGGAGAGGCCGGTCGGGCGTCGGTGGTCGTCGTGCGGGCCACCCTCAGGCGTTCCTGATCGATGAGGCGCGAGACGGCGACGAACGCCGAGAACTGCGTGTACAGGTCCATGCTCTGCATGATGGCCTTCCATCCCAGGGCGGAATCGGGGTCGTGGCGGCCGGTGGCGTATCGCCGGAGTTCGAGCTGCACCTCGTGGTTGGACGCGTCGAGGTGCTGGCTGACCGTCGCGACCGGCTTGGAGAGATACTGCGTGGCGATGGTCCGATCGAACTCGGTGTAGGCGATCTGCAGCCGGAGCGGGTCCAGGCGCGGCGTGTCCACGCCGGCGTTGCGGGCGAAGAGGGCGAGCTTCACCCCGAGTTTCGGCGGGTTGTAGGGGTCATAGGCGGTGATCGTGCCCACGATCAGCCCGTCCACGCCGAGCGTCTCGGCGAGGGTGCGGGCCTCTTGCGGCGAGGTCACCAGTGTCATCCCGCGGGCCCGCATGGCGGCGATCGTGCGGTTCATCGGCAGGCACGCGATGCCGCGCACCTCGTCGATCTTGGCCACGATCTGGTCGGCCACCATGTTGGCGTCAACGAAGGAAGCGCCCGACTCGTTGGCCAGGGGGGCCACGGCCCAGAGCACGTCGCCCTCGGCGCTGTTGTAGGGCGCGACGAGCACGTCCGGGGGCGTGAGCCCCGGACCCTTCGGGGCGCACCCGGAGAGAGTCATAAGCACGGCCACCAGGGCGATCGTCGTGGGGGCGATCGCACGTGGGAGGGCCGCGCGTGTGAGCATGGTCTGTACGGTTGTCATGGCGTCCTGCCGGTATCGCGGGCAAACTCCATCGCCCGCGCCGAGGAATCAGGTCAATCGGTCCGGCGGTCGTCAGACGCGCGGGACCGGGGATGTTCGCTCGCACGGGACGACCCCGCGCGGAGGATGGAATCAGTGCTCGTGGCCGGGCTCGGCGGGAGCCTCGTGCGCGCCCGTGACTTCGGTCGCGGGCGTCTCGACAGGCGCGGGCGAGTGCGGGTCGGTATGGGCGGAGGGCTTGTTGGCAAAGTCGGTGTTGGAGAGCTTTTCCGGGCGCTTGCCGGTGGCCGCGGTGATGGCCTTGTCGGTGCCGATGGACCAGATGTTGGGCACGCCCGTGCGGTCGGAGACGAAGTAGATCTTGCCGTCGGTGCACCAGGAGGGCATCAGGTTCATGAAGGGGCCGGAGGTGAGCATCACCTTCTGCGTCCCGTCGATGCTGGTCATCCAGAGCGTGCTCTGGGGCATCTTGTCCGAGGCCTGGGCGATGTCGTTGGGGTTGGGGATCGTGGCGTAGACGATTCGGTCGCCCTCGGGCGACCACGCGGCGTTGATCAGGGCCTGGCCCTGGGCCGAGGCGATCTCGGTCGGGCTGGAGGCGTCGCCGGAGCGGTAGTCGATGGTCCAGATGCTGAAGGCGTGGTCGCCGCGCTCGCGGGAGCGCTGGAACAGGATGCGGTCGCGTCCGTCCATGCCGGTGCGGGCCATGGGGCACCACTGCGGGAACATGCCGTAGCCGATGAACTCGGAGGCGCCGGTGCCGGCCACGTCCATCACCCACATCTCCCATCGGCCGGAGGTCTCGCCCAGTCGGCAGAAGGCGATCTTCTTGCCGTCGGGAGACCACGTCGGGTGGAGCTCGTGCGAGGGATCGCTGGAGAGTTGCAGGGCCTGCCCGCCGCCGGCGGACATCACGAAGATGTCCCAGTTGCCGTTGCGGTTGGAGCAGAAGGCGATCCGCCCGCCGTCGGGGCTGAAGGAGGGCATCACGTCGTTGGCCGGATCGGAGGTGAGCTGCGTGACGGTCCGACCGTTGACGCCCTTGACATAGATGTCGGAGGTCGGGCGGTGCTGGGTCGAGGCGTACGCGATGTACTTGCCGTCGCGGGAGACGCACGGATCAAAGTCCGCGCCCTCCGAGGCGTAGGTCACGTGGCTGAGCCCCTCGGCCCCGTCCTCGCCCGCCGGGCGGTTGGTCATGCTCGGCGCGATCCGCGTGGACAGCACGTCCATCCCCTTGTCCGCCTTGAACTGATCGTCCCACACGGCCCGGTCGGCCTCGGCGATCATGCTGATCCAGAAGGGCTCGAGCTTCTGCCCGGGGCGGTACGTGGTCTTCGGCGGGGTCATCATCGACGAGGAACCCGTCGAGGTCGTGCTCATCGTCATCGTTGACCCGCCCGACATGCCCATCTGGCCCGACGAGTTCATCCCGGGCTGGTTCGTGCCCATGGAGTCGCTCGGGTTCATGGGCTCGGTCGTCGTCTGGATCGAGTAGTTCTGGCTCACCGCGCTGTCGGGCATCGTCGGCAGGTCCGTTGACGCCGACTGCGTCTGCGAGCTCGCGGACCCGTTCGAGTTCTTCCGAGCGTGGCTTGTCGTGTTCTCCATGCATCCGCAGGCCAGGCCCGCGATGGCGAGGAGCGCCGCAACTCGCAGCGCGGCCGAAGTCTTGGAAACGAAGCTCGAGGCGGGGGGGGGGGGGGGGGGGGTGGCGTTCACGTCCGTGTTCTCCAATGGAGGTCAGGTTCCGTCGGAGCGTTGATCCGGGCCTCCAGCCCGTCCATCACCTCGATCGAACCTCGAGAGCTCGAATCCGAGCGGACCTCCGGTCCTGCTCACGCCCGGCGCAAATGCCGGTACAGAAAGAGCTTGCATTCGGACGCGGCATTCGTGGCCACGCTCGATCGCAGGTCCCACGGGTTTATCGGACGGTCCAACCCGTCCTCTTGACCCCGCGAGCCACGAATCGCCCGAGTTATCGACCGCGCGCTCCGGCGACCCTACTCAAACCACGAGATTCTCGGGCCATGATATCGCACGGTTCCTGTCGGTAGTTCTTGCGCACCACGCCGCCCGGCAACGAAAAACCCCTCGCTCCGGCGAGGGGTGGTGCATCGCTCGAGTGCGAGGTCGGATCATCCGCGGGCGGTTCGCCACGTCACGCCCGGCGTGTTGTCCGGGCGCACGCGCCGGGCGAACCGGCCGCGCGGCGCGGCCGCCGCCAGCAGATGGTCGCGGTATTCCCGCAGCGCAGCATCCGAAAACTGGCCGAGGAACTCGGGGCTGGCCGTCGGGTTCAACTCCAGGATCTGCCAGAGCACCGGCGCGTTGGCGGGCAGGTCGGCCCCGCCCTCGGTGTTCCTGGCCCGGGCGTCGTTGCCCTTGAACCAGGAGAACTCGGAGCGGGGGGAAAAGTTCGAGGACAGGCTGAGCATGGATGAATCTCCGTGATCGACGCATCGGTCGATCGCGGCGACCATCGGACCCGTCCCGACGTACGCTCGATGGTGTAACCGCTCATGGACCCACTCGCACCCTACAATCTCCCGAACAACCGCCCGGTTTCAATGGTGATCCCGCGTGGTCCGGGCGACATTTGCGCTCGCGACGGGTCCGGCGGAGCGTGGCGGGCGACCTGGCTGGACCGCAGTCTCATCGGGATTGCCGCGAGCGATGAGCGGGATCTGCTCGACAATCGACGCTCGATGGTGTGGAGCGGGTCGTTCGCCGAGTCTCGCGGCGGCGGGCTTTTCGATGAAGACCCGCGCACCTGGGGGCGAGCCGGGTGGACCGAACTCGAATCGGCGTGCCACAGACTCTCGATCACGAACGCGCAGGTGCTGGTCCGGCCGCACTTTCGCCATGTCATCAGCGATGTCCCTTCCTGCAGGCGTCTGCTCGAGTCGGAGTGGGCCCGCGCACTGGGCATCGGCCTTGCCTTCGATCCAGCAGCCATGTGCGCCCCGTCGATGCTCGGCCCCGGGCGAATCGAGGACCACCTCCGCCGCATGTACGAGGCGATCGAGATGCTCCCGCGGTGCGAAGACGGGGACTTGGCCGGCATTGCGACGGTGATCATCGGGATTCCGGGCACCGATGGCGTTCCAACCCGCGCCGCCGACAACGAATCCTTGGGCAGTTTCGTCCTCGACCTTGCCAAATCCCACATTCCCCCCGGCCTCCCCACGCTCGTACCGGCGTGAATAAACTCGCCCGACCGTCCCGCCCATCTTTCCGTGTTCCGAGGACCCCACGTGCCAACGCCGACCATCGATCACCCCACCTTCACGTTCCTCAAGGGGAAGTTCCCCGGCAAGAAGTTCCGGGCCACCGAATACCGCGCCCAGTCCACGCTCATCGTCGAGCCCGCCGACCTGCACTCGGTCATGGCCTTCCTGCGTGACGACCCCACCTGCCAGTACAACTTCCTCTCGGATGTCTTCGGCATCGACTACCTGAACTATCCCACGAGGATGCCGGGCCGCTTCGCGGTGGTGTACAACCTCATCAGCCACGCCCGCGACGACCGGTTTTTCGTCAAGACCTTCGTCTCGCCCACGCTCCCGACCGACGGCATCGCCGAGGACCCCGGCCTGTGGGTGGATTCCGTCTGCGACCTCTGGCCCGGCGCCGAGTGGCCCGAGCGCGAGTGCTTCGACATGTTCGGCATCCGCTTCCGCAACCACCCGGATCTCCGCCGCATCCTCACGTGGGAGGAGTACCCCGCCCACCCGCTCCGCAAGGACTATCCGTTGCGAGGTCGCGGTGAGCGAGAGCAGTATGGCGTGATCGACAGAACCAGCGCGTGACCCGGCCGGGTGTCCTCGCGGGTCACCTTGGCGCCGTGATCGGCGCGGGCTCCATGATCTCCACGCGCTCCTTCACCAGGTCCCACGAGAGCCGCTTGGCCACCAGCGGCGGCTTCTTCTCGTCGAAGAGCGTCACCTTGTTGCCCGCCTGCGCGCTGGCCTCGGCAGTGCCCCTGAGCGCGTCGTAGGCGAACGCATCGCACATGAGCCGCTGCGTGCCGCTCTCGGCGTACACCGCGCCCGACGCGTCGGCCGAGACGAGTTCCGCCGAGCGCGGGTTGTTCGCCCCGCCGGCCATGTTGAACTTCGCGACCATCTTCATGGCGACCAGACGCGTCACCTGCTGCGAGCCCAGCGGCAGGTGCACAAGTTCCACGTCCTTCTTCATCGTCAGCGTCCCGGTGGAGCGCAGGAACTCCATCGACTCCGCCCATGTGAACCGCGACGTTCCCTTCGCCCCGCCCGAGGCCGTGATCGGCAACCCCGACGAGTTCGCCAGCACCACCGAGTTCCCCGCCGCCCGCTGATCGCGCACGATGGCCCGGCCGGCCGACGGCACGGAGATCGTCCCGGTCTGGTCGTCCGCCTCGATCGTCGGACCCTCTACGTACAGCACCTGCTCGAGCACCCGCTCCGCGCCGGCCGTCGGTGCGGGTGAGTACCGGCGAACCTCGATCGTCGCGTGCGCTGCCCCCTCACGATCCACCGATGCCCCGATCGCCCTGGCTCGCAGCAGTTTCCGTTCGCCCGGATCGGCCGGGCCGACCGGCATGGCCTCGGTGCGAGCCGGCGTGTTCGCGGCCAGCCCGCCGCCGGCCGGGGGCGCGCCCGCTGCCGCCGAAGGCCCGTTTCCGGGCGACTCTTCCGTGCCCGCCGGCGCGGGCGTCAGCCACAACTGCAACTTCTCCGACCGCATTGTCTGCGTCCGCAGGTTCGACGCCGCGATCACCACCGTCTCCCCGATGCAGTCGATGGTGCCCGCCGTGTTGCTGAAGAGCATCCCCCGCTTCCATGTCGCCGTGACCCTCGTCGGGTCGCTGGCGCCGAGCGACGTCGCCCCGTCCCCCGCCGAGGCCAGCTGCGGCGACCCGCCCGCCTGGGTGTGCTCGAACGTGCCCGCCCCGATCACCTGCATCGTCCCCTTTACATCGTCGAGTTCCACATCGCGGCAGATGATCTGCGACGGCCCCTTGCCGATCATCACCCGCTCGCCCGCCAGGCGAGCGTTGCGAAGCACCGGGTTGGCCCAGACCTCCTCGGCCGCGGCCCGCACTCCGTCGGAACGCTCCATGCTCACATCGCCGCGTGCCCGCACGTCCACCAGCACGATCGCGTTGGTGGCGTCGCGGGCCATCGCCGTCTCGAGCACCCGGGCCCGCACGGAGGCGTCGCGGCTGGCCGCTTTCACGTTCCCGGTGGCCACGCCCCGCACCGGGTCCGTGTCGTTGGGATCGGCCTTGGACGGCATGAACGCCACGTCCAGCTTGTCGCACGCCATGTACGGATCGAGCGCCGGCTGCTGCCGGTCGGGATCGACCGTGCGCGGCCCGGCGATCGCCATCACGTTCCCTTCGGCGTGCATGAGCCGGAGCGTGTTGGGCGCTGTGCCCGGGGCCGGGGCCGGGGCGAACTCCACCCGCATCGAGTCGGAGCTGATCGACGAGGTCCGGTCGTGCGCGATCACGGTTCCCTCGAACTTCGCCATCTCCAGCGAGCCCGAGATCCGCCCGCCGGCGGTGCGGAACGTGAAGTCCGCCTGATCGGTCCAGGAAATCTCGCGGAGTTGATCGGCCGCGAGCAGCGTCGGCTTGCCGCGCGGCAGCTTCGGTGCAATCGTCTCCGCCACGCCGACGGCCGCGGCCTGCCCCTCGGGTTTGGGCGTGCGGATCGCCAGCAACTGTCCGGCGCCCATCACGCCCGCGATCCCCGTGCCGAGATCAACCCTGACGTTGGGAACCTTCACGCGGAAGGCCCCGTCGGCGGTGAACTTCACGTCCGGCGCATCGGGCCCGCTCAGCAGCGAGAGCATCCGCGACGTCGCCGCGTACTCGATCTTCGCGCACTCGCCCTTGGCCTTGGTGGCCGTGTCCTCGAGCGCCACCACCGGCTGTCCGCCCGCCTTGTCGGCCGAGAATCGTGCGAAGAAGTGGTTCCCGTTCGCCAGTTCCGGCGGCGCACTGTCCACGATCGGCGTCAGCACCAGCGGGCCGGCCCACCGAAGCGTCAGGTCCTCGTCCCCCTTCACAAACAGCGCGGCGGCCTCGTTCGCGGGCGCGGCCTGCGCGACCGGCACGGGCGCGCCGTCAACCGTCGCTGGTCCCGCCTTCGCGGGCGCTGCGGCCACGGCCTTCGCGCCCTCGGCGGGCTTCGCGGCCGGCGCGGCGTCTTCCCACACGCCGAACGCGTTCGGGGGGAGTCCGTTGTTGATGAGCCGTGCGAACACTTCCAGCGTGTCCGCCTTCATTTTGCGTGTTGTCTGCGTCACTGTCACGCCATCGCCGAACACCGCCTTGTACAACTGTTCCTTCCCGATCGGCGCCGCGGGCGCTGGAGCCGCCGCCACCGTCTTCGCGGGCGGAATGGCCTCGCCCGGGGCTGCGGCCGAAGCGGTGGCCGCGGTCGGAGTCGGGGCCACCGCCGGCTTCGAGGGCGAGGCCGGAGCCTGAGCCGTCGCCACCGTCGGGTTGTACCGCACGAACTCCCCGTGCGTCTTGAGCAGCTCGATCCGCTCCTTCACCTGGTTCGCCCGCACCAGCAGCCCCTCGCCCTCGAAGAGCATGTTCCTGGCCGCGATCGTCACGTGGTCCTGCGTGGTGATCTCCAGCAGCACGGTGTCGAAACTGATCGAGTCGGTCACGCCCACGATCGCCGGCTCTGCCTTGTCCGGATCGATCGCCGGCACCGCCGCCCCTCTGGCGACATTGGCCGGCGGGAACATTCGCAGCACCACGTGCCCGCGGAACTCCCCGCTCTCGGTCTGCTGCATCTTCACGGGCATCTTCACCCGACCCGTGTCGGCCCGCACGTACAGCGTCCGGCCGTCCTTCAGATACACCCACGCCCGGGGCTGCGTGAGCGTGTAGTACCCCGGGCCCACGGGATCGATCTTCTCGAACGCCAGTTCCGAGCCCAGCCGGCTCGCGTCCGTCTTGTCGGCAAACTGCAGCCGGGCCGACCCGCTCGCCTGGATCTGGTTCGGGTCCGTCGATCCCGCGATCGCCTCCGGCGCCTTGCCGATGTCCACCACATCCCCCGGAAGCGCGGCCGTCTTTTGCGGGCCGCTCTGGCCCACCGCCACCCACAGAACAACCCCGGCCATGATCAGTGCCAGCGCGGCGGCGATCAGCAGCCCGGTGGACCGGCGCGCCGCAGTGCTCGTGGTTCGAAACAGACGGTCACCCATAGAGGCTCATGGTACGAGATCGAAACCCATCCATCCTGCCGGACGTTCCTGTCGGTTGTGGTTCATCCGCCGCACAGAGCGACGGCTTTCTCCAGCACGCCCTGCGCATTCAGAATCGCCTCGATCGCCTCCCGCACGGCCCCGCGCCCGCCCGGGCGCTCTGTCGTCATAGCCGCCGCGGCCTTCACCCGCTCGTCCGCATCCCCGACGGCGATAGGAAGCCCGACGCGGCGCAGCACGGGAAGATCCGGCCAGTCATCCCCGACATACGCGATCTGCTCCGCTCTCAGGCCGGTCCCGGCGAGGAGTTTTTCGAGGGCCTCCACCTTGTCCTGCGATCCCTGCACGATCCGGGTGATACCGAGTTCCCCGCACCGATGTTGCAGCGCCTGCCCCGAGCGCTTCGTGATCACGGCCACGTCATAGCCCATCTTGATCCATGCCGCGATCCCCTGGCCGTCGCGGACGTTGAACCGCTTGGTCTCCACTCCGTGGTCGTCGAGCATGATCGATCCGTCGGTGAGCACCCCGTCCACATCCAGCGCAAGCAGCCGGATATGTCGTGCCCGCTCCTTCGCGTCGGTTGACAGGCTCGCGCTCGTCATCACTCGCTCCGGATCAGCCGCTGGGCGATGAGGTCCTGCACGTCCAGCAGGCCGATGGGCTTCCCGGCCGCGTCCACCACGGGAATCTCGTCGCGCCGGAACTCCCGCACCATGTTCACGGCGTCGCGGACGAGCGAGGTGTCCGCCAGCGTCCCCGGGTTTCTGGTCATGACATCCCGCACGGGGCGGTCCAGCGCGCCCCGGTCCCGCTCGATGAGCCGCCGCAGATCCGCGTCGGTGAACAGGCCCGTGAGCAACCCGGAAGCCCTTTCCACCAGCAGCATCGCACCCGGCCGGCGCTCGGTCGTCTCCGAAAGCCGGCAGGCCTCGGCCACGCTCACGTCGTCCGGCACCAGGTTCAGCGTCCTGCCGACATTGAACCGGAGCAGCTCGGTGATCGGTCGGAGCAACCCGCCCAGCGACCCGCCCGGGTGCCGCTTGGCAAAGTCGCTGTCGGTGAAGTTCCGCCGGCGCGCTGCGCACAGGGCCAGGGCATCCCCCAAGGCCAGCGTCGCCGTCGTCGAGCAGGTTGGTGCCGGCGAGATCCCCTGATCATCGCACGGCCCGACGAACAGCGACACGCTCGCCAGCCGCTCCAGAGTCGCTTTCGTGTACCCCACCCCCGGGTACCCCGACACTCCGTGGCGGGCTTCAGCCTTTTCCGGCCCCCGGGTCATCGACACAATCGCCCCGCCATCCTGTCGCAGGATCGACGCCAGGTTTACCACTTCATCCGTCTCCCCCGAGTACGAGAGAGCGATGCACAGATCCGCCGCCCGGAACCGCCCCAGGTCCCCGTGGGCCGCCTCCGCCGGATGCACAAAGTGGGCCGTGATGCCCAGGCTCGACATCGTCGCCGCGATCTTCGCCCCGATCAGCCCGGACTTGCCCAGGCCCGTCACCAGCACCGTTCCACCCGCATCCGCGCATTTCACCACCAAGTCCACCGCGGCATGAAACTCCGGCCCCAGACGGCTGGCCACCCCCGCCACCGCCGCGCTTTCGGCCGAGAGCAGCCGCACGGCAAAGGCCCGCTCCGCCGCGGTCAACCCCCCCTGCGCGGCATCCGCCCCGACGGGGACCGACACCGGCGAAGAGGGCGTGGATTTGGCGGGGGCCGGTCGCTGCGGCATCCCGATAGGGTATGCTGTTTGTGCACTTCGGGTGGCACGGGCGGCCGGTCCGCCCGTGGTGTGTGCGAGGCTTCGCCGGCCCACCCGGAAAACGAGCAAGGACGCCCACGAACATGGTCCCCACCACCGAGTACACCGTCCGCCTCGACGCCTTCGAGGGGCCCCTCGACCTGCTCCTGTTCCTGATCCGGCGCGCCGAGGTCGAGATCACCGACATCCCCATCGCGCAGATCACCGAGCAGTATCTGAAGTTTGTCGGCGATCTGAACGACGACGGCAGTGGGGGGCACCGGCTGGACATCGAGCGGGCCGGGGAGTTTCTCGTGATGGCCGCCACGCTCGTGGAGATCAAGTCGCGCACGCTCGCCCCGCCCGTGAACGCCGTCACGCCCGAGGGGGAGGTGATCCCGGACGGCGATGCGCCCGCGCGCCCGGAGAAGCCCCCGCTCGATCCCCGGGCCGAACTCATCCACCAACTTCTGGAGTACAAGCGCTTCCGCGACGCCGGCGACCGCCTGGGCAAGTTCAAGCACGATTGGGAGAGCATGTTCCCCGCCGGCAAGGCGCTCCCCGGCAAGGGGCAGGCCGAGGCCCCGCCTCCGCCGCAAAGCCCCGAGGAGATCACCGGCGCCGTCGATCTCGACGACATCGAACTCATCGACCTCGTCGAGGCCTTCGGTCGCATCATCGAGACCATCGACCTCACCCGCATCGGCGAGCACCACGTCCTCATGGACGACACGCCCGTGGAGATCCACGCCGAGGACATCGTCGATCGCCTCCGCCGCCAGGCGGCCGAGCTCCTCGCCGCCACCGGCGGCGGCCCCGATTCGCCGACCCCGCCCGCCGAACTCGAGTTCGCCACCGTCTTCGAGAATCGCAACCGCTCCGAGATGATCGGCCTGTTCCTGGCCGTCCTCGAACTCGTGAAGCAGCAGCGCATCTGGGTCCGCCAGGCCGAGGACGACCGTCTCGGCAAGCGGATCGTGCTGCGACTGGCCGAGGAGCCCGTCGCGCCCGCGCCTCTGCCATCGTCCGACGAACAGTCCGGTCAAACATGACGCCCGAATCGCCCGACCACGGCATGCCGAGACTCGCCGCGATTCAATCAGACGAGGCGGGCGCATCGCCCTTGGTGATCGTTTCTCCTCCCACGATCGCCGGTCGTCTGGGCCGACCCATCCGCCGGGCCGTCTGGCCGGTGTGGATCGGGGTGATCGCGATCGGGCTCGGGGTCGTCAGCGCGTTTGTCTCGGCAACCATGGGCGTGGCGATTGCGACGGGCACGTACAGCCGCGTGCGGGTCCCCACCGGACAGGTCAACCCCTTCGAGGGCGTGGTTCGCTACTCGACCCCGCTGGCGGGAGCCTGCGCGGCGGCAACGCTGCTGGCCGCGATCGCCGTGCTCGCCGGGATCGGCCTGATCCTGCGAAAGCCATGGTCCACGACGCTCATGGTGTGGTGGGCCTTGCTCAAGCTCCTCTGTGCGCTCGCACTCTCGATCGTTTTCGGACTCTTTCAGAAGGCCCAGATCGATGCGTCCCTCACCCTCGCCGCGGCCGCTCGCCCCGGCGCGGCCGGACCGCCCCCCGGCGTCGTCGCGGGCATCAGCACGGGCACGGCCGTGTTCATGGCGGGCTTCCTCTTTTTCTGGCTGGCGCTGCTGCCGGTCTTCATGCTCATCTGGTTCACGCGATCGGGGATCAGGAAAGAAGTTGCGTCCTGGCGGCACCATCAGGTATCCTGAATCCATGCGCTGCAAGAACTGCGACTACCCCCTCTGGCAGATCTCCGCCCGCCTCTGCCCGGAGTGCGGCGCGCCCTTCAAGCCCTCCGACTACGAGTTCACCCTCAACTCCGTCCGCTTCTGCTGCCCGCACTGCGAGCAGGACTACTACGGCACCGGCCCCACGGGTCACCTCGTCCCCCGGTCCTTCAACTGCGTCCGCTGCTCCAAGCCCATCGACATGGACGAGATGGTCCTCCTGCCCACCGAGGGCGTGCAGGAGCACCAGACCGAGGCCGACCGCCAGCCGTGGCTCGAGCGGGGTGTTCGGCGCGGCTTCTTCTCCGCCTTCTTTGCCACCACCGGCTACGCACTCGTCAAGCCCGGGCGCCTGCTGCGGGCGACCCCGCCCCAGAGCGGCGCGTGGGCCGCGACGTGGTTCATGCTCTGCTCCCTCGGCGGCCTGGCCCTTGTCTATGGCGTCTTCATGCTTCTGTTCTTCGGCCTCATCACGGGCGCGGCGGCGATGGGTGGCGGCGGCGGTCCGGGCGGCGGCGCGTTCCTGCTGGGCATGGGCGCGGGCTGGGCCGGCGGAGCTCTCGTGTTCTGGCTGCTCATCCTCGTGCTCTCCACGCTCGTGGGTCATGGCATCCTGCGAATCTCCGGCGGATGCGCCCACGGCCTCGGGCGTACGTGGCAGGCCCTCTGCTACGCCTCGGGCGCGAACGTCGCCTCCGCTGTCCCGTGTCTCGGCGCGTATTTCGGCTGGATCTGGTGGATCGTCGGCGGGTGCGTTGCGCTCAAGGAGGCCCAGAAAGTCCACGGCGGGCGGGCCGCCCTCGCCGTGCTCGCCGTTCCGGTGACGGTGATCCTCCTGGCCATCGGCGGGTACGCGGCGCTGATCTACTCCGTCTTCTCCGCGGCTTCGTCCGCGAACATGGGAGGTCCCTTCGGCACCCCCACCGTCGTCGCCGGCAGCTCCGCCCGCGTGGCCAACCTCACACGGGCGCTCCGCGGGCAGAAAACCCCCCTCACCCCGATCACCCACATCGCCGAGGCCATCGCCGCCTCGCCCACCGCCGTCTACGACCTCATGGACACCGGCGACACTTCCAACGGCGGCTTCTGGACCCGCATGAACGCCGTCCCCATCGGCTCTACAAACCTCTCCACGTTCGTCTCCATGCCCGCGGCGCAACAGCGTGCCGAGGCCCGGAGCGCCGCGGCCGCGCTCCCGGCAAACACCATCGCCTACCGGGTCGGCGACACCGTCCTCACTCATCCCGGCATCGACGCGCACTCGATCCCGCCCGGCTCGCGCGCCGAGGATCTCTGGCTTGTCATCGCGTGGTCCGAGCACCTCGTCTCGGGCACCTTTCAGACCATCGCCGTCGGCCACGCGGGGGGCCGCACGTCCACCTTCGCGGCGAGCATGATGCCCGCCGAGCTCGCCAAGCAGAACGCGCTCCGGGCCGACTACGGCCTTCCGCCCATCCCCGATCCCGCGACCATCACGCACGATTCGCCGGCCGAGGCGGACGAGCCCCCGATGCTCGATCTGCGCAAGGACCGCCCCAAGGGCGACGACGACAACCCGTGAGTGGTCACTTCATCGAGGCCAGGAACGCCTCCAGCCGGTCCATGCCGCGCTGGATGGTCTCCTCCGAGCAGGCGAAGCTGAACCGCACGTGGTTCTTGCCGCACCCGCCGAAGTCCTCCCCCGGCACCGCGGCGACCCTCTGCTCGGCGAGCAGGGCCTCGCAGAACTGCTGCGCACTCTGGATCTTCGCGCCGCCCGCGGTGGTCTTGCCGAAGTGGGCCGACACATCCGGGAACGCGTAGAACGCCCCCGTCGGGCGCGGGCAGACCACGCCCGGCATCTTCGACAGGCGGCCGTGGATCAGCGCGGCCCGGGCCTTGAACTTCTCGCAGAACGCCCTGGTCTCGCCCTCGCACTCGAGGATCGCCGTGCGGATGGCCGGGTACACGAAGCTGGTGATGTTGGTGGTCATCTGCCCCTGCAGCGTGGCCATGGCCTTCATGAACTCCAGGCCCCACGCCCCGCTCGTGGCCGTGTAGCCGATGCGCCAGCCCGTCATCGAGTACGCCTTGGACAGGCCGTTGAGCGTGATGGTGCGCTCGGCGATCTCGGGGATGGAGCCGATCGAGAAGTGGGGGATGCCGCCGTAGGCGATCTTCTCGTAGATCTCGTCGCCGATGACCACGAGGTCCGGCGCGATCGTCCTCGCCGCCTCCGCCACCACGGCCCCGATGGCCCGCAGCTCGGCCTCGGTGTACATCGTGCCGCAGGGGTTGCTGGGCGTGCACAGCACCAGGGCCCGGCTGCGCGGCGTGATGGCCTTGCGGATCTGCTCGGCCGAGACCTTGAAGTCGGTCTGGGGCGAGGAGGGAATCTCGACCACCTTCGCCCCGGCGATCTCCGCCAGCGGCGCGTAGCTCACCCACGCGGGCACGGGCAAAAGGCACTCGCCGGGCGCCTCGCCCGCCCCCGGCGGGTCGAACAGGCACTGCATCGCCGTGTACAGCGCGTGCTTGCCGCCCGAGGAGATGCCGATGTGGTCCGCCGTCACCCCGGGGATTCCGTTCACCCGAGTCATCTTCTCCGCGATCTCCCCCCGCGTCTGCGGGTCCCCCATCGTCGGCATGTACTTGGTCTGCCCCGCCAGCAGGGCCTTGATGGCCGCGTCCTTGATCGGTTGCGGCGTGTCAAAGTCCGGCTCGCCCGCGGCAAACGAGATCACGTCGATCCCCCGCCGCTGCAACTCCTTGGCGCGGTTCATGACGACGATGGTGCCGGCGCCCCGTAGTCGGGGGGGGGGGGGGGGGTTTTTCATCGCCCCTCTTCCCCCCCCCCCGGCGGGGGGGGGGGGGGGGGGGGGGGGGGGGCGGGGGGGCGGGCTTATCGGAGCCTCGCGGAGATCGTTCCGCAGCGCGAAGGAACTCTTCCGTGTCGCAAGGAAATCGTTTCGTAGCGCAAGGAAATGATTTCACAGCGCGAGGAAACCGTTTCGTGTCGCAAGGGAATCGTTTCGCAGCGCTGCGAAACCCTTCCGTGTCGCAAGGGAATCGTTTCGCAGCGCAAGGAAATGATTTCCTTGCGCTGCGGAATCGGTCCCGAGGGCCGTTCTTCGGCATCGGAGCCCAAGAAACGGCGCGCTCGGCGACCCCTTCCCCCTCCCTCGCCCCCCCAAATCCAGCCGGCGGGAATTTTATTCGAGACGTGCCGAATAACCGGCCCCGCGCCCCCCCACGTGCGCGGGCGGTGCGCCTCGGACGGTCACAGTGTTGGGGGGGTCAGGCCGCCGCCCCCCCATCTGGATCGAGGGAGGGTGTGCTGTGCGGGCGGAGGCCTCGCCTAAACTGCGATATGCAGGTGCTGGTCCGGCAAATGCAGCAATGGGCGAGTCGCCTGCGCGATGATTTGGGCATCGACGCGGCGGCGAGTAATGAAATCGCGTCGGCCATCTTCCGCGAGATCAAGGCGCTTCCAGCAGAGGCACGCAAGACGGTACTGGCGGGAGAACACATACCTTTTCGAGCAAGATTCGAAGAACTATGGGCCTTTCAAACGTACATGGAGCAGGCTCCGTGGCACGCTGGCCCTGACCTTGTCCGAGCCCAAGTGATTGTGCAAATCTACGTCTGCTTCGTCTATCTGGGGGAGGCGTGCTTCAAGGCACTTGCCAAGGCGACCGCTTCGAACACGGTGACTCGGAAGTGTTGTCGGTTCCTCACCGACAACCCAGTTCGTGCGTTCCGCAACGCGATCTCCCATGCCAATTGGCAATACAACCAAGACTGCACTGGACTCGTGTTCTGGGCCAGAAAGGGCAGCGACCCGGCGGACCCGCTTTGCCGATTTGAAGTTTCGCAGCACGATCTGAACTTCTGGCAGATGCTCGCTCGATGCGTCGCTTATGCCGCGTTCACCGCACTGGACAACGGAGAGGCTCCGGCTAACCCCTGAATCACTTCGCGCTCGATTCCGCTGGATGACCGCGCGCGGCGTTCTGCCTTTGGGCTATCGCCGGGAACGCGTTATCCGGCCCACACTTCCCACTCCGTGCGCAGGATTTCTTCGCTTTCTTCGCGCCAAACCACAAAAGCCGTAAAGCCGGTCCCCTCGGCGCTCGATCTCGCTGGGTCCACTCTGCACTCTGAACTCAGCACTCAGCACCGAGCACTCAGCACAGGAGCACACCTCAATGGGTACGAACCTCCCCACCACGATCCCCGAGCTCATCAACTGGTGCGTCGCCCACGACGGCCAGTGGACCGCCAACGCGACCCAGATCAACCTGACCACCGCGCAGACCACCGCGTACCACACCATCGTGCAGAACCTCACCAAGGCGAACGACACCGCCGAGGCCGCCCGCATGGCCTCCAAGGAGGCGACGATGCAGCTGCAGAACGCCATCGACGCCGCACGCGGCCTGTCGTCGGTCTACGTGGACATCATCAAGAACTACGCCGAATCCACCCACAACATGAACGTCTACGCCCTCGGGGCCATCAGCCCGCCGAGCCCCCCCGGCACTCCGCCGCTCCCCGTGGCCCCCGACAAGTTCGGCGCGAGCGTCAACCCCGACGGCTCGCTCACCATCAAGTGGAAGGTCGCCCAGCCGACGGGCGCGACGGGCGTGCAGTACCGCGTGCTGCGGCGCGTGAATGCGACCAGCGGGCCGTACAGCATCGTCTCGACCGAGGGCAGCAACAAGAGCTTCACCGACACGTTCCTCCCCGTCGGCGTCGATCGCGTCGAGTACATCGTGCAGCCGACGCGCCCGGGCGGGATCGTCGGGCCGCAGAGCAATGTGTTTGTGGTGCAGTTCGGGTCGGTGAGCGGCGGAGGCATTTCGATCGCGCGGATCGAGTCGGTGCCGCACGCGGAGCCGATGCGCATCGCGGCCTAACCCCCTTCCCGTCCCCTCCCCCCAGTTCAAGTCCTTACTATGGCCCCGGTCCAATCGACCGGGGCCTTTTCGTGTGCCCGGGGGGGTTTGATCCCCCCCTCGTCTTCGCCTACCCTTCCGCCCCAAGGGGCCTGGGGCGAGCGCTGGGTCCACTTGGGATTTTCCATCCACCCCGCGCTCCGCACCGAACCCGGTACCAAACACACCATGATCTCCGCCCAGCGCAAGCAGACCGTGATCTCCACCCACCGCGTCCACGCCAAGGACAGCGGGTCTCCGGAAGTCCAGATCTCCGTGCTCACCGAGCGCATCTCGGCCCTCACCGAGCACCTCCAGGGCAACCAGAAGGACAACTCCTCCCGGCGAGGCCTGACGCTCATGGTCTCCCGCCGCAACCGGCTCCTGAAGTACCTCGCCGCCGAGGACAAGGACCGCTACACCGGCCTGATCGGCAAGCTCGGCCTGCGCAAGTAAGCCTCGGGTACCGCCACGCTCCGCGTGGCGTTTTCTTTTCCGGATTTCTCCCGGCCATCGCCCGACACGGCGACCGCCGGATTCGCAGGGGGGAACGGGGCGGCCGCGGGACGTGGGTCCGGGTGGCAGTGGACGGTCGGCTGTCGGTCGCTCCGACAGCCCTTTGTCTTCTGCCTCTGGGGCATCCAGCCCGCTGCCGAATCACAACTCGGTCGGTCGTCCGCACCCCTCCGCCGCGCGGCGGGGGCCCCGGACCCGGCCCAAGCGCACCCGAGTGGTGCAGAGGCAGAAGATCTATGACATCTCCCCTGGGTTCCATCCGCGTCGAGCGTGAGATCGGCGGCCGCACGCTCATCCTCGAGACCGGCGTCATCGCCAAGCTCTGCGACGCGGCCGTGCTGGCCACCTACGGCGGCACCACCGTGCTCGCCACGGTCGTTCGGGCCAAGCCCCGCGAGGGGCTGGACTTCTTCCCCCTGACCGTGGACTACCGCGAGAAGACCTCGGCCGCGGGCAAGTTCCCCGGCGGCTTCCGCAAGCGCGAGGGCGCTCCCAACGAGAAGGAAGTCCTCACCATGCGGATGATCGATCGTCCGATCCGTCCGCTCTTTCCCGACGGCTTCATCGACGAGGTCCAGGTCCAGTGCTTCGTGATGAGCCACGACCAGGAGAACGACTCCGACGTTCTCGCCGGCACCGCCGCGAGCGCGGCCCTGGCCCTCTCCGACTGCCCCTTCGAGGGCCCCACGGCCACCGTCCGCGTCGGGCGCGTCCACACGGATGACGGCCTCCGCTACGTCATCAACCCGACCATCACCCAGCTCGACTACTCCGATCTTGATCTCGTGCTCGCCGGCCACAAGGACGGCATGAACATGATCGAGGTCGGCGCGGCCGAGGTCGATGAGGCGGGCGTGCTCGGCGCCATCGAGGCCGGCTACGACGCCGTCAAGCAGACCCTCGACGCCATCGGCGAGCTGGTCTCCAAGGCCGGCAGGCCCAAGCGCGACGGCGACCGCACCCTGCCCACCCCCGAGATCGTCGAGCAGGTCAAGAAGCTCGCCGGCGACCGCATGACCGAGGCCCGCAGGCTCAAGGGCAAGAAGGAGCGCAACGAGGCCGTGGACAAGCTGATCGCCGAGATCATGGACACGCACTTCAAGGTCGATGCCTCGGGCAACTACGAGACCTTCGCCACCACGACCAAGCGCCGCGCCATGGCCAAGGACGCCCTCCGCCGCCTCGAGGAGAAGACCACGCGTCGCCTGATCGTCGAGTCCGGCGCCCGCGCCGACGGCCGCGCCGCTACGCAGCTCCGCCCCATCACCGGCGCCGTCGGCGTCTTCCAGCGCACGCACGGCTCGGCCCTGTTCCAGCGCGGCGAGACGCAGAGCCTCGTCTCCGTCACGCTCGGCACCGGCAAGGACGAGCAGATCATCGACGGCCTGATCCCCGAGTATTCCAAGAAGTTCACGCTGCACTACAACTTCCCGCCCTTCTCCACGGGCGAGGCCAAGCGCATCACCGGCCCGGGCCGTCGCGAGATCGGCCACGGCGCCCTCGCCGAGCGTTCCCTCATGGGCATCCTCCCCAGCCCGGAGGAGTTTCCCTACACCATCCGCGTGGTCAGCGACATCACCGAGTCCAACGGCTCGTCCTCGATGGCCAGCGTCTGCGGCGGGTGCCTGGCCCTCATGGACGCCGGCGTTCCCATCAAGGCCACCGTCGCGGGCATCTCCGTCGGCCGCTTCACCGATGACAACGACCAGAACGAGGTCTTCGTCACCGACATCATCGGCGAGGAGGACTTCTTCGGCGACATGGACTTCAAGGTCTCCGGCACCCGCGAGGGCATCACGGGCATCCAGCTCGACCTCAAGGCCCGCGGCCTGAACCTCGACCAGATCAAGCGCACCTTCGAGCAGGCCAGGAAGGGCCGCATCGAGATCATCGACATCATGGAGAGCATCATCCCCGCTCCCCGCGCCAGCATCAGCCCCTTCGCCCCGCGACTGGTCACCATCATGATCAACCCGGAGAAGATCGGCAAGCTCATCGGCCCCGGCGGCAAGACCATCCGCGGCCTGCAGGAGAAGTACGGCGTCGGCATCGACGTCGAGGACGACGGCACCGTCATGATCTCCGCCCCCAACGGCGACGCCATCGACGCGGCCAAGAGCGAGATCGAGGCCCTCACCGAGGAGATCAAGGTCGGCACCGTCTACACCGGCAAGGTCGTGAGCGTCAAGGACTTCGGCGCCTTCGTCGAGCTCGCCCCCGGGACCGACGGCATGTGCCACGTCTCCGAGCTCTCCGACCAGTATGTCCAGAGCGTGGGCCAGATCGTGAAGATCGGCGACGTCATCAAGGTCAAGGTCATCCTCGTGGACGACCAGGGCCGCATCAAGCTCTCGCGCAAGGCCGTCCTCATGGAAGAGGGCATCAGCGATCCCGTCCCCGTCGGCGCTCCCGAGGGTGGCGGTGAGGGCCACGGCGGCGGTGGCGGTGGCTATCGCGATGGCGGCGGACACCGTGGTGGTGGCGACCGCGGCGGGCGTGGCGGCGGAGGTGGTGGCGGTCGTCGCGATGGCGGCGGTGGTCGTCGCTGAGTGATTTTTCGATTGCACGGGCTCATCCCCTTTCAAGGGGAGTGATGTCTGTCGGTAGTCGCAAGTCGCTCTCAATTATGTGTTTGCATGCAGGCCCGTGCGATGAACTCGCACGGGCCTGTCGTTTGTCATGCGCGTCCGCATCGCCAAGTTATGCACATTCACGCGCCTTCGCTCTTGGCGAAGTCTTCGCGCCTTTGGTACTCTGGGCAGCGCAGGGGTCCGGGTGCTTGTGTGGGTCACATGCTCGAAACGTATCGCCAAGTTCACGCGACTCGTTCATCCCGGATTCCCGGGAGGGGGGTCGGGTCCGCCGGTCCGGCGTGCGCCGGACCCGAGGGAAACGCTCATGTCTGACGCCGCCCCACCACGGATCGTGGAAGCTAACGGACAGGTCAAGTGGTTCGACCCCAAGAAAGGGTTCGGCTTCATCGTCGGTCCCGAGGGCCAGGACATCTTCGTGCACTACTCAAAGATCCAGGGCGACGGCTTCCGCGTCCTCAAGGACGGCTCCCACGTCGCCTACGACGCCGAACTCACCGACAAGGGCTGGCACGCCACCCGCGTGACGCGCGTCGAATCGCTCGAGGTCGTGGTGCCCAAGCGGACGTACTCGCGATCGCCGCGCCGGTGAAACACTCGGATGGGGTCTCCCGGGCGATGGGTCCAATAGGACCCATTGGACCTCGCTCCTATCCTCCGGCCCCGTGGACCCGTCCTACCTCCTCATTGGTTTCGGAGCCGGCACCCTCGCCACCACGGCCGCGGCCTGGGCCATCATCCGCCGCCACCTCCGGCGCGTCCGCTTGGCCGAGCGCCGGGCCCGCCACGCCGAGCGCATGGCCGAGATCGGCGCCATGACCGGCGGCCTGGCCCACGAGATCAAGAACCCCCTCTCCACCATCGGCCTCAACGCCCAACTCCTCGTCGAGGGCATCCAGGAACTCGACATTCCTCCCGGCGAGCGCAGCCCGCTGCTCAACCGCACCAAGGCCCTGCAGCGCGAGACCGATCGTCTGCGCGGCATCCTCCAGGACTTCCTCGACTTCGCCGGGCAGGTCCACCTCGAGCGCCGACCGACCGACATCAACCAGATCGTCGCCGACCTCGCCGACTTCTATCACCCGGAGGCCGAGAGCCACGGCGTGAGCATCAAGACCGACCTCGCCCCCGGCCCCATCACGCTCTCGATCGACCCGCGCGCCGTCAAGCAGGCGGTCCTCAACCTGCTCATCAACGCCACGCAGGCCATGGCCGGCGCACGGCAAGGCTCGGGCCCCCGGACGGTCTTCCTCCGCACGCGGCTCGACAAGGACCCCGACGCCGGCGCGCCCGCGTCGCGCGTCGCCTCCATCCACGTCATCGACACCGGTCCCGGCATCGACCGCGAAACCCTCTCGCAGATCTTCAAGCCCTACTTCACCACCAAGGGGGGTGGCTCCGGCCTCGGCCTGCCGACCTCCCGCCGCCTCATCGAAGAGCACGGCGGCCGGATCACCGTCAAGTCCGAACCCGGGCGCGGCTCCGACTTCGCCGTGGTGCTTCCGGTGGAATAGGGCCGAGCGTCTACACTTCCCGGCCCTCGAACGTCCGACCCTCCCCATCCGACATTCCACATGATTCCAGCCTTCTCCACCGTCGCCACGCCCGACTGGACCCTCGCCCAGATCGCCCAGCGTGCCGCCGCGCTCGGCTTCCAGGCCGTCGAACTCCGCACCTTCGGCGACGACTCGCGACAGTTCGCGTGCGACCCCGCGCTCACCAGCGACGCCAAGGTCCGGGCCCTCTTCCGCGAGGCCGGCCTCGACATCGCCTGCGTCGCCAGCAGCGTCCGTTTCGATGCGCCGGTCTTCCCGCCCGTGCTCGGCTACCTCTCCCCGAACGTCGATCGGTCCCTCCGCGAGGGCAAACGCGCCGTCGGTCTTGCCGTGAGCATCGAGTCCCCCCTCGTGCGTGTCTTCGGGTACGAGATCCCGGCCTACGAGAAGCGTGCGTCCGCCGTGAACCGCATCACCGAGCGACTCCGCTCCGTCGTGGACCACGCCGACAAGACCGGCGTGCGCGTCGTCGTCGAGAACGGCGGCTCGTTCTCCACCGCCGCCGAGCTCCGCGAGATCATCGACGCCATCGACAGCCCCCTCCTCGGCGCGGCCTATTCCCCCGCCACCGCCCTCCTCGCCGGCGATGACCCGCTCGCGGCCATCCGTACCCTCGCCGACAAACTCTGGCTCGTGCACATCAAGGACGCCAAGGGCCAAACCCCGTGCCCGCTCGGCGAGGGCGATCTGGGCTGCCGGGAGTTCGTCGGCGCGCTGGTGGCCGAGCGATTCAACGGCCCGCTCGTGTTCGAGTGGGACCGTGCCTGGACCCCCGGCCTCGCCCCCGCCGAGAAAGCGCTCGCGCACGCGTCGCGAACGATGTACCAGTGGATCGGCGGCAAGGCCTCGCCCGGCGCGCCCGTCGCCGCCGCCCCCGCGCCGGCCAAGTCCGTCGGCAAGCCCGCAAAGCCGGCGAAGGCTGGGGGGGGCGGCCGCCGCCGCTGACGCCCGATCGCTGTGGACCAGACCACCCATGACTCCGCCACGCTCTCCGAGCAGGTGATCAACGCCTGCCACGCGATGGGCTTCGCTCTCGCCGGCATCGCCCCCGCCGCGCCGGCGTCTCGCCCGACGGAGTTCAAGGCCTGGCTCGCCTCCGGCAACCACGGCGACATGGACTACATGGCCGAGGCCGTCAACGAACGCCTCGACATCCGCACGCTCCTCCCCGGGGCGAAGTCCGTCATCATCGTCGCCGATCAGTACGCCGCGCGGGGGAGCGAACCCGTGCCACCGGTTGCCGCGGCTCTGGGCGGCAACCGGTGCGACCACCCCACGCACCCGACGGGCCGCATCGCCAAGTACGCCCGCGGGCGCGACTACCACGCCGTCATCCGCCGCCGCCTCCACGCCCTCGCAGATCGCCTGCGCGAACTCCCCGCCGCCAAGGGCCTGCACTACCGCACGTTCGTGGACACCGCCCCGGTCCTCGAACGCGAGCACGCCGCGCGGGCAAACCTCCGAACCGCCGACGGCGGTGGGGGGGCGTTCATCGGCAAGCACACACTTCTCATCCACCCTCGGCTCGGCTCGTATCTCCTTCTCGGCGGCATTGCGACCACGCTCGACCTCTGTTCTCCGCACTCGGCACTCGGCACTCGGCACTCGGCACTCACGCCCTGCGGCACCTGCACCCGCTGCATCGACGCCTGCCCGACGCAGGCCATCACGCCGAATCACGTGAACGCCACCCGCTGCATCTCGTACCTGACCCTCGAGCACCGCACGCTCATCGACCCCGCGCTGCACGCCGCGATGGGCGATCACCTCCTCGGCTGCGACATCTGCCAGGATGTCTGCCCTTTCAACCATCCGCACCCCAGCGAGCACGCGGGTGCGTACCTCTACCCCGCCTACGCCGACGAGCACCGGCGCGCCAGCCCTCCGATTCTGGAAGTTCTCAACTGGACCGAGGCCGACCGCACGCGCGTTCTGGGCACTTCCGCCGCCAAGCGTGCCAGCCTGTCCATGCTCAAGCGCAACGCCATCATCGCCGCCGCGAACGCCCTCGCGTCCCGGCCGGACGAGAACCTCCGTTCCGCCCTCACCCGCCTCGCCGCCGATCCCACCGAGCACCCTCTCGTTCGCGAAACCGCCGACCAGGCCCGCGCCCGCCTCCGGTCCTGATCCCGATCCCAATCCTGATCTTGATCCCGATCTTGATCTTGATCCCGATTTCTTCCTTCTTTGCTTCCGCCCTACACCTCCGCCTCATCCCCGTATTCCGGCATCCCCGCCTCAAACCCGAACCGCTCCTTCAACTTCGCCTTGAGCACGCCACGCGGCCCGTTCTCCCCGTGCGTCAGGATCACCTTCGTTCCCGATCCCTTGAACGGCGCGGCCCACGCCAGCAGCCCCGATTGCCCCGCGTGCGCCGAGAATCCGCCCAGCGTGTGCACCGACGCCTTGACCTCGACCGTGTCCCGGAAGATCCGCACGCTTTTGGCCCCATCCACCAGCCGCCGCCCCAGCGTTCCCTGCCCCTGATACCCCACGATCACCACGCACGTGTTGGGGTTCGGAAGGCTGTGGTAGAGGTGGTGCATGATCCGGCCGCCCGAGCACATGCCACTGGCCGAGATGATCACCATGCTGCCCGTCGAGGTGTTGAGCCGCTTGGACTCGTCCACCGAGCGGGTGTATGTCAGCCCGGGAAAGTTCAGCGGCGAGCCGTGGTTGCTCAGCACATCCCTCGACTCGGCGTCGTAGAGGTTCGTGAACCGCCGGTACAGGTCCGTCGTCTCCGTCGCCATCGGGCTGTCCACGTACACGCGTATGTTCTTGAGCGAGCCCTCGCGCAGAAACTCCCCGATGTGGTACACGATGTCCTGCGTCCGCCCCACCGCGAACGCGGGGATCAGCACCTTCGCCCCCGCCGACTGTGCTTTCCGCAGGATGTCCAGCAGTTCCGCCCGCGTCGCCTCCAGCGACTTGTGGTCGCGGTCGCCGTAGGTCGATTCCAGAATCGTCAGGTCGCCCGCGGGCGGCGTCACCGGATCGCGCAGGATCGGCGACCCCGCCACGCCGACGTCCCCCGAGAACACGATGTTCACCGTCCGTGCCCCGTCGTGGACGGTCATCCGCACGCTCCCCGACCCGAGGATGTGCCCCGCGTCGAAGTACTCGACGGTGATTCCCGGCGCGATCTCGCGCGGCTGGCGATAGTTGATCAGCGAGATCAGCGAGAGCGTCGGCTCCACGTCCTCGGGAACGTACAGCGCGACCACCTGCGGCTCATCCGGCTTGCGAAGCCGCCGGTTGAACCGCTCCGCGTCGTCCTGCTGGATGCGGGCCGAGTCGTGCAGGACGATCGCCGTGATCTCCGCCGTCGCCGGCGTGCAGTGGATCCGCCCCTGAAACCCCGCCCTCACCAGCAGCGGCAACCGCCCGCAGTGGTCCAGGTGCGCGTGCGTGAGCACCACGGCGTCGAGCGTGGACATATCACCCGGGGGCATCCGCCGGTTGTGCTCGTCGGCCTCGTGCTCCCCCTGGTGCATGCCCATGTCCACCATGACCCGGGCCTTGTCGGTGGTGACGATGTAGCAGGAGCCGGTCACCTCGCCCGCCGCGCCGTAGAAGCCGATCTTGACCATGAACAACCGTAGACTCCAAAGTCACCTCACCACGGAGACACGCAGGCACAGAGAAGAACAGGGAGGAAGGAAGTTTGGGATCCAAGCCGGGCCGTCATGGCTTTCTCCGTGCCTCTGTGTCACTGTGGTGACTCTCCCCCATGAACCGCCCCGGCCCGGCGGCGTACAAATACCGCGTTGAACATGATCCCTTCCCACCACGGCCACATCCCCTCCACGCGTCCCGAGCCCGTCCCCGGCGTCCGGCGCGTGATGCACCGCGCCGTCACCGGGGCCCGCGGGGCGGTGCCGCGCTACACGCGCGAGCTCATCGCCTCCGTCGCCGAGCGTCTCGGGGCCCAGGCGCCCGTCGAGCCGTCGGCCCAGATCGAGGCCTTCACCCAGGCGGATCTGGCCGCGCTCTGGATCGGCCACGCCACGGTGCTCCTGCACGTCGGCGGCGTGGGCGGCATCACCATCCTCACCGACCCGGTCTTCAGCCGCCGCATCGGCATGAGCGTGGGCGGCATGACCCTGGGCCTGGCCCGCATCGCCCCGCCGGCGATCGACATCGCCCACCTCCCGCCCATCGACCTGGTGCTGCTCTCGCACGCCCACTTCGACCACCTCGACCGCCCATCCCTCCGGCGTCTGGTCGGCGCGGGGACCGGGCCGCGCCACAACGAGTTCAAGGACCCGGGCCTCCCCGCCCCGGCCCGGAACGCGGCCGTCATCACCGCCACCCACACCCGGCGCCTCATCCCCCAGGGCTACGGCGAGATCATCGAACTTCCCTGGCAGAGATCGGCCCGCGTCAGCGTCGAGGCCTCGCGCCGAAATGGGAGTGGGGGGGGTGCGGGGGGTGGGGGGGGGGATGATCCTGGCACGCCTCCTGCGCCCAAGCACCTCACCATCACCGCCATCAAGCCCGAGCACTGGGGGGCCCGCACCGCCTACGACCGCCACCGCCGCTTCAACTCGTATCTGATCGAATCCAACCACCACCGCATCCTCTTCGCCGGCGACACCGCCCATACCCACGCCTTCGACCACCTCGGCCCCGTCGATCTGGCCATCTTCGGCATCGGCGCGTACAACCCGTGGGAGCACGCCCACGCGACCCCGGAGCAGGTCTGGAGCATGTACACGCACCTGGGCGCCCCGGCCCACGACGCCCCGCACGGCCACCTGCTCCCCATGCACCACTCCACCTTCATCCTCAGCCGCGAGCCCGTCGCCGAGCCCCTCGAGCGGCTCAGGCACATCGCCGGCCCGCACACGGGCCGCATCGTTGCGGAGATGCCGGGGAAGATGTGGGCGATGCTCAAATAGCAAATAGCAAAGCGCAAATGGCAGATCAGAGCCGAGCGGCGACCCCCCAAGCCGCCGGTGTATCTGGTGGGTTTGGCGCGCCAGTGCAGGAAGGGACTCCGCCGAGCCTCCGCCCCTTCCCGCACCCATCCCCGCGAAAGGCGAAGGCACTCAACGCTCTACGAGCAGCCTGCGAGCCAAGCGTCGAGGAACTCGAAGATGTCGGTGACACTGATCCCGTGCACGCCGTTGAAGTCGGCGCGAGGATTGCCCGCGAGCCAGGTGTTGAGAAAGTCGAAGATGTCCTGAACCTCGAGACCGTTGGAGCAGTTGAAGTCTGCGGGGCAAATGGTGTAAGTCGCCTCGTTGCTCGTGACTATTGATCCGCACCTGTCGGAGAGGATGCAACGGACTTGCCAGTGCTGTGGCACATTCCCCATGCCGAGGCAGGAACGAATACCAATGCGCACCGTGGGTGAGTTGAGCGGCGTGGCGTATGCGGCGCCGCCGCACGGAAGGGCAACGGCTTCGCTGCCGATCGTCTGCCATTGATTTGCGCCAGTCTCGATTTGCCAGTGATAGATGAGAGGAGCGCTACCCGCTGCGGCAATCGTGAAACTTGCCGAGCCGTTTGGACAGGCAACATGTGCCACCGGCTGAGCAGTGATGACCGGGGCCGTGGCAATGCAGGGCACACCGAGTTCCCAAGTATCGCTGAAGAACACGTTTGTGAACACACCGCCTGCAAGCACTATCACGCCGCGGGCCACGTCGTAGGTCATCGCGTGGCCGTACCTCGCCGAGGGCCCGCTCGTCGTCTGCTGCGACCACGCGGTTCCATTCCATTCCCAAGTGTCGTCGTGGGGGGGATCGCTGTTGCCGCCGAAGAGGATGGTGACGCCGCGGACCGTGTCATAGACCATCGCGTGATAGCCCCGTTGCGAGGGACCAACGACTGGACGCTGCGTCCACGCCGTGCCGTTCCATTCCCAAGTGTCCGCAGCGGCCCCGTCACCGCTGAAAAGGACGGTGACGCCACGCGCCGTGTCGTAGTCCACCGCATGGCCTGCACGCGGCGTGGGGCCGCTAACCGTGCGTTGAGTCCAGACAATCCCGTTCCACTCCCAAGTCTCACCGTTGAGGTCGCTGTTTGCCCCTGCGTAGCCGCCGAAGAGGACAGTGACGCCGCGAGCCGAGTCGTAGGCCATGGCCGTGAGGGCGCGGGGAGATGGGCCCGTGACGAGCCTCTGGGCCCAGACGGTCCCGTTCCACTCCCAAGTTTCGCCGAGCGCGCCGGTGGCGTCATGGCCACCGAAGAGAACGGTCACATCGCGAGCCGCGTCGTATGCCATCGCGTGGCCTGCTCGCGTCGGGGGGCCGATCACCATTCGCCTCGTCCAAATGGCTCCATCCCATTCCCAGGTATCAGCCGAGTTCCCAAACAGGACGGATATCCCTCGTGCCGAGTCGTAGGCCATCGCGTGTTGGTACTGAGGCCAAAGGCCACTCGCCCGCTCTACCCAAGCAACCCCTTGTGCGGCCGCCTGCACGGACGTGAGCGCGAAGAGCGCGAGCACGATCACCAACGCGGCGGAGATACGACTGCGCCACTGTGGTGACATTAGTTTGAGCAAGGCTGACCTCTCGTTCGGGTTACCTTTAGGTCGGGACAGGACGCCGCCAAACATCACTATACAGCATCCCTGCCGCCGGACCAAGACCAATCCAGCCCAGAGGGACCACGGGCGTTGTCCCTGCGACGCCTCGGGCGGCGGGGGTGGTGCCCAATGTGTTCGCCGATGGCGGCTCCGAAAGCCGCACCGTCCCGACAAGCGTGCCCGCGCTCGTCGCGTGCGTCTAGTCATTTGGGACCTGAGTTCGCCCAATTCCGCGAACGTGGCGGGTGGCATTGAGAGTTTTCCAAGCCGTGCTACCACCGCAACTTCGGGCGGTCGGTGGGCCCTGGGCAATCCGCACCTTTGCGGCGATCCCTACCCGCTTACAGCAGCGGCCCCATCAACCGCGCCGAGTTGTCTCGCAGCCGCGCCCACACCGATCGCTGGCTCCACTCCTCCGCCGAGACCCGTCTGGAGGTCTTCAAGTACGCCCGCTGCAGCGCGACGAGCTCCCCCGCGAAGGCCGCGTCGTACACGAACATGGTGGCCTCGAAGTTCAGGAAGAACGAGCGCTGGTCCATGTTCGCCGATCCCACCACGCCCATCTTCGAGTCCACCGTGATCACCTTTGAGTGCAGCAGGCCCCCGAGGTACTCGTGGAGTTCCACGCCCGCGTCGAGCAGGTCCTCGTAGTGGGCCCGGCCCGCCGCGGCCACGATCGGCGCGTCCGACACGTCCGGCAGCACCATCACCACCCTCACCCCGCGCGTCGCCGCGGCCGTGATCGCCTCGAGCAGCGACGCGTCGGGCACGAAGTACGGCGTGGTCATCACGATCTCCTTGCGGGCCGCGTAGAGCGCCGTGAGCAGCGCCTGGTGGATCGCCTGCGGCGTCGGGCCCGGGCCGGAGGCGACCACCTGCACCGCCGCGCCCGCGGAGGTGTTTCCATCGACGTCCCGCAGCTCGAACCGCGGCTCGGGCAGGTACGGCCCGAGGTCCTCAAAGGGCTCCTCGCTGTCGAGCTTCCAATCCCGGAGGAACGTCGCCGCCAGCGCCTGGGCCGCCGGCCCCTCCACCCGCACCGTCGCGTCGATCCACCGCCCCCGCCCCGAGCTGCCGCTGCCGCTGCCCCCGGTTCCGATCGCCTTGGCCCAGCGCGGCGAGGAGTATTCCACATCGTGGATGTTCTGGCTCCCGCAATACCCGACCCGCCCGTCGAACACCGCGATCTTGCGGTGGTTGCGCAGATCGATCCGCGCGAAGGGCAGCCGCAGCACGCTCACGGGCAGGGCCTCGACGACCTGGATCCCCGCCGCCCGCATCGCCGCGCTCTGCTGGTGGCGAAGGAACGCGTGGCTCCCCGCCCCGTCCACGAGCACGCGCACGATCACGCCGCGCCCCACCGCGGCGGCCAGGGCCTCGGCGATGATCGCCCCCGACCGGTCGGGCATCCAGATGTAGTAGCACATGTGGATGTGGTGCGTGGCCGCGTCGATGTCGGCCCTGAGCGACCCGAGCATCGCCGCGTTGTCGCCGAAGAGCCGCAGCGTGTTCCCCGGCAGCGGCGGCAGCCCCGTCATGGCCGTCCCGAACCGCGCGATGGGCTCGAGTTCCGGGGCCACCGGGCTCACCTTGGGCCGGCGCGTCTCCATGATCTCCGCGGCCAGCCTCCGGAGCCTCTCCGTCACCTTCTTGTACCGGCGGGCCCGGCGCGTCCCCAGGCTCGACCCGCCCACCATGAAGTACACGAGCATCCCGAGGATCGGCACGAACAGGATGATCGCCAGCCACGCCAGGGACGTCGCGACGGCCCGCCGGCGCAGGATGACGTGCACGGCCAACCCCAGGCGCGCCAGCCACTCGATGCTCAGCAGCGTGATGGCGGGCCAGCCGGTGTACCAGTGCATGAACAGGACTCTCCACGCATCCCGTGCCACCGGTTGCCGCCGCTCGGAGCGGCAAGGGGTGGCGGCGATGCACTATCATTGGATCCATCACAACGCCCTGAACGCTCCAATCGTCCGTTCCCGCGCTCGGGCATGATCCACGATCGGCTCGGGATACTCCAGCCCCGCACGGGCCAGCGGCGGCAAAGCCCCCGGATCATGGATCGGCCCCTTCGCCCCCCCCTCCAGCCCGACCAGTTCCGGCACCCACCGCCGGATGTACTCGCCGCTCGGGTCGCACGTCCGGCTCTGGCTCGCGGGATTGAAGATCCGGAAGTACGGCGCGGCGTCCGTCCCCGTTGAGGCCGACCACTGCCACCCCCCGTTGTTGTTCCCCAAATCCCCGTCGATCAGGTGCCGCATGAACCACAACTCCCCTCGTCGCCAGTCGATGAACAGGTCCTTCACCAGGTACATCGCCGCGATCATCCGCACCCGGTTGTGCATCCAGCCCATCGCCGCCAGGCAGCGCATCCCCGCATCCACGATCGGCACGCCCGTTCGCCCCGCGCACCACGCGGCGAAGTGCTCCTCGTTCTCGCTCCATTTCAGCCGCTCGGTCTCCGGTTTGAACGCTCTATGCATGCACACCCGAGGAAAGCCCACCATGATGTGGCGATAAAACTCCCTCCACGCCAGTTCCGACATCCAGGTCGCCGCCCCGCCCTCGCCCCCGAGCCGCCCACGATTCGCCTCAACGGCCGCGGCGGCACACTGCCGGATGGAAAGCGCCCCCACGGCCAGGTACGGCGAGAGCGAACTGGTGCCGTCGATCGCGGGGTTGTTCCGATCGTCCTCATACCGAGAGATCCGCGTGGCTGCAAATGCCCTGAGCCGTCCCCTTGCCTCGGCCTCGCCCGCGGGCCACAACGCGGCGGCGTCCCGAACGTGTGGCTCGAACCCGTCCACCGATTCCGGCACCCGCGAGGACGCGATCCCCGTCGCCGCCTGCTTCTTCGGCGACGGCCCCACACCCACCCCGCCGCGCTCCTCGATGATCTTGTAGAGCGCCCGCCGGAACGGCGTGAACACCGTGTACACCTTCCCCTCCCCCGTCCGGACTTCCGCCGGGTTCACCAGCACCTGATCGAGGAATCCGATCGATTTCCCGCCCGCCCTGACGCACGCGGCATCCACCGCCGCGTCTCGCCGAGTCTCGTTCAACTCGTGCTCGCGGTTGTAGTACACCGCTCCGCACGAGTGTTTCGCCGCGAGGTCCAGCAGCACCTTCGGCACTCCCGAGAAACGAGCCGACTCCACGATCAGCAGCGGCACGCCCACCTTCCCAAGCCCCGCAGACAACTCCCGGAGTGTTCGCAGCACAAAGCCCACGCGGACCCCCGCCCAGTCGTGCCGTGCCCACTGCTGGGAGGACACCGCGAACACACCGATCACCGCTCCGCCCGCCGCCGCGGCGTCCGCCATTCCTCGCGTGAGCGCAGGATTGTCCCCAATCCGCAGGTCGGTCCGAAACCACACAAGGATGTTGTTCCCACGCATGCGGATGTTGTATGCTCCGACTGCTCCATGCGCTCCGTCATCCAACGCATCTCGCAGGCCCGGGTGGAAGTTGAGGGCGTCGTCCGCGCCCGCTGCGACGGGCCGGGCCTCCTTGTCCTCGCCGGCCTCGAAGCCGCGGACACCGATGAGGACCTGAAGTGGACCGCCGAGAAGATCGCTTACCTGCGCATCTTCTCCGACGACGCGGGCAAGATGAATCGCAGCGTCATCGATGTCCACGGGCGCGTGGTGCTTGTTCCCAACTTCACCCTCGCCGGCGAGGCCGCCCGGGGCCGCCGACCCTCCTTCGACAACGCCATGAGGCCCGAACTCTCGGAGCCCGCTTTCGCCAGACTCGCCGGCATGCTCGCCGCCCTCGGACCACCGGTCGAGACCGGCGTCTTCCGCGCCCACATGAGCGTGACGCTCTGCAACGACGGACCGATCACGATCTGGCTCGACTCAAAGAGCCGATAGAGACAGTTTCTCGCGGAGGCGCGGAGGTCGCGGAGAATGAGCCATCTGGACCGAACGGACAGAATCTCTCTGGGGATTTCGTGTTTCGAGCTGCCTCCCTCCGCGCTCTCCGCGACTCCGCGTGAGACTCTTCCTACCGCCCCAGAAACTCCACCGGCACCTTCCCCGCGTCCGCTCGGATCACCGACCGGATCCCGCCGCGCCCCTTCCAGTTCGTGATCACCTGCAACCAGGCCGGCGACATGAGTTTCACCAGATCATCCCGGATCGTGTTTGTCACCGCCTCGTAGTAGATGCCCTCGTTGCGAAAACTCTGGAAGTACAGCTTCAGCGACTTGAGTTCCACGCACCCCCGCTTGCCGGCCTTGGACTTGCCCGGCGCTGGCTGATACCGCACCGTCACCGAGCCAAAGTCCGGATGACCCGTCACCGGGCAGACCGACGTGAACTCCTCGTTCACGTGCTCGATGACGAACGGCGTATCGGAAGGCGTCTGGAACGCGTCGAGCAGTTTCGAGTCGGGCATAGCCGCAATGATATCGCCTCAGCATCGGCACTCGGCGCCGGGCACCTACGCCTCAGCGCCCGTACCGCGTCAGGATCTCCAGAATCTGCGGCTGGTCCCGCTCGATTTGCAGGCTCCGCCGCAGCGCGTTGAGCCCCGCCTCCTTCGTCTTCGAGTCCGACCGTCCCGACCGGATCCAGTCGTTCAGGTTGCACACGCCCAGGCCGTTGAGCGCGGGGTAGTAGTCCCCGTCCATCTTGACGGCCGCGTTGAAGTTCGCCTTCGCGTCCGCGAACTGGCTCATCTTGAACTTCGCAAACCCCAGCCGCTCGTAGGCGATCGACGACGGCTCGGTCTTGATCGCCTGCGTCAGGGCGTTGGCCATCTCCTCGAAGCGCTCGAGCTTCGCCAGACTGTCCGCCAGGTTCAGCAGCAGCGGGGGGGTCAGGTTCATGAACTCCGCCGCCTGCTGGTACTCGCGCACCGCGTCGCCGTGCCGGTTCACCGCGGCGTAGATCGCCCCGAGGTTGAACCGCGCCGGCCCGTCCTGCGGGTTCAACTCCACCGCGCGCCGAGCGTACGGCAGTGCCTGCGAGTTCTCGTCGAGCTGGTAGTACGCCGTCGCGAGGTTCAGATTCGCCTTGAAGTCGTTGGGCTGCAGCGTCAGCGCCCGGATGTACGCCTGGATCGCCTCCGGCAGCCGGTCGAGCAGGTGCAGCATCAACCCGTGGAAGTACTGGGCGCTGAAGTTGCGAGGCTCCAGCGCCGACGCCCTCGCGTACCGCGCCTCCGCCCGCGAGTAGTCGCCCTTCATGCGGTAGATGTCGGCCATTCCCAGGTGCGCCGTGGTCGAGTTCGGGTTCACCTCGATCGCCCGGGCGAACTCCTGCAGCGCCTTGTCGAGGTCGCCATCGCGGATCGCCTGCTCGGCGCTGGCGATGTACCCCGCCGTCGCGGGATCGGCGGTGCCCGAACTGCGGGTTTCGCTCCCGTCGACACGCGCCAGCGGCGCCTTCGATCCGCCCTTGTTCTCACACCCGCTCAGCCCCATCGCCGCGCACGCCGCGAGCGCTCCCGCCCACGTTCCGATCCCAGACAGTCCGGTCCGCATCGTGCTTGCTCTCATCCGTAAGCCCTTGTGCTGGTCAAGCGGGCGATCCTGCCCGCGTGTGGTTGTCCGATCCCATCAGCCGTTCCGACGTGCGCGCCGACAGAATAGCCGAATCTACTTCCGCCGTTCTGATTTTGGGGGCGTGCTCTTCACTCTCGACATCCCTTGTTTCGGTTGTTTTATCGACGCCTCGTCCCGAAGCCTCCACAATCGGCGCAAGTTCAGCGCATCGTGGTTTGGCTTGGTCCCCGGCTCGCCCTTGGGTGTCTCCAGAATCTTGGGCACGCTCGCGAACTCCGGCCGGCGCACCACCACGCCGAACCCCGCCAGCCCGATCGTCCCCTTCCCGATGTGTTCGTGCCGGTCGAGCCGGCTCCCGACCTTCCCCTTCGAGTCGTTCAGGTGCAGCACGCGGATCCACTTGAGCCCCACGATCCGATCGAACGCCCCCAGCGCATCCTCGGCCCCCGCCACCGTGGACAGGTCGTACCCCCCCGCGTGGGCGTGGCAGGTGTCGAAGCACACCCCCAGCCGCTCCGGATCGCCGGTCGTCTCCATGATCATGTCCCGCAGCCGGGCGATCTCGTCGAACTCCCGCCCGAGGTTCGACCCTCCGCCGACGGTGTTCTCCAGGCACGAGACCACCTTCAGGGCTTTGGTCCGCTTGAACAGCTCCCCATACGCCGCGGCGATCTTCTTGAGCCCCTCCTCACGCGTCGAGGTTGTGAAGGCCCCCGGATGGTGCACCAGAAACGGAATCTCCAGTTCCGCACACCGCTCGATCTCCACCGTCATCAGATCGACCGACTTTTTCCACAACTCCGGGTCGGGCGAGCCCAGGTTGATCAGGTACGACGCGTGCGACACCGTCCGTCCCTGCCACCCCAGCCCCGCCACCCGCTCGCGCCACGCCTTGGCCACCACGGGATCCAGCGCCGGGGCCTTCCATTGCTGCTGGTTCTTGGTGAACACCTGCACCGTGTCCATCTTCAGCCCCGCCGCCTCGTCCAGCGCGTTGACCATCGAGCCCGCAATCGACAGGTGCGATCCAAACATGCACGAATGTAGCACGGGCATCCCTGCCCGTGCCGGGCGCCCGGCACGCGTCGGGCCCATTCTCCAGATCGCTCGCACCCCGCGTCCCCGTGCCATTTCCCATGTATCCTCCCGTCATGCGGCCACTGCCCCTCCTCCTCCTGCTCGCCTGCCTCATCCTCCTCCCCGCCTGCGGCTCCCCTCCCCCCCCCCCCCCCCCCCCTGCCCCTCCTCCCCCCCCCCCCGCCGCAACGTCGAGGTCCTCTACCGCTTCGAGAACCTCCGTCGCCCCTCCGACGTCAAGTCCACCGCCAAGGACGAGTGGCTCCCCATTCGCATCATCCTCGATCGCGCGGCCGCCAAGCCCATCCAGGTCACCAAGTCCGGCGTCCGCACCTACGGCTCCCTCGAGATCGCCAACTACGAGGCCCGCTGCATCCTGCCCACTCTCGACACCTTCCAGAGCGTGCAGTCACAGATCGAGGCCCTCGCCTCCCGCAACCGGAGCGGCGAGCGCATCGAGACCACCCTCTCCTCCCTCGCCGCGCTCTACAAGTCCAACTTCGTGCTCGCCACGGCCAATGTGACGGTCAACGGCGCCAGCGTCGGCGGCCACCGCATCCGCCTCTTCACCGGCCCCGGCCAGCCTTCGGTGGATACGGTCGTGGAGCCCAACGGCTCTTGGCGTGCCGACCTTGCCATCGTGCCCGACACGCAATGGGTATGCGGACTCTCCGAAGACCCGCGAGATCGCGTTCCCACCAAGTACTTCCGCATCAACCTCGCCACCCGCGCCCAGGAACCCGTCGCCGAGGCCGAGTTCCGCCGGCTCTTCCCGCCCAACGCCCCGCTGGCCCCCGCGAGTTCGCGGCCCGCGACCCCGTCGAGCGCAAGGCCCGCACCCGACCGCCTCCGAGACGCCGACGCCGAGCGACTCCGCAAGCAGCGAGAGGCCGAGGACGCCGCCCTCCAGAAGCGCCGCGAGGCCGAGGAACAACCCCGCCACCCCGCACCCAAGCCAAAGCCCTGATCCTGTCCCTTCTTCTCGCTCCTCACTCTCACCCTCCTCCTTCCATGACTCCACTCGCCAACCGCATCGCCATCGTCACGGGCTCCACCGCCGGCATCGGCCTCGCCATCGCCCACGACCTCATTGCCCAGGGCGCCAAGGTCGTCCTCAACGGCCGCCGCGCCGAGAAACTGCGGCGGGTCGCCGCGTCGTTCAAGCCCGGCGCGACCGCCCCGGTCGTGGGCGACGCCGCCGAGCAATCCACGATCGACCAGTTGTTCAACGCCGCCGGGCACCTCGGCGCGCCCGCCGACCTCGTCGTCGTGAACGCCGGGCGGGGCCTGAACGGTTCGGTCGTCTCCTCCGACCCCGCCGAGTGGGAGGAGATGATCCGCACCAACCTCACCGGCGCGGCCCGCATCCTCCGCACCGCCGCCCAGAACATGCTCGCGGATCTCGAAACCAGAGACAAGAGCGACTGGCAGAAGCGCCCCCGCGACATCGTCGTCATCGGCTCGGTCGTCGGCCGCCACGTCTCCCCGTTCTCGAGCATGTACGGCTCGACCAAGTTTGCCGTGCACGGCCTCACCGAGGGCCTCCGGCGCGAGCTTGCCCCCAAGGGCATCCGCGTCACGCTCATCGAGCCCGGCTTCGTCGTCAGCGAGTTCCAGGGCGTCGCGGGCTACACCGACGAGTGGTTCGAGGGCGTCGTGGACCGCATCGGCCCCGTCCTCGAGCCCGCCGACGTCGCCCGCGCCGTCACATTCGCCTGCTCCCAGCCCGCCAGAGTGCACGTCGGCGACATGCTCATCCGCCCGACAAGGCAGGACTATCCGTAACATTCGCTCGTTCGGCCGATAGTGATCCGACTCCTTCCGTCAACCGGGCAGTGGCGCCGGAGGGGTCAAGTGCGTTGGCGTGGGCGTCGGCCCACGGCGCATTTGTCGCCGACTTCGACGCCCCGAGAGGGCGAGAGTGTGAGGAGCGCTTCACCCCACGTTCATGCCCACTTTCAACACAGCCATCTCCCCTTCCAAGCCCGCAACTGGGCTCACGCGCGCCGACGCCTTTTTCTCCCTCGCCCTCCTCGCCCTCACGTTCCTCACCTTCTCTCCCGCGCTCGCCGCCGAGTTTGTCCATTGGGACGACCCCACCTTTGTCATCCGCAATCCGCGCATCTGGGGCGGCCCTTTCAACCTCGAGAACTTCACCTGGATGTGGACCGGCTTTCTCGGCGGCCACTATCACCCCATCACCTGGCTCTCCTGGCGCCTCGACTACGCCCTCTACGGCCAGGACGACAACCCCGCCGCGGGCTTCCACTTCACCAACATCCTCCTCCACGCCGGCGCCGCCGTCCTCGTCTACTTCCTCGTCCAACGCCTCATTCTCCTCGCCGCTCGCGGCCTCGCCACCCCCGGCCTCCGCTTCGCCTCGTTCCTCGGCGCGGCCCTCTTCGCCCTGCATCCCCTGCGCGCCGAGTCCGTCGCCTGGATCACCGAACGCCGCGATGTCCTCAGCGCCGTGTTCCTCATCTGCGCGGCCATCGCCTATCTCCGAAGCGTCCGGCCCGGCGAGCCCGCACTCGCCGGCTCCCGCGCCTATCTGGCCGCCATCGCCCTGCTTGTGCTTTCCTGCCTCTCCAAGGCCTGGGGCATGAGTTTCTTCGTCCTCATGCTCGTCCTCGACGTCTATCCCCTCCGCCGATTCCCCGTCGCCCCGCGCGAGTGGTTCTCTCCCGGCGCCCGGGCTGTGCTCGTGCAGAAGATCCCGTTTCTCGTCGTCGGCCTCGTCACCGCCGCCCTCGCCGCCGCGGCCCAGAACCAGGCCCTCGCCGCCAAGACGCTCACGCAGTGGGGGGTGCTCGAGCGCATCGTCCAATCCATCTATGGCCTCTGGTTCTACACCAAGGCCACGTTCTGGCCCGTCGGCCTCTCCCCTTTCTACCAACTCCCCGAACGCCTCGACCCATGGGAGCCCCGTTTCATCGTTGCGTACATCTTCCTCGCCGTCATGATCGTCGCGCTCATCGCGCTCCGCAATCGCTTCCCGGCCCTTCCCGCCGCCGCGGCGATCTACGCCGTCTCCCTCGCCCCCGTGCTGGGCATTCTCCAGAGCGGCGAGCAACTCGTGGCCGACCGCTACTCCTACCTCGCCTGCCTCGTCTATTCCGCCCTTCTCGCCGGCGGCACCGTCTCGGTCCTGCGCTGGTCGCGAGCCCGCGAGGACAAGGCGGCCAATCGCAAGCCCTTTGCACTCCTCTCCCTCGCGGTCCCTTCCATCGCCATCGTCGCCCTCGCCTCCCTCGCCTTCGCGCAGACCTCGATCTGGAAGAACACCGAGACTCTCTGGTCGTACGCCGCGCAGGTCACCCCCGGCTCGCAGGTGCTCACCAACCTCGCCGTCGAGCTCGACTACCTCAAGCGTCCCGCCGAGGCCGACGAGTACGCCCGGCTCGCCACGCAGATCAATCCGACCGACGGGCGCGCCTGGTTCACCTACGGCGGCCGCATGCGCGACAAGGGCAACCTGCCCGAGGCCGAGCGGGCCTTCAAGGAAGCCGCCAGGTACATGCCCCAGTCCTACCAGGCCTACCAGAACCTCGGCGTCATGTACGCCAAGCACGGGCACCACGAGGCCGCGCTGGAGATGTTCCGCCTCGCCGTCGCCGACGTCGAAACCGGCGGCCGTCGCATCCTCAGCGGCGGCCCCTACATGACCCTTGGCCTGGCCCTCCAGAACGCCGGCAAGCCCGACCAGGCCCGCGCCCTGTTCCAGAAAGCCCTCGCCTTCCCCGACACCAAGGGCAACGCGGCCAGGGAACTCGAGCGCATGCAGAGCCCCCGCGGTAACGCGGGGGCGACCGGGATCGACCGGCCCACTCCGGGCGCACCGTAATGAAAAACCCCCGGCACTCGCCGGGGGTCGGTTCTGTTCGCACTCCGGCGGCTCGCGCCGCTCGGCTCTGATCACGGGAAGATGCCGCGAAGCTTGTACACCTTGTTGATGTTGTCCAGCGCGGCGATGTACGCCGCCGTCCGCATGTCGCACTCAAACTTCTGACGCATCACCGTCGTCGTCCGCGCCGCGGCCACCATGTGCCGGTTGAGCGCCTGGTCCACCTCGGCGGCGTCCCACATCACGCACGACTTGTTCTGCACCCACTCGAAGTACGACACGGTCACGCCGCCCGCGTTGGCGAGAATCGCCGGGATGACCTCGATGCCGCGCTCGGTCAGGATGCGGTCGCCCGCCGGAGTCGTCGGGGCGTTGGCGCCCTCGACCACCACCCTGGCGTCGATGAGCTTCGCCTCACGCTCCTTGACCATCTGCTCGAGGGCGCACGGGATGAACGCGTCCACCTTGGTCGAGTAGAACTCCTCGGTGGAGCACTTGGTCGCGCTGGCAAAGCCGCCCACGCCCCCGTGCTTGCCCACGTGCAGCGCCAGCGCCTCCGCGTCGATCCCCTTGTCGTTGTGGATCGAGCCCGTGTGGTCCATCACGGCCACCAGCCTCGCGCCCATCTTCCCGAGGATGCGCCCCGTCCACGAGCCCACGTTGCCGTAGCCGATCAGGCTGTACTTCATCCCGTCGATCTTGATGCCCAGTTCCGGCGCCAGTTCCACGAGCGTGTCCACGAGGCCCTGGCCCGTGGCCTTCTCGCGCCCCAGCGAGCCGCCGTATTCCACCGGCTTGCCCGTGATCACCGCGTCGGACTGGTGCCCGCCCACCTCGGAGAGGAACCCGTAGGTGTCGGCGATCCACGCCATGTGCTGGGCCGTCGAGCCCACGTCCGGGGCGGGAATGTCGTAGTCCGGCCCGATCTGGTGCGCGATCGCCGACGTGAACCGGCGCACGATCCGCTCCATCTCCGATGTCGAGTGCTTGCGCGGATCGACCTTGATGCCGCCCTTGCCCCCGCCGAAGGGCACACGCACCAGCGATGTCTTCATCGTCATCAGCAGCGCCAGCGACTTCACGTCGTCCAGGTGCACGTCGGGGTGGAACCGCAGGCCGCCCTTGTACGGCCCCATCGCGTTGTTGTGCTGGACCCGATACCCCTTGAACAGCTTGAACGTCCCGTCGTCCATGCGCACCGGGAAGTGCACCATGATCTCGTTCTTCGGCTGAGCCAGGATGATCTGCACCTCGTGCGGAACCTCCAGCATCTCCGCCGCCGTCAGCATCGTGTCCACGGTCTGCAGGTACAGGTTGTTCGGGTCCGGCGGCAGCCCCACCTCGTCGAACACCGGGCTCTTGAACAGTTCACGACGGGGGGCGGTCTTCTTCGGGTTCGGGGCGACGACGGTGCTGTTGGCCATGGTGTGTGGGGTCCGCTGAGCGTGCAACGACGGGTATCCTTCATCCGCGGGCCGCTCGGTCCGCGTGCCCCACGCCTCGAACGCGCGGCACGCTGGGCCGCAACATCCGGAAACCGGGGTTTCGATGATAGTCTTCTGTGCCGCCGATCTCATCTGGGCCTCGCGGATCAAGTCCACGGCCGATTCCCTCGCCATCCCCTGCCGCCCCGCCCGAAACCCCGACATGCTCCTGGCCCGACTGGGAGACTCCCCGGTCCGCGCCCTCATCGTGGACCTCGACGCCGGCCCTGTGGCCTTCGACCTCATCCGCCTCATCCGCGAGCACGAGGCCACCCCCACCGACCTTTCCGCCAACCCTCCCGCCGCCCCCCAAACGCCTTGCGCGGACCGCCCCCGAATCCGCGTCCTCGCCTTCGGGCCCCACGTCGCCACCGACCTCCTTACGGCCGCCAAGGCCGCCGGCGCCGACGCCCTTCTCGCCAGGGGAGCCTTCGGCGCCCGCCTTCCCCAGATCCTGCAATCGCTCGCCACCAATCCAGCCACCATCGGCGACGACCTCCACGTGTAGCCGCTCCGGGTCCCTCCCCCGATTTCACGCCCGGGTTTGCTCCCACTCCCTACCCGGCCAACAATCTCCTCCCGGCCCTGAACAGGCCGCGCCGTTCTCTCACGCAAGCGTTGCGTGAGCGGCATCCGCACTCCCAGCCGCCCCAGAGGGGCCCCACCCCAACACACATACCAACGGCTCAACGGACCGCCCTCCCACGCGGCCCGCCGAATCGGTGTCGGAGTCGGCCAAAGGCTGGTCAGACAGGATCGCGCAACGCACGAACGCGAAGCACGATCGAAGGCAAGCACGCAGAAATGATCGACGAAAACCTTATTGCATCCCTCGGCATCGGCGACGACGAAGCCTCCGCGTTCCTCACCGGCGCGCTCGGCAAGTCCTACGGGGGCGGCGGCGGCGCCACCGCCATGGACGACCTGCTCACCAAGCAGGTGGCCTCCTTCACCCCCGGCTCGATTCTCGAGGGCCGCATCATCGGCTTCGCCGGCGACGACGTCGTCGTCGAGGTCGGTCTCAAGTCCGAGGGGCTCATCCCCCGCGAGGAGTTCGACAACCCCGCCGAGCTCAAGGTCTCCGACAAGGTCCAGGTCCTCTTCGAGCGGATCGACTCCGAGACCGGCATGGTCGAGCTCTCCAAGCGCAAGGCCGACCGGATGCTCAACTGGCAGCGCATCGTCGACACCACCCGTGAGGGCGATGTCGTCGAGGGGCGCGTCATGCGCAAGATCAAGGGCGGCCTGCTGGTGGACATCGGCGTGCCCGTGTTCCTCCCCGCGTCGCAGGTGGATGTCCGCCGCCCCGGCGAGATCGGCGAGTACATCGGGCGCGACGTGCGAGCCAGCGTCCTCAAGATCGACACCGAGCGCCGCAACATCGTCATCTCCCGCCGCAAGCTCATCGAGGAGGAGCGCGAGACCGCCAAGAAGCGCCTGCTCGACACCCTCAAGGAGGGCATGACCGTCCACGGCGAGGTCAAGAATATCGCCGACTTCGGCGCGTTCGTTGATCTCGGCGGCATCGACGGCCTCCTGCACATCACCGACATGTCCTGGGGCCGCATCAACCACCCCTCCGACATGCTCAAGATGGGCCAGAAGATCGAGGTCAAGGTCCTCAACATCGACCGCGAGAAGGAGAAGATCGCCCTCGGTCTCAAGCAGAAGGAAATCTCCCCCTGGGAGGAGATCGAGAAGAAGTACCCCGTCGGCTCGCGCGTCAACGGCGAGGTCGTCAACATCATGTCCTACGGCGCGTTCGTCCGCCTCGAGCCCGGCATTGAGGGCCTCGTCCACATCTCCGAGATGTCGTGGACGCGTCGCGTAAACCACCCCAGCGAGCTGGTCCAGCCCGGCAACCCGGTGGAAGTCGTCATCCTCGACATCAACAAGGACAAGCAGGAAATCTCCCTCGGTATGAAGCAGACGGAGATCAACCCCTGGGAGCTCGTCGGCGAGAAGTATCCCCCCGGCACCGTCATCGAGGGCACCGTCCGCAACCTCGCCAACTACGGCGCGTTCGTGGAGATCGAGCCCGGCATCGACGGCCTCCTCCACGTCTCCGACGTCTCGTGGACCAAGAAGATCACCCACCCCAACGAGGTCTTCAAGAAGGGCGACATGGTCAAGTGCGTCGTCCTCGATGTGGACCGCGAGAAGCAGCGCGTCGCCCTCGGCCTCAAGCAACTCACCGAGGACCCGTGGCTGCACGCCATCCCGGACGCCTACAAGCCCGGCATGGTCGTGCGCGGCAAGGTCACAAAGATCACCAACTTCGGCGTCTTCGTCGAGCTCGAGAACGACCTCGAAGGCCTGCTCCACATCTCCGAACTCGCCGACCACAAGGTCGAGAATCCGCAGGACGTGGTCAAGGCCGGCGATGAGGTGGACGTCAAGATCCTGCGCGTCGATATCGAGGATCGCAAGATCGGTCTCTCCCTCAAGCGGGCCCAGTGGGGCGACACCGCCGGGGCCGACCGCCCCGCCTCCGACGAGTCCGGCGACGACCGCCCCTCCAAGAAGGCCCCCAAGCGCGGCGGCATGGACGACCACGGCGCCATGGGCACCGACAAGATCACCCTCGGGTAGCACGGGCATCCTGCCCGTGCCACAGGTTGCCCAGCCCTGAGGGCAACGTGTGCCGGACCTTCCAGGCTGTTCCAACCTCCAACCCCTCGCACTCGCGGGGGGTTTTTCTTTCACCTGCTCACCTGCTCACCTGCTCACCAGAAACGAACAACCCCTCGCAATCGCGAGGGGCGTCGTGGGTGTGTCGCCTGCAAGCACAGGAGACGTGAGAGCCGTAATCAATCGTCTACGATCCACCGAGGCAGGGCCGCCGCTTCAGCACAGCGCCAGGAACGAGAGCGCCGTCAGAACCAGCAGCCGCCGACGGTGATCAGACATGAGTGTGAGGGCGAGGACCATGGGCAAATCTCCGGTTGTCTTCCGGAAATCCATTTCAACGCGCGTGCCACCGCGGCGTCCATGCTCGCGTATCACCCCTGGGCCCCGCTCGCGGCCCCGCCAAGGCCCATGCCTGTCCGAGAACCGCTTGTCACAAGCCTACCACAGATCCAGCATGTTGCACAACCTCCACGCACAACGTTTCCACACCGCCACACGCGCCCCTTCCACGACACGTGATACCCCCGATGTTCTCGGACCTGGCCCCCACCTCCCCCGCTCAAGCGGGGGAATTTGGCCGAGGCTCGGCGAGGCCGGGAGGGGGAACGACCGCCCCGATCGCAACGGCGTGCAGGCATTCGGCCGGATCCTGCTCCTGATCGTGCTCCTGTTCCTGTTCCCTTCCTCTGCTTCCGCCCAAACCCCGACCCCCGAAGCCACCCTCTCCGCCTTCACCACCCTCCAGCGCCATATCCGCTCCTGGTCTCCCGCCTCCGCCGACGAACACCTCCCAGCCGCGCTCGGCGCCTGCCTCACGCTCCAACTCCGCGGCCAGGTCATCGCCCGTGCTGTCGCGTGGTCCCCCGACCCGTTCGCCGAGAACGCGGCATCCCCCGAGGTCCTGCGGCGCGTGCTCGCACAGGCCATTGAGCAGGCCGAACCCAAACTCGGCGTCCCCAACGACGCCCTCCGCGACGAGGCCATCAAGCAGACCGCGCAGGAAATCACCCTCAGCCTCGAACTCGCCGGCCCCCTCTCGGCCATCGAGCCCAATACCTGGGACGACGCAGAGATGCTCCTCCGCCCCGGCCTCGACGGCGTCGCCGTCAAGGCCAACAGAGGCCCGGGCGCAAGCCCGGGCACGGCCACCATCACTCTCCAATCCATCTTCCCCTCCCACATGCTCCTCACGAGCACCCTCCCCCATCGCGCCCTCGGCAGCGCCATCGCCCAAACCATCGGCGAAGGCGGCGGCGCGGCCGCGCTCGAAGACCCCAAGAAAGTCCGCGACAGACATCACCTGCGCTTCTATACATTCCGAACCACCCACGCGGCCCAGGCCACGCCGAAATCAGCAGCCGGCCTGCTCTACCGTGGCGAACGGCTTATTCCCGCCAACCAGCAGCCCTCGTCCAAGGAACTCCGCGAGTTCGCCCGCAAGCTCGCCGATCATCTCGTCGCCAGACTTCTGCCCGCGGATGCCAAGGGCGAGCGCCACATGCTTGCCAACCTTCGTCCCGGCGCCGAAACCGATGCAACCCCAGCTCCGGCGCTGGACCAACTTGTAGCGGCCTACGCCGTCGAGCAATACCGTGAGCTGCTTGGACAGGGGGGCCTTCGAGCCGATGCGTTTGGAAACCCGCGATGGCTCTTTGTCCGCGCAGCCGCCTATGCAGGCACGAGCGGAGTGTCCGCGGCGCCAGCGATGTATCTCCTGCTTGCTCCATCGATTTCGGACCCTCGCAAGGAGAGAGATATCCTCGAAGTGCGAGCGTGCGCAGCCCTGCGATTTACGATGTTCGGCGAAGCGTTGCGGGATTGGGCTGACGATCCGGAATCCCAGTCGCTTGTCGCAGCGCTCAACCCCAGCGTCGTTCCGGGACCGCTCAAACCGATGTTGGTCATGGCCGCGCTTGGCATGCCGCGTGAGATCGGATCCCCCGAACTCTCCAAGACCGAGTCCATGCTGCGCTCGATCTACTCCGAAACTCCGGAGGGCAGACTTGTAATTCTGATGCCCTGGCTGGGATGGGCCGACCTGGCCCAGTCACGGAGCGTTGCTCAAGAAGCCCGCGTCCAGGCTGTTGCGCCTCCGGGCCTGCCCACCGCCCTCGCCCTCCGTCGCATGCGCGACCAAGTCTGGCAACACCAACTCACCCCCCTCACCGCCACCGAGGACACCCAGGACATGATCGGCGGCATCGTCTTCACCAGCGGCCTGGCCGAGGGCGGCAGTGGAGGGAGTCGGGGGAGTGGGGGGGGAGGCAACCCCTACCCAACCTGGCAATGCGTCCGCCCCCTCGCCTTCATCGCCACCATGCTCGGCGACCCGCGCCTCACCACCGCCGAGGAGCGCCCCCGCGAGATCGCAAACCTCCTTCTCGCCATGCGCTACCTCCGCCAACTCCAGGTGGACGACGCGAGCGCCTGGATGTATCCGAATCCCGAGCAGGCCACCGGCGGCATCCGCGCTGCCGTCTGGGACAACTCCCTGCCCACCGACGCCACCAGCCTCACCCTCCTGTGCGTCACCGAACTCCTCAAGAGCCTCGACAAACTCGCGGCCGAGAAAACCCCACCCTCGCCATCCGTTCCCCCAGAGTAGCGCGCCAAACCCATATTCCCCTTCGCGCATGCTCCCGAACTTCGCTCAACATCCGGCAAACCACAGGTTCAGATACGCAAAGATGTGCTGCACCGTCGGCGTCCCCGTCCCGTTGCCACCGGGCACCGTGGCCGGGTTGCCGGTGAACCAGTCGTTGAGATAGTCGAAGATGTCCAGCACCGTGACGCCATCCGCCTTGTTGTAGTCGGCGTGGCAGCACGGGGTCACCGGATTCGCGGGGTTGCACACCTGCTGGTACCGCTGCACCGCCCCGGCGTGGCCCGAGGGGAAGCAGTTGTCCGTGGTCAGCGGCACGCACGTCGCCCCGCGGCAGCAGATCCCCGCCCCCGTCGCCCCCACCACCAGCGTGTAGTTCCCTCTGTCCGCGGGCTCGTAGTCGAATCCCGCCAGGCGGACCAGGTACCGCACCCCAGCCGACAGCGTCACATCGGTGATCTGCGAGGACCCGAAGACCGCTCCGCAGGACGCGAAGTTGTCGTCGTTGCACGCCACCACGCTCGCCGCCGAGCCCGTGCAGTCGCGCAGCACCGCGAGCACCGTGTCGAAGTTGGTCGTGCACGCCGAGATCGTGTACATCCGCGTCGAGTCCGGCGTGAACGCGTAGAACACGTCGAACCCGCCGCGCCCTCCGGTGAGTCCTCCGCACAGAGTCACCGGAAGAGAGAAGTCCGTCGTCGCCTCCATGTTCGTTCCGCCCCTGGGCACGTTGAGCGTGATCGTCTCCGCCGTGGCGCACACGTTCAGCGCGTTCGAGGCCAGCCCCACGACGTTGATCGTGACCAGGTCTTCGTCGTTGTCGTTCCCCGCCACCCGCAGCTTGATGGTCTGCCCCGCCGACATCGGCAGCGAGATCGCCGACTGCCAGACGAAGTTGTCGAAGTCGATGTCGTTGTTGCAGGCCAGCTGGGCCCCGCCGCAGGAGGCATACGCCGCCAGCGTCGTGTCGTAGAGCACGCTCCCCACGGTGTTGAAGTACCACCGCCCCGCCACCGGCGCCGTGAACGTGAACCACACATCCAACTGATCGTCGGTCCCGCACCCCGAGGGCGTTTCCAGCGTCGCCCCGGCCGACGACCCCTGCACCGTCACCCACGTGTTCAGCCCCGGCGCGGTGATCACCGTCGCCGAAGCGCAGTTGTCGTTCGGCGGCGCGCCCAGCGCGGCCCCCCCCCCCCCCCCCCCCCCGCCCCCCCACACCCCCCCCCCCCCCCCCCCACCCCCCCACACCCCCCCCCCCCCCCCCTTTCGCCCCTGCCCCCCCGATCCGTCTCCCCTCCCACGCGCACACGCACGCACCCGCCACGGCCGCTCCACGCCCACACCTTCCGCGATTCCTCGCGTTTCGCCCGTGCACCATCGATCCGTCTCCCTGCTGCTGGAGGCTCCATCCTCAGACCCGGCGCGCTCGCGCCCGGCAGACAACTCTGCCTCATGCGGTGCCGCTCGCCAAGGGAAGTCACGAATTGACAGCATTCGCCGGCGCAAAGCCCCTGGCGAGCCCCGATCGCCGGCCACCGGTGGCCATCGGCGGCTTGCACCGCGCGCCTTTCACCCGCGCCTGAGCCCGCACAACCCTATCGCGATCGCATCCGCCACATCCGCGGGCTTCGGCACCACCCTCAGCCCCAGTTGCGCCGCCACCCCGCGCTGCATCTGTTCCTTGCTCGCGTGTCCGTTGCCGGTCAGGGATTTCTTGACCTCGGTGGCGCCCAGTTCCACCAGCCGCAGTCCGGCCCGCTGGATCTCCAGCAGCACGATCCCCCGCGCGTGCCCCATCACGATCGCCGTGGTGGGGTGCTTGTAGTGCGCGTACAGCTTCTCCACCGCTACCACATCCGGTCTCAGCCGCTCGATGATCTCCTGCAAGTCGGCGTCCAGTTCCGCCAAGCGCGCCGACACCGTCGTCTTCGCGTTCAGCCGAATCACCCCGCCCTCCACCAGCACCGCGTCCGGTCCCCCCGCATGCCGCCGTCCGCGCCCCGCGCCGGGCGCACTCTCCACGCACCCGTACCCGGTCAGCCGCAATCCAGGATCGATGCCAAGCACTCTCATGGTAGAAGCGCACAGCAAAAACGCATAGCGCAAAGCCAATCCTCCGACTACCCCTTCCTCTTCTTCCTGACTTGTGGTTTGCCATTTGCGACTTGCGATTTGATCGCTCGCTCCACCATCTTTGCGATCACGTCGCACTCCACGTTCACCGCATCACCAACCCCCAGCCTGCTCAGCGTCGTCCTCGACAGTGTCTCCGGAATCAGCGCGGCCCAGAACCCGCCTTTGGTCACCCCCGCCACCGTCAGGCTCACTCCCTCCACGCACACCGACCCCGTGCTGACCACATACCTCCGAATCCCCGCCGGCACATCCACCCACACCCGCCAGTCCTCCCCGCTCTGCACCCGCTTCACCCGCCCCACCCCATCCACGTGTCCCTGCACGATGTGCCCGCCCAGAAACGTCGCGGCCGTCGCCGCGTGCTCCAAGTTCACCCGATCGCCCACGCCCAACTCCCCCAGGCGCGTCTTGTGCAGCGTCTCGGCCACCACATCGAACTCCAACCCCCACGCCGCCCGCCCCACCACGGTCAGGCACACCCCCGTCACGCTCACCGAATCCCCAACCTTGGCCTTCTTTGCGTCCCCCCATCGCCCGGTGGCCACCCCGAGGCGCAGCATCCCCGTCCCACGCCGCGCTGCGCTCCGTACCGTCCCCACGGCCTGTACCAAGCCCGTGAACATCGCCCCCACAGTATCCACCATCCCCTCCATTCCCCTCACAAATCCGCTCCGCCAAGCACACGGCCCTCAACCGTGGTACCCTACCGCCCCTTCTCCCTTGTGGGCCCAACAGGAACGTTCCGGATGATGACCCCCCGCCCCGACACCCGCCCCCGCGTTCTCGCCTCAACCTGCAGGCGCGCCCTTACCTGCGCGGCCTCCCTCGCCTGCGCCGTCGGGCCCCTCGCCGGCTGCTCGGCCGACGGCCCCGCGCGCCCGCAACCCCAATCCGCCACGGAGCGAGCCAAGTCCACGCCCATCCTCCTGGACGACTACGCCAAACTCGGCTATCGCCTGGAGTGGCGCGGCTTCCCCACCATGCTCCCCGGCGAGCACATTACCCAGTTCGAGATCTTCGACGACATCGTCGTGGCCCAGGAATCCGCCGGCGTCGTCAGTGTTCTCGAGTCGCGTTCCGGCACCGCCCGCTGGTCCGACCAGGTCGCCGGCCGCCTCACCAAGTTTGTCGGCATCCTCCGCAATGACGACCGTCTGCTTGTCTCCAGCGAGTCGGAGATCTACTTCTACGACATCGCCACCGGGACGCTCAAGAACAAGCAGCAACTCCAGCAGGTTGTGAACACCCGCCCCGCGCGGGTCGGCGATATCCTCGTCTACGGGTGCGCGAACGGACAGGTCCTCGGCCACCTCCTCCTCAACGGCTTCCGGGCCTGGGCCACCGGCCTCGGCGGCTCCATCGCGACCGATCCCATCCTCACCTCCTCCGGGCGCGTCGCGCTGTGCTCCACCACCGGCGAACTCGTCATCCTCGACGGCCTGAGCGGCCTCTCCCAGGGGCGTGCCAAGATGTTCTCCGGCCCCGGCGCGTCCATCGCCTCCTCCGACACGGCCCTGTACATCGCCTCCACCGACCACTCCCTCTACGCCTACTCGTCCGAGGGCGCGGTCCCCTTCTGGCGCAAGCGCACCAGCCAGCCCCTCCGCCAGAAGCCGACCTACCACGACGGGCGCGTGTACTGCGACATGGGCGAGGCCGAACCCAACGACGCCCGGGCCTCGGCCCGCATCAAGACCCCAACCGTTGAGGTCATGGGCGGCCTCACGTGCTTCGATTCCGCAAACGGCAAGGTCCTCTGGTCGAATCCCAAGGTCTCGGGCGTGCTCATCGGCCTCCGCAACAAGCGCCTCGTCGTCTGGAACGCCGCCGACTCCACCGTCTACACCCTCCAGCCCGCGGACGGCGTCATTGTCGAGGCCGTCAAGCTCCCCGGCGTCACCATGCTCAAGCCCGACGCCTTCACCGACGGCAACCTCTACGCCGTCAGCACCACGGGTCTGGTCTCCAAGCTCGCCCCCAAGTGACCGTCCCACGGGCATCCCGCCCGAGTTTGTTGCGTGGTGGGCTGGTTTCTTTGCCCGTGCCCCCCTCCCCGTTTTTGAGTACCATCGTCCCAGCGGAGCCCCCGGTTCCGCCTCGGTCCTGTCCGATTTGCCATTTGCCATTCACGATTTCCCATGCCCATCCGCCGCGCCCTCCTCTCCGTTTCCGACAAGTCCGACCTCCTCCCCTTCGCGCGCGCCCTCATCGCCCGCGGCGTTACCCTTCTCTCCACCGGGGGCACGGCCAAGGCCCTGGCCGCCGCGGGCATCCCCGTGACCCCCGTCGAGACCGTCACGCAGTTCCCCGAGGGTCTCGACGGGCGCGTCAAGACGCTCCACCCCGCCATCCACGCCGGCCTCCTCGCCCTGCGCGACAACCCCGAGCACACCGCCTTCCTCGCCAAGCACCACTTCCATCCCATCGATCTGGTCTGCATCAACCTCTACCCCTTCCAGCAGACCATCGCCGACCCGAACGTCTCCTACGAGACCGCCATCGAGAACATCGACATCGGCGGTCCCGCCATGCTCCGTGCCGCGGCCAAGAACCACCGCTTCGTCACCGTCCTCACCTCCCCCTCCCAATACGATCGCGTCATCCAGGAGATGGACGCTCCCGAGCCCGCCACCGAGCAGCGCCCCGAGCGCAAGCGAGGGGGGTCTCCCCGCCCCCCCGACACCCTTCCGGAGACCCGGGCCGAGCTCGCCGCCGCCGCGTTCGCCCGCACGGCCGAGTACGACGCGGCCATCGCCTCTTACCTCTCCCGGCGCGCCCCGACGGCCTTCCCGTCCGTCCTCGACCTTCGCTACACCAAGCTCGACCAGCTCCGCTACGGAGAGAATCCCCACCAGGAAGCCGCCCTCTATCGCGACCCCGCAAGCACCGGCCAGACCATTCCCAACGCCACGCAGCTCCACGGCAAGCAGCTCAGCTACAACAACATCAACGATGCCGCGGCCGCCCTCGAGGTCGTCAAGGCCCTGGCACGGCTCTCCGGTGGCACGGCTCTCCAGAGCCGTGATTCCGCCGCCGTCGTCATCAAGCACACCAATCCTTGCGGTGGCGCCGTCGCCAGCACAACCCACGAAGCCATCGGCGCGGCCATCGCCGGCGACCCCCTCGCCGCCTACGGCGGCATCCTCGCCTGCTCCACCCCCATCGATCTCGCTGCTGCGAAGGTCATCGCCGACCCCAAGAACTTCCTCGAAGTCATCGTCGCGCCGTCCTTCTCGGACGACGCCTTGGCCCTTCTCCGCGAACGCTGGACGCAGGTCCGCCTGCTGGCGGTGGGCAGCCGCCTCCCCTCCAGCGCCCGCAAGCTCGACTACAAGTCCATCCCCGGCGGCATGCTCGTCCAGGACCGCGACTCCGGGTGGCCCGGTCGCTCCGCGGCCGGTTCCGCCGCCCCGATCTGGCACCACGCCGCCGGCCCCAAACCCTCAGACGCCCAACTCCACGCCGCCCAGATCCTCGAGACCCTCTGTCGCTTCGTCACCAGCAACGCCATAGTCCTGGGTGGGTCCGGCTCTCCGAACCGGACGGACTCGGCCACCCGCCTCTACGGCCTCGGCTCGGGCCAGGTTGACCGCGTTTCCGCCTGCCGCCTCGCCATCGAGAAGGCCGGTCCGCTCGCGAGGGGAAGCATCGCCGTCGGCGACGCCTTTTTCCCCTTCCCCGACGGCCCGCAGCTGCTCATCAACGCGGGTGTCTCGATGATCGTCCACCCCGGCGGCTCGAAGCGCGACCAGGAGACGCTCGACCTGTGCCAGACCCACGGCGTCACCTGCATGACCACGGGCGTCAGGCATTTTCGGCACTGACATACCTGAGCCGAGCCCGAAGGGGCTGTGGTCGCTTGCTATCGCTCCGGGCCCAAGCCACGGGGGTATTCGGGCCGACCGCCTTCGTTGAGTTGTTCCGAGGGCTTCTGGGACCTTGAATCGCGGTTTTTTGCCTCGGGTCGGCTCTTTGTGAAATCCAACCGCGGCTTTGGTCCGTAGTTTGTTGTGTGATCACTCCACTCATTCGCACCCTCACCGGGGCCGCTGTGCTATGCAGCGCGGCGGCCGCTCTCGCCACTCCCCCCGCACGCCTGGTCCGCTTCTCGCGCGATGTCCCCCAGCCCATCTTCGTCACCGCTCCTCCCGGCGATTCCGAGCGCATCATCGCCGCCTCGCGCCCGGGCGTGATCTACGCGCTGGATGCTCAGTCCGGTGGGGCCGACCCGGTTCGCGTCCTCGACATCGCCGATCGGGTCAGCACCGAGAACGACAACGGACTCCTCGGCCTTGCCTTCGATCCTGCCTTCGCCACCACCGGCTTCCTTTATATCAACTACAACTCCCTCGACGGCTTCGTCAACCTCGTCCGCTACCACATCGATCGCACCGATGGGGCCTTCATCGCCGAGCCCCAGAGCGCGGCCGTCATTTGGCGCTATCCCCGACCCCTGGGCCACAACGGCGGCTGGATCGGCTTCAGCCCCACCAACGGCTACCTGTACATTACCTCCGGAGACGGCGACACCGGCGCCACCCCGGACTTCGCGGGCCACGCCCAAAGCCTCACGGGCGAACGCCTCGGCAAGGTCCTCCGCATCGACCCATCCTCCGACGACTTCCCGGCCGACCCCGACCGCAACTACCACGTCCCGGCCTCCAACCCCTTCGTGAACCTCGCCGGCGACGACGAGATCTGGTCCTACGGCGTCCGCAATCCCTGGCGGGCCTCCTTCGACCGCACCACCGGCGACTTCTACTTCGGCGACGTCGGCAACGGCAGCTGGGAGGAAATCGACGTCGAGCCCGCGGCCGGCCCCGGCGGGCGCAACTACGGCTGGCCCTGCATGGAAGGAAACCACTGCCTCGGCCCCACCCAGTGCGACTGCAACAACCCCGCTCTCATTCCCCCCGTCTGGGAGGGATCGCATCCCTCGGTCGCCAGCATCACCGGCGGCTATGTCTACCGCGGGGCGGCGATCCCCGAGTTCGCGGGGCTCTACTTCTTCGGAGACTTTGTCAGGTCCAAGTACTTCTCGTTCCGCTTCGTCGGGGGACAGGCCGCCGAACTCACCGAACGTACCGCCCAGTTCATCCCCGCCGGAGAGACCCGCCCCGCCCCCCTTGTTGCCTCCTTCGGCGAGGACACCGCCGGCGAGCTCTATCTCTGTTCCATCTACACGGGCACGATCTACAAGCTCGTCCCCTATCCCTGCCTGCCCGTGGTGGACGTTCAGCCCCTGCCGCAGTCGCAAGCCGAGACTACCACGCTCCAACTCCGCGTCATGGGCGCTGGCGCCGATCCGCTCACATTCCAGTGGTTCAAGGGCGTCCAGCCCCTCGCCGACGACGCCCGGATCCAAGGCTCGCTCACGCCCACGCTCACCATCACGCAGGCCGGGATCGCCGACTCCGGCGACTACTCGGTTGTGCTCACCAGCCCCTGCGGCTCCACGCCCAGCGATCCTGTGGCCGTCACCGTCTATGTCTGCATCCACGCCGACTTCAACCAGAGCGGAACGCTCACCGTGCAGGACATCTTCGACTTTCTCAACGGCTGGTTCGCCGCCGTCCCCGCCGCGGACTTCAACCAGAGCGGCGTGCTCGATGTTCAGGACATCTTCGACTACCTCAACGCCTGGTTCGCGGGCTGCCCGTGAGGCTCCTCACACCCCCAACTCCTCCACGCCCCGCGTCCGCCGATGCCGGTTGACCACTCTCAGCACCCGCGGCCGCGACACGATCCAGCGCTCCAGCCGGAACTTCCCCGGAAACTCCGCCAGCATGATCCCCACGAGGATTGCTACCAACCCCGGCCCCGGCAGCACCAGCATCGCGATCCCCGCCGCGACCAGCACCCATCCCACCACGTTCTTGCCGATCCGGACCGTCCACCCGAGCACCGGGTGCCGGTTTCTCCACGGCGTCACCGCCCGACGCTCCCGCCGGAAATAGTCCGCCGGGATCCGCACCAGCACCGCCGGCACCGCCAGCAGCGTGACAAGGAACATCGCCACCGACGCCGCCGTCAGATACCACCCCAGCCACGCATACTCTCTGATCCACTCGGCCATAGAGCCCCAAACCCCCCATTCGCCCCGCACCCATTCGTCCGATATCATTGCCCACAGATCAACTCGTCTGGACTCTACCCAACCAGACTACACACTACGGTGGGCCCCGCTCCTTTCCTTCTCCCCTCGGCCCTCCGCCTTCGCTTCACCGGTCCCGCCTAACGGTGGTCCCCGAGCGTTCCATGAGCAGTTCACGCGGCAGACCCCGTCTCCAGCGCCCTTCCGCCTCCGTCGATGAGGCGGCCGCACTATCGGAATCGGCCGGGATCGCGGCCTCCCTCCCCCTCGGCTCGCTCATCGGCATGGCCCACGCGAGCGGCGTCGCCTCCGCCCTCGATTACAAGGTGCTAGTCCTCAACAAGGCCTTCGTGGCCGTGCGAGTCATCTCCGCGCGCCGGGCCTTCAGCCTCATCTGCCGCGATATCGCCGAGATCATCCACGTCGAGAACGGCAAGTACCTCAGCTACGACTTCGAGTCCTGGGCGGAACTCTCCCAGCTCCAAAAAGCCTTCGAGCCCGACGCGCCCAGCGGCCCCGGCTCGCACGACTGGATCCGCACCGTCCGGTTCGACATCGTCGTGCCCCGCATCATCCGCCTTCTGGGCTACGACCGCCTCCCCGCCCAGATCGTCAAGCTCAACCGCCGCAACCTCTTCGCCCGCGACCGCAACCAGTGCCAGTACTGCGGGCGCAACTTCCCCACCAACGAACTCTCCATCGACCATGTCCTTCCCCGGGCCCAAGGCGGCGGCGACTCGTGGGAGAACCTCGTGTGCGCCTGCATCAAGTGCAACGCCCGCAAGGGCGGTCGCACCCCCGACCAGGCCCACATGAAGATGATCCGCCTCCCCGTCAAGCCCAGGCGCAACCCGCTCATCTCCATCCGCCTCGGCCAGGACCGCTACCACTCGTGGAAGGCGTTCCTCGACGACGCGTATTGGAACGTCGAGCTCAAGTAGCACATCCAAGGAGGGCGCCATCGTGGCCGCACGTCAGCGAGATCGAAGCGGCCTCACCGGACTGTCGGTTCGGGTGCTGCGTGTGGTGCTCCTTGTCGCGAGCGCCGCGATGCTCCTGCCCGTCCCGAACGCGCACGCACAGTGTGCGGGGCACTGGGTCGCCGGCTCCGGAATTCCTGGCCTGAACGGCGTCGCCTATGCGGCCAAGGCGTGGGATCCCGATGGACCCGGACCCCAACCGGCCATACTTGTGGTCGGCGGCGATTTCAAGGTCGCGGGTTCTTCGATTGTGTCGAATATCGCGGCATGGGACGGAACTCGATGGACTTCGCTCGGCACAGGAACCAATGGCATTGTGTACGCCCTGTCAGAACTGCCTTCTGGCGAGTTACTCGTTGCCGGTGAGTTTGCTTCCGCCGGAGGCGTTGCGGCGACCGGTCTGGCAAAGTGGAACGGGGCGGTCTGGTCACCAGTTGCTCCGGGCCTCTCCGGATTTGTACGCGCCGTGAGCGTCCTTCCCAATGGGGACATTGTCGTCGGCGGGAGCATACCTACCGCGGGGTCTGTGGTCGTGAACAACATTGCCCGCTGGGATGGAACTTCATGGTCGAGGTTGAGCACGGGAATATCTGGAACCGTCCTTGCTCTGGCCTCCCTACCGAACGGCGACATCGTCGCAGGGGGTATCTTTTTCTCCGCCGGAGGGGTGAGCGTGAACTGCATCGCGAGATGGGACGGTGCGAACTGGTCGCCCCTGGGCTCCGGAGTGCGGAGCGGAACCGGCGGCGCTGCTGTGTACGCGCTCGCCACACTCCCGACGGGAGAGGTCGTAGTAGGCGGCTCGTTTGTCTACGCTGGCACAGTGCTGACCGGGGCGACGAACATCGCAACTTGGAACGGCACGTCATGGTCCGCGATTGGTAGCGGATTGACCTCAACGGTGTACTCGATCATGGTCCTCCCGCAGGGCGTCCTGATCGCCGGCGGCCACTTTGGCTTGCCGGGTGGTCCTCAGCTCACGGGAATCGCCCGTTGGAACTCAACAGAATGGTCGCCGATGGGGCCGGGGTTCGGAGCTGGCTTAATTTACGCGCTCGCGTCGCTTCCCGACGCCGAAGTGGTCGCCGCGGGCGACTTCACGCTTACCGGGGACTTGCTCCCGGCGTCGCGGGTGGCTCGTTGGAGCGGGCAGGCATGGTCGTCGTTCGGCACCGGTATCAACGCTGCCGTATTCTGTCTGGCCGCGCTTCCAGACAACAACCTCGTTGTGGGAGGGATTTTCGTTTCGGCGGGCGATGTCCTTGCAAGACAGATCGCTCGCTGGAATGGACAGGCTTGGTCTGCTCTTGGATCGGGGGCGAACGGCGTCGTGCACGCTGTTACGGCGCTTCCCGATGGCACCTTCATCGCCGGTGGAGCGTTCACATCCATGGGCGGCAGTCCGATCGCCTACATCTCACGGTGGAATGGTGCATCTTGGGAACCACTCGGCTCGGGGTTGAATGGGTCGGTATCAACGTTGTTGACTCTTTCCAACGGGAGCGTTCTTGTCGGCGGACAGTTCACCACGGCAGGAGGCAGCCCCGCCAGTCGTATCGCCCTCTGGAACGGCCAGGCTTGGTCGACCTTGGGAGCTGGGCTTGACGGCACCGTCCAGGCACTTGCGGAGATGCCAAACGGCGATCTCGTAGCGGGAGGCCGTTTCAATAACTCCGGGGGTAATCCAATCGCCAAGATCGCAAGGTGGAATGGCCTGACCTGGAATCCATTTGGCTCAGGAATGGGAAACTCAAATGCTTCCGTTGGCGCGCTGAAGGTGCAACCGGGTGGCGGTCTGCTCGCCGGCGGTCAATTCGCGAGCGCGGGGGGAGTGCCCGCGTTCAATATCGCCCGATGGGACGGCGCGGCGTGGTCCGCACTTGGTGCCGGAACCAGCGGCGGCGTCTCCTCAATGGAGATTCTGCCCAACGGAAGTGTGATTGTGGCTGGGAGTTTCCTGAACGCAGGAGGAACCCCCGTTGGCGGACTTGCAGTTTGGAACGGATCGACGTGGTCCGCTTTCAGCCCGGGCACCGACGCAGGGGCCGGGATAGTTTCCACGCTTCCAGACGGCGACCTGATCTTCGGCGGAGGCTTTGTCAGGACCGGCGATATGGTCTCTGCTCAAGTCGGCCGCTACAGCATCTGTCGGGCGGACTACAACTGTTCGGGTGCGGCGGGGGTCCAGGACATCTTCGATTTTCTCGCGGCGTGGTTGGCCGGCGATCCGAGGGCCGACTTCGATCGTACTGGCGGATTGCAGGTCGAGGACATCTTCGCCTATGTCAACGCCTGGTTTGTCGGCTGTCCATAATGGCTCTATCGCGTCACACCGACGCGTTTGCGCGCAAGGGCCTGAGATGAATCGAACGTTTCCCCGGACTATTGGGCTCACGTTGGCGGCCCTCGCGGCCGCGACAGCCCCCGGCACGCCGTACGACCAGTGCGGCACGCTTGTCATGGGTCTGGAGGGCTGCGTCCTGTTCCAGCCCGACGGCGGAGGCCAGCAGGTGCTTCCCAACACCGCGTCCCCGCCTGTGGGCACCCGCGCCCGCCTGCGAGGCGACCTGGACTTCTGCGCCAGTTTCTGCTTCGTCCCGTGCGTCCTCGCCCCCCAAATCACCGCGTGCTCCGCCGCGTGCCCGGCCGACTTCGACGGCTCCGGCGGCCTGACGGTGAACGACATCTTCGCGTTCCTCGACGCCTGGCTCGGGGGCTCGCCCAGCGCGGACTTCAACACCTCGGGTGCTCTCGAGGTCGCCGACATCTTCGATTTCATCAACGCCTGGCTGGCCGGATGTTGAGTCGCCCGTCGGTCGAGCGCCTACTTCTTCGCCTTCTTGACCTTGGCCGGCGCGGCGGGCAGGAACCCGCACGCGAGCTCATCGGCCTTCGCCGCGAGCGCAAAGTCCTTCTCCGTGATCCCCCCCGCGTCGTGCGTGCTCACCGTCAGCGTTACCTTGTTCCAGCGGATCAGGATGTCGGGGTGGTGCTGCACGCTCTCGGCGTACTCCGCCACGGCGTTGAGGAACTTCATCGATTCGACAAAGTCCTTGAACTGGAACGTCCGGTGGATCTGCCCGCCGGTCTCGGCCCAGTCCGGTGCCCCCTTCAGGGCTCCCAGCACCTGCTCGTCGGTCATCTTGTCCATGGGTCGAGTGTATCGTCCCCCCGTGAACTCCGCCGATGAGCGTGCCCACCCCAAACCGACACCACACCACCCGGCTCGCCCCCTCTCCCACGGGCGCGCTCCACCTCGGCAACGCCCGCACGTTCCTGATTACCTGGGCCATGGCCCGCAGCCTCGGTTGGCGGATCATCCTCCGCATCGAGGACATGGACACGCCGCGCATCAAGGCAGATGCGGCGTCGGGCCTGATCGAGACCCTCCGGTGGCTCGGCCTTGATTGGGACCCGCCGGAGGTCGGCCCGCCCGACAATCCGCTCGTTCAGTCTGCCGATCTTGACCCCTATCGCGCCGCCTTGCGAACCCTCGCCGCCAAGGGCCATGCCTATCCCTGCGACCTCACCCGGACGCAGATCGAAGCCGCGGCCAGCGCACCGCAGGAGGGCGCCCACGAGACGCCGTTTCCCGCCGCGCTTCGCCCGGCCACAGCGGGCCAGTCCTACGACTTCGACGCGTCTCCGAAGCAGGCCAACTGGCGACTGCTCTGCCCGGCGGGCGAGGTCCGTTTCACCGACGGTTTCTCCGGGCCAAAGGCGTTCGACCCGTCCCGAATCGTCGGCGACTTCGTGCTGTGGACCAAGCGCGACCAGCCGAGCTACCAACTCGCGGTAGTCGTGGACGACGAGCGTCAAGGCGTAGATCAGATCATCCGAGGCGACGATCTGCTGGACTCCACCGCCCGCCAGATGCTCCTCCGGCGTGCTCTGGGCCACCAGAATGAACCCGCCCATTGGCACTTGCCGCTGGTCATCGGCACAGACGGCAGGCGCCTGGCCAAGCGGCACGGCGATACTCGGATCGACACCTACCGCCAGGCGGGCGTTCCCGCGGAGGCGGTGGTGGGGTTGATGGCGGCGTGGTCCATCCCCGGCGCGGCGAGAAGTCCCATGAACGCCCGTGAGTTCATGGACCGGTTCGATCCGGCTACGATGCCCCGAGGCGAGGTGACGTTCACGAGCGAGGATGATGCATGGCTGCGGTCGCAGGCCCGAAGATGAGGACCCCAAGAATGTGGGCGATGTGGGCGATGGTGGTGATGCTGCACTCAACGCTGCACGGGTGCGACAACGCCGCGCCGCCGGCCGTCAATGGCACCGTGGCAAACGCGGTGATCCACGGCAAGGCGTTCAAGCTCGAGATCGCCGCGGATGCGACGAAGCGCAACCGCGGCATGGGCGGGCGGACCGAGGCCATGATCCCCGACGACGGCGGGATGATCTTCACGTTCCCACGCTCGCAGTGGGGGCCGATGAGCTTCGTGATGCGTGATTGCCCGAGCGACCTCGACATCCTCTATCTCGACGGCGGGGGACGGGTGTTGACGACGTACACGATGAAAGCCCTGCCCCCGCGAGGTCCCGACGAGGGGGAGGACGACACGTACAACGAGGCCTACGAGCGGCGGATCACGGCCACGGCCTACCCGAGCAGGTATTCGACATCCTTCGTCATCGAACTCAAGCCCGGGACCATTCAGAAACTGGGGATCCAGGAGGGCGAGAAGGTCGAGTTCGACGTGGACGCCCTCAAGCGGATGGCTCGGTAGACCGATGCTGGGCCTACCGAGGCGCGGCGAAGGCTGATGGTCCGAGAATGGTGCGCCCGCCCCGGCCCCGGCGCCCAGCATGCGGAACCACTGCATCGCACTCATCACCGAAGGGTCCACGGAGGCCGGCCACTGGTGGGAGCCGATCGCGCGCGCCTGGCCCCACGGCCTGCCCCTGCCCAAACTCGAGCCCGTCACGCCCGGCGACGCCATGGCCGCGGCCGAGAGCGGCAAGGCCCAGAACCGGTGGGACGCGGCCGTGCTCGCCATGCCGCGCGGCGGGGAGCAGGACGACGCGGGCGGGAACGAATCGCTCATGTGCCGCGTGCTGGACCTGTTCCAGCAGTCGATGATCCCGACGCTCCTGCTCGTCCACGAACGCTCGGCGCGACTGGAAGAGTTCCACCCCGGCGCGGTGATCGTGCAGCCGATGAACGCCAATCCCGCCGGCAGCGCGGCGATGCTCTACGCGCTGGCGGCCCGCCAGACGGCCGTTCGCTCGATGGAGCAGAGCCTGAAACTGGCCCAGAGTTTCCAGGGCGAGACCTCCGCCGAGATCGACCGCTTGCACCAGGAGTTGCTGCTGGCGGCACGGGTGCAGCGCGACTTCATGCCCAAGACGCTCCCCTCGGTGGCGGGTTTCGAGGCCCAGGTGCTCTTCCGCCCGCAGGGGTTTGTCAGCGGCGATACCTACGACGTGTCGCGGCTCGACGAGCACCATGTCGGGTTCTTCCTCGCCGATGCCATGGGCCACGGCGTTCCGGCCGCGCTTATGACGCTGTTTCTCACCGGCTCGCTGCCGCGCAAGGAGATCACGTCCACCGGGTACCGGCTGGTGCCACCGGGCGAGGCGCTGTCGAGACTCAACAACGGCCTGCAGGAGTGCATGGCCGGTCCCGCGCGGTTCGCCACGGCGATCAGCGGGATCGTGAACACGCGAACGGGGCTGATCACGCTGGCGTGCGCCGGCCACCCGCCGCCGCTGCGGATCGGGCCCAGCGGCGTGCGCCCGGTCGAGGTCTCGGGAATGCTCCTCGGCGTCGTCGCCGACTATGAGTACGAGCAGGTGACGATCCGGCTGGAGGAGGACGAGTTCCTCGTGCTGCACTCCGACGGGATCGAGGGCGCATTCTCGCCGCGCCACACGGCCCCCTCGGACATCCCCAACCGCCCCTGCCCGCCGCACTACGGCTTCCTTGCGGGGATGCGCCGCGGCGAGTCGATGCGGGACATGGAGACGGCGATGCGACGGCTGGCGGCGGACATCGATGCGCAGGTGGGGAGTCTGCACCAGGATGATGATCTGACGGTGCTGAGTTTGAGGACAGGAGCGGCGGCCGCAAGGCCGGAAGACTCCGCAAACCACGAAGTGGCCAGCGCAGTCTGAGTCCTCAATGAAACAGCGATGATGCTGCGGCTTCGCGCGTTCGCGCCACCACCCGATCAAACGGGCGCGTGCTGCGCGCCAGGTTGATCCAGCGCGTCGGCGTGAACTGATCCGCGATGGTCAGGGCGTAGTCGGCCCCGGCGTGCAGATCGGCCACAAGGGTGGCGGAGTTGCACAGTCGCGAAAGGTGCAGGAGGACGACATGCTCGCGGGGGCGGATGGCGCGGACGGCGTCGAGGGCTTCCTGGTTGGAGAGGTGGCCGCGCCCGCCCATGATGCGCTGCTTGAGGAACCACGGTCGGTCGCTGGCGAGTTGCATCCGCGGGCAGTAGTTGCTTTCCATCGCGAGGACATCGACGCCGTGCCAGGTGCGGCCGTCGGCGGCTTGGGCCTCGCCGTGGTCGGTGGTGAGGTGGTCGAGCAGGTCGTCGGTGACGCGACCGAGGTCGGTGCAGAAGCCGAGCGAGCCGCCGTTTGGCAGGCCCGGCATATCGATGCGGAGGGTGGAGACGCCGGCCTCATCGTGGCTCATGATGTGGGGGCGGACGGTGATGCCCTCGTCGATGACGAAGGGGGAGTCGAAGGCCACGATGCGGGAGGCGGTCGTCGGGCCGTCCGCCGGCGCACCCTCCGGGCTCGCCATGCCCAGCAGCCGCAACTCGCGGGCGTGGCGGGCGTGCATGCGCAGGCGGGCGTGGGGGGGGAGCAATCGCAGCCACTCGGGGCGGAAGTGGTCGGCGTCGAGGTGGGTGACGATGGCGTCGTCGATCTGGTCCGGGCGAAGGCCGAGGCCGGCGAGGTGGTTGAACGTCTTGCGCGGCGAGAGGCCCAGGTCGATGAGCACGACCCGCATGACGTCGCCGCGTTTGATGACAATGACCGAGCAGTTCCCGCCGGAGCCGGAGGCGAGGACGCACATGGCCGCGCCGGAGTCGAGGTCGGCGAGCGGGGGAAGGGGGCTGGGGAGCGACGGCGTCCGTGCGCGTCGGGAGCGGATGGGCATGGGGGAGGGTATTCGGACAGAGGCGTGGGCGCAAGCCCATGCACGGAGTGGTCCGGCGGGTGTTGCAGGGTCGAGCCCGGGCTTGCGCCCGGGCCTCTGTTATTATTCTTCGCCTTCGATGCCGGCGCGGATGGAGCCTCGCGGGGGTTTGCCGAAGCCGGTGACGAAGCCGCGCTGGGCGAGGGCGAGGAAGTCGGCCATCTCGGATACGAGCGGGCCGCCACCCTCGGCCGCGAGTCTCCGAAGGCCGGAGACGACCTCCTCGCGGAGCATGGGGCGGTAGAGATACTCCTTGAAGGCGCGGCCCATGACGGTGATCTGATCGCGTGGGACGCCGGTGCGACGGAGGCCGACGAGGTTCAGGCCGCCGATGCGGTTGCGCTCGCTGACGATGCAGAAGGGGGGGACGTCCTTGTTCACGGCGCAGTCGCCGGACATCATGACCATGCGGCCGATGCGGCAGAACTGGTGGATGACGGCGTTGCCACCGAGGGTGACGTCGAAGCCGACCTCGCAGTGGCCGGCGAGGGCGGAGCCGTTGACCATGACGACGCGGTCCTTGAGGACACAGTCGTGGGCGACATGGGCGTTGACCATCATGAAGACCTTGTTGCCGAGGACGGTGGGCTTGTCGGCCTTGGTGGAGGCGTGAACGGTGGCCCCCTCGCGGAGCATGCAGTCCTCGCCGACCACCACGCCGCCGGTGACACCGTTGAACTTGTAATCCTGCGGCTCGTAGCCGACACAGGCGTGGGGCCAGAGCCGGGTGCGGGCCCCGATCCAGACAGGGCCGACGTCGCCGGCGATGTAGTTGGAGCCCGCGAGGCGGACGCCCGGGCCGAGGGTGACGCGCCCGGCAACGACGCAGTGGGGGCCGATGATCACGTCGTCGGCGAGTTCGCATGACTTGGCGACGCTCGACGAGGGGTGGATTGTGGGCATGGGAGGGGAGGGTAGGAAGTCGGGCGCGAAGGGGGCGAATCCGGCAGTTCTTGCGCGTGAAGGTGCGGATATCGGCGGGGGCGTCGGCCAAATGTGCGGATCGGGTGCGCGGGTGGACGATCTCGGACGATTGCGGAGTTTCGGCGTTTGCGCGGTGGGCAGGATGCCCACCCTGTACTTTGGGTCGCAGCGTGGAGTGCGCGGATGAGCGATGCGGGAACCAACATGCCGGGCGGTGCGGGCGGCGACGAGGACGTTGCCGCCGCGCTCCGGGCGGCCCAGGAAGCGGTCAGCCAGTTGCGACAGGAGACCACGCCGGTGATGTCGGCGACGGGCGGCGATGATGCCGCGGCGGCCGCGCTGGCGTCGGCCCAGCAGGCGATCGCGGCGGCCCGTGCGGCCAACGACGCTCCGGGCGGGGCGGCGAGGGGGAACACGCCCGCGGGCGGTGGGTATGGACAACCTTCGGGTGGACCGACTCCGCAGCCGTTCGGCCTGCCCGCGTTCGGCGCGGCCGGGATGCAGCCGCGCCCCGAGGGGATCGACCTGCTCTCGGATGTGAACCTGAACGTGAAGATCGAACTGGGGCGGACGCGGATGCTCGTCGAGGATGTGCTGCGTCTGGGCGAGGGGAGCGTGGTGGAACTCGACAAACTCGCGGGCGATCCGGTGGATGTGTATGTGAACGACCGGCACGTGGCCCGGGGCGAGGTGCTGGTGCTCAACGACAACTTCTGCGTGCGGATCAACGAGATCGTGTCGCCGGTGGTGGATGGAGCGGGGCCGGTGCGGGGGCGGCTGCGGTAGTAGTGTGCGGATGCGGGGCGGAGCCCCGTTCAACAAGCCAGGAAGGCGACGCGTGCGGGGCAGGAACAGGCACATGCTGGTGCGGGTCGTGGTCGCCGGGGCGATCGCGGTATCGCTTGGGACTCTCGCCAGCGGGGCGGAAGAGAATGCGGGAAGCGGCGCCCCGATCGTTCTCAAGGAGAGCATTCGACCGGCCGACGCGGTGCGCGGGGAACCGAGCACGCCCAAGAATGATCTGCGGCCGCGACCGCTGGGGATGGTGCGGCAGACGCGGGCGGTGACGAAGCCCGACGCCGAGGGGAAGCCGAAGGCGGCCGCGCAGTCGGCGGTCGGGGCGATGTGGGACAACCCGGCGGTGCGGACGAGCGGGAGCCTGCTGGTCGTGCTGCTCCTGATCGTGGGGCTGGCGGCGATCGCGAAGCGACTGGTGGCGAGGGGTGGCGGGCTGGCGGGGGCTCTGGGTGCTGGCGGACGGGCGCCGGAGGGCTTGCTGGAAGTGCTCGGGCGGTATCCGCTGACACGCGGGCAGACGCTGATCCTGTTGAAAGTCGATTGCCGCGTGCTGCTGCTCTCGCAAACGACGCCCCGGATTCGCGGGGGCGTGGGAACGCTGACGACGCTGTGCGAGATCACCCAGCCGGAGGAGGTTGCGTCGATTCTCGTGAAGGCGGGTGAGCACCAGAGCGGGTCGGCCTCGGGGAAGTTCACGTCGCTGCTGCGGGCGTTCGATCGCTCGCACGCGGCGAGCGAGGCGGACCATGTGGACGTGGATCTGCGGCGGGTGTCGCAGACGCCGCCGGGTGATCGGGCGGGGTTGTGGGATGAGGGCGCGGCGATGCCGGAGATCGAGGAGGCGCCGCCGGTCGTGCACAAGTTCCCGCCGGTGCGGGCGAGCGTGCGGCCCGAGCTCGTTCCGCGGCCGGAGCCGGTCCGGCCGCGGTTCGAGGCGCTGGAAGCGCCGACTGGGGCGGATTCGTTCGGGGCAATCCGTCAACGCCTGCACGCGCTTCGCGGGGAGGCGCACCGATGAGGATACTGAGCCGAGTGCTGATGGTCGTTGTGGCCGTGGTGGTGGGGATGGTCGCGCCGGCGCTCGGGCAGGAGACGTACGGACCGGCGGCCCGAGCGACAACGGCACCGACGACGAACGAGGACTTTGGCGCCGACACAAACCCGCTGGCGACCCGGGGTGGGGTGGGGGATACGATCGGGGGTTCGCGTGGAGGGGGGGGGGGAGGCGGGGGGGGGGGCGCGGCCAAGGGCGGGCTGTCGTCGTCGATCAACATCCTGGTCGTGCTGACGGTGATCGGGCTGGCCCCGTCGATCATGCTCATGTGCACGTGCTTCGTGCGCATCATGATCGTGCTGGGGCTGGTGAAGCAGGCGCTGGGCACGCAGACGCTGCCGCCGCCGCAGGTGATCGTCGGGCTGTCGATGTTCATGACGCTGCTGGTGATGTCGCCGACGATGGACCGGATCCACAAGGAGGCCGTGGTCCCGTATCGCAACGGCGAGATCCGCGACTACGACGAGTTGTGGCTCAAGGCCAAGCAGCCCCTCCGCGAGTTCATGTTCGACCAGATCGAGGCGACGGGGAACTGGTCGAGCGTGTACACGATCCTGAACTACCGGGGCGTGGACACGAGCGAGCCGGAAAAGATGTCCACGGATGATGTGGACATGGTCTCGCTGGTGCCGGCGTTCATGCTCAGCGAGCTCAAGACCGGGTTCCTGCTGGGGTTCAAGGTGTATCTGCCGTTCCTGGTGATCGACATCGTGATCTCGTCGCTGCTCATCTCCATGGGCATGATGATGCTCCCGCCGGTGCTGATCTCGCTCCCGTTCAAGCTCCTGCTGTTCGTGCTGGTGGATGGGTGGACGCTGGTGGTGGGGAGTCTGCTGCGGTCGTTTGTGACGCACCCGGCGGCGCCGGCGGTGAGCGAGGCCTTGGGGCCGGTGGTGCGGGTGTTCGGATTCGGATGACGAGCCCCGAACGAAGTGCGGGGTGTGCATACCCACCACAGAAGAGAACCGCTCACAGCGTTCGCGGCTCGTAGAGGCACCCATGACGTACGACCAGCAAACCATCGAACTTGTCCGCGAGACGCTGATCATTGCGCTCAAGATCGCCGCGCCGATCCTGCTGGCGGGGGTGGTCGTCGGCCTGGTCATCAGCATCTTCCAGGCGATCACGAGCATCCAGGAGCAGACGCTGACGTTCGTGCCGAAGATCATCGCGATGATCCTCGTCGCGGTCGTGCTGATCCCGTGGATCGCGGTGCGGTTGATGGAGTTCACCGTCAGCATGTGTACGGGGTGGTAGGGGTGGTGCCCAGTGGCCAGTGCCCAGTGCCCAGTGCCCAGTGCCCAGTGCCCAGTGCCCAGTGAGACAACGTGCCTTCGCTTGATCCATTGCTCAACCATGTCGGCCCGTTCCTGCTCGTGCTGTTCCGCATGAGCGGGCTGCTGGTGTTCTCGCCGGTGCTGTCGAGCTCGCTCTTGCCGCTCCGGTTGCGGGCGCTGCTGACGTTCGCGTTCGCGCTGGCGGTGTATCCGGCCCTCGGCCGGGTGAACCACACGCCCGTGAGCACCGACCTGATGTCGCTGGCGCCGGCCATCTTTGGCGAAACCCTCATCGGCGCGGCCCTGGGCCTCATGGCCGCGCTGCCGATGTACGCCGTGCAGCTCGGCGGCCTGGTGATGGGCCAGCAGGCGGGCATGTCGCTCGGGCAGGTGTATAACCCCGCGCTGGATGTCGAGACGGACACGCTCGGGCAGTTCCTGCAATACGGCGCGCTGGTGCTGTTCATCATGATGGGGGGGCTGGAGGCGATCTTCGTCGCGCTGGCCAACACGTTCGCGAACGTGCCGATCATGCACGCGGGGGTGGGGGGGGGCGGCGGCGGGTTCGCCCCGGTGGCCCTGCTCAGCGGCCTGATCGCGTCGGGTTTCGAGCTGGCCCTGCGTGTGAGCTCGCCGGTGCTGTGCATCATCCTGATCGAGACGATCGCCACCGCGCTGCTGGCCCGCACGATCCCCCAGATCAATGTCCAGTCGCTCGGCTTCAGCATCAAGGTGGTCATCACGATGGTGGCCCTCGCCGCCGGCGTCGCGGGGATCATGCACGCGACAGGTCGGAGCACGATGGAGACGATCAACGCGGCGGTTCGGTGGACGGAGTCGCTGGGCAGATGAATGGGACTCTCACCACAGAGACACAGAGGCACAGAGAAGACAGAGAGACTGATCGTGAAGACCGAATGCAAGAACGCCTTTCAACCCTCTTGTTCTCGCTCTCTTCTCTGTGTCTCTGTGCCTCTGTGGTGAAGCCTTCCCGAGAGTGACCGATGGCCGAAGACCTTGGCGAAAAGACGCAAGCACCGTCCTCCCGCAAGCGCGAGGAGGCCCGCGACCGCGGCCAGGTGGCCCGCTCGACGGACTTCGGCGCGGGCACGGACCTGATCGTCGCGTTCATCCTGCTGCTGGTCTTCGGCGCGCCGCTCACGGCCGGGCTGGCGGGGCTGATCCGCTTTCTGCTCGACGACCGCGACTCGGGAAAGATGCTCCGCAGCGAGGGGATCGGCGACCTGTGCTGGTGGACGGCCCAGCAGGCGGTGCTGGTGGCCGCGCCGATCATCGTGGTGCTCTTTCTCATCACGCTCGTCGCCCACATCCTGCAGGTGGGGTGGCACCCGACGCTCGATCCGCTCATGCCCAAGCTGGACCGGCTGAGCCCCATGAAGGGGTTCCAGCGGCTATTCGGCACGCGCAACGTGGTGAAGACGATCCTCGGCGTGATCAAGATCACGATGCTCTGCCTGGTGGTCGTGGGCGTGTCGATGAGCGAGTGGGAACGGATCGTCGCGCTCTCGCAGCTCGAGGTGCGGGCCATGTGGTCGGTCCTGCTGGTGATCATCACCAAGCTGCTCGGCTGGACGCTGCTGGTGATGCTCGTGATCGGCATCGCCGACTTCGCCTACCAGCGCTGGCAGATGACCAGGGACCTGATGATGACGCGCCAGGAGTCCCGCGAGGAGCACAAGAGCATGGAGGGCGACCCGGAGATCCGCGGCCGCCGCCTGAAGATCGCCCGGCAGATCGCCCTGCAGCGGCTGCACACGAACGTCCCCAAGGCCAACGTGATCGTGACGAATCCGACGCACTACGCCGTCGCGCTGCAGTATGACGCGAAGACGATGGCCGCGCCGAAGGTCGTCGCCAAGGGCGCGGACTTCATGGCGATGCGGATCCGCGAGATCGCCGCGGCCCACAAGATCCCCGTCGTCGAGCGTCCCCCGCTGGCCCGGGCGTTGTACGCGGGTGTGCCGGTGGGCAAGCAGATCAAGCCGGAGTACTACGAGGCGGTGGCGGAGATCCTGGCGTATGTGTACCGGTTGCAGGACGCGGGGGAGAAGGCGGCGTAGGCGGGGGAAGTACGAAGCACGAGGTACGAAGTACGAAGTGGAGACAAAGACAACGCGGCCCCGGCGGGTGGCCCATATCAACCCGACGTGGCGCGGGTCGGCGGCATGGTGGGTGCGGGATGAGTCGCGCGGATCTTCGATCGAGGGGTGGCGTGTCGTGTGCGAATCGAGCCCGCCGACCCGTGCGGTGAACGGGGGGCGGGGGGCGCATCGGACGTCTCGGCACGGGTCGCGGGGCGTGGGGTGGGATCGGTGCGTGCCGGCGGATGGACGCGGCTGGTGCTCACGCGCTCCAGCCGTCATGCCCGCGACCCGTGCCACGCGCCCGTCGCTTCTCACTCCCTCGCTTCTCACTTCCGCTTCTTGAACTTGCTCTTGATGCTCGGCATCGCCGTCGAGCCCTTGCTGCGGAAGCCCGGGAGGCCGCTGACTCCGGGCATCATGTCGGCCATCCCTCCCTTGCCCATCTCCTTCACGGCCTTGACGCGGTCGAGCGCGCCCATGCTGCCGAGGCTCTTGGCGAGCTTGTTCACCGTCGAGAACTGCTTGATGAGTTGCCCGACCTCCGGCTCTTTCGTGCCGCTCCCCTTGGCGACGCGGCGGCGGCGGGGCATGTCGAGCGTTTCCGGGCGGCGGCGCTCGCCGGGGGTCATGGAGTGGACGATGGCCTCGACGCGGTCGAGTTGTTTGTCGTCGATGTGGACGTCCTTGAGCGCGCCGCCGACGCCGGGGAGCAGGCCCATGAGTTGCTTGAGCGGCCCCATGCGGCGGAGCGTGCGGAGTTGCTTCAAGAAATCCTCCATCGTCATCTCGCCCTTGGAGAACTTCTCCTGCAGGGCCTCGGCCTCCTCGTCGGAGACCTCCGCGCGGGCTTTCTCCACCAGCGAGACCACGTCGCCCATGCCGAGGATGCGTGTCGCGATCCGCTCGGGGTGGAAGGCCTCGAGGTTCTCGAGTTTCTCGCCCACGCCGACGAACTTGATGGGGGCGCCGGTGACGTGCTTGACGCTGATGGCCGCGCCCCCACGCGTGTCCGAATCGAATTTAGTAAGGACGATGCCGTCGACTTCCAGTTTGCTGTGGAAGGCCTTGGCGGAGGTGACGGCGTCCTGGCCGGTCATGGCGTCCACGACGAGGAAGATCTGGTGCGGCGTGACGGCCTTGTTGATCTGGTGGAGTTCATCCATCAGCGAGTCGTTGATGTGCAGGCGGCCGGCGGTGTCGAGGATGACCGTGTCGATGCCCTGCTTGCGGGCGTGATCCACCGCGCGCCGGCAGACCTGCACGGCCACGCCGACGGCGTTGCCGTACGCCGCGACCTTGTCGGGCTCGGAGTAGAACTCAACCCTCGCGCCGCCGGACATCTGCTGCACCTGCGTGGCGACGGTGTGCAACTGCTCGACGGCGGCGGGACGCTGCAGGTCGGCCGCGGCAAGGAGGACGGAGCGGCCGCGTTTCTTGAGGTAGGCGGCGAGCTTGCCGCAGGTGGTGGTCTTTCCCGAGCCTTGCAGGCCGCACATCATGATGACGGTCGGGCCGGGGGAGACGTGCATGATCGCCGACTCTTCCATCGACGCGGCCATGCGGGCCTGGGCCTCCTCGGCGCTGGCGGCGGGCGTGCCGCCGAGGAACTCCACGAGGCGGTCGTGGACGATGCCGATGAACTCCTGCCCGGGCTGGAGGGCCTTGGTGACCTCGCGCCCGACGGAGTCGGCCTTGACGGTCTCGATGAAGGCGTCGGCGACGTCCACCTGCACATCGGCCTCGAGCAGAGCGGTGCGGACGTCGGCGAGGGCCTCGGCGATGTTGGACTCGGAGATCGAGCCCTTGCCGGAGAGTTTGCGGAAGACGGTGGAGAAACCTTCGGAGAGACGCTCGAACATGGGGACACCTCGGCGCGTGGAAACGAGTCCACGGGCGGAAAGACGGGCACCGCGATCAGGGCTTGACCGGCCTGAGGATAGGGTCGATCGCAACAGACGGTCGAGGTGGATTACACTCCAGTCGTGAACGAAGATGGCCAATCGCAGCCCCCACCGCCCCCCGTATCCCCACCGATCGTGCCGCAGGTTCGGTTCAGTGTGGTCTGCGTCAACGAGGACGGCTCGTTCTTTCGCGTGAATCTGATCGCACCCTCAGCGGAGGCCGCCGCGGCGGAGGCCCGCAAGCAGGGGTACGTCGTCGCGATCACCTACCTTGAAGGCCTGGCCCGAGCGGACCAGAACCGCATCCTCCGGGGGCTGCGGCGCGATGGAAGCAACTGCCCCGTGTGCGGATACTCGCTGGCGGGTCTGCCGCGCAAGGACGGTGTTGTCACCTGCCCGGAGTGTGGTTTCGGGGATCCGGTCGAGGACGCCCGGAAGCACAACGAGAGGGAAGCCTCGCCGGGGAAGATGTTCGCGGCCGGAGGGATGTTCTTTGCCTTTGTCGAGGCCGTGAGCCTTGCGAGGAGTCCGGGCTTTCCGTTCACGGGGTGTGTGGGGGTTGTGCTGGCGATCGTGGGGTACGAACGCTCGCGCGGGCGCCACGGCCGCATCGCGGTCGCCGTCGCCGGAGCGGTTGTGGTCGCCGGGGTGATTCGCATGTTCTGGGGCGGAGTGTGACCGATGTCCGACACCGTCTCCCATCTCTTCCAGGTCACAGTCTCCGGCCCCGGCGGCGCTCGGTGGCGGGTGCTGGTGCGGGCGGTGGATGCCGAGTCGGCGGCCGGGGCCGTCGGGGCACGCGGGCACACGGTGGTGGGTGTGCGGGCGGCGCAGATGACGGCGCGCCGGAGAGGCACGCCGCGCCCTTCGTGCCTGAAATGCGGGTACGCGCTGCTGAACCTGCCAGCGGGCGAGGCGGGCGAGGTGATGTGCCCGGAATGCGGGGTGATCAACACGGCGGAGTTGCCGGCGAGTGCGACGGTGATGGATGAAGTGCGGGCGCGTCGGGGGAACCGCTCGCGGGTGTTCTTGCTGGCGCTGTTGCTGCTGGTCCTCGCGGCGTTGACCGTGGTGGCGATCGGCGGGGTGAACTTCGCGGCGATCAAGCGGTGGTTGCCGTAGATTGATGTGGGCAACGAAAAACCCCCGACGTGTGTCGGGGGTCTTTGTCGTGTGTTCGAGTTCCTTCGCTTGCGCGAAGGGCTCGTGGAAGCGGGCTCGTAGAGGCTGGGATTACCAGCCGCCGCGGCCACCGCCGCCGCCGCCACCGGAGGAGCGACCGCCGCCGCCACCGCCGCCTCCCCAACCGCCGCCGCCGCCGCCACGGCTGCCGCCGCGACCGCCGCCGCCGCCGCCGAAGCCACCGCCGCCGGTCTTGGGACGGGCCTCGTTGACGGTGAGGTCACGGCCGCCGAAGTTCTTGCCGTTGAGGGCCGCGATGGCCGCCTCGGCCTGAGCCTGGTCGGGCATCTCGACGAAGCCGAACCCACGGGGGCGGCCGGTGTCGCGATCCATGACGAGCGACGCGGAGGAAACCTCGCCGTGGGCGGCGAAAATCTCGCGGAGCTCGGCCTCGGACGTGTTGAAAGACAAGTTGCCGACGTACATCTTCATAGCGATCCTCGATTCCTGCAAGCCCGAAACTGGACTGAAACCGTGCTGAGACTCGGGCGAGGAATCGAGCGTCGGTTGTCTGAACGCGCCCATGCAACACATGGGCAGTCCGTTCTGGATCGGCGGAAGGGTAGGCGAGGCCGCCCCCCGGGGGGACTCGGGAATGATTTCCAGCCCGCCCCGGAACGGGGGTTCCCGGCCGGGGTCAATCCGCCCGGCGGGCCTTCGGGGCCTGCCTGCGGAGGCCCCGGGAGCCCTTGGCGCCATGGGCCGGGGCGTGCCGGGCGTCGAGCTTGTCGAGCGCGGCGTTGACGAGGGGGAGCTGCTCGGAGGTGAGCAGACCGAGGATCTTGGCCTGGGCGTCCTCGGCCTTGGGGCGGGCGGCGTAGATCTCGACGATCCGGGCGCGGATGCTCGCGGCCTCATCGCGGGAGGGAGCCGGCGCGCCGGGCGGTGCCGGTGCGTCGGCCTTCTTGGCGTCGGCGTCCGATTGCTTCGCCTTGTTCTTCAGCACGCTCTTCTTGCCGCCGAAGCCGGCCTTGGAAAGGCGGAGTTGGCCGCCCCGGGCGAGTTGCTGGTCGAGCATGTTGCGGTCGTTGGGGCTGAGCCTGGCGCGGAGGGCGTCGATCTCCTGCTTGTGCGAGTCCATGTGGGCTTTGGTTGAGGACTCGAACTCGGACGCGACGGCGGTGATTTGGGCGGCCTGCTCGGGAGTGAGGCGGGCGTCCGGGGGCGTCGAGCTCGATTTGAGGGCGCTCAGCGCGCCCATGAACTCGTTCATGGAGAGGGGCGGAGCGGGCTTCTTTGAGGCCGCCTTTTTCTTCTCGATGGCATCGGGGCCGAACGTTGAGGCTCCCTTGCGCTTGGCCTGCGGGCGATCCGTCACGGACGGGCCCTTGAGGGCCGTATCGCCCTGAGCCGGCGCGGCCGGTGGCTGGGCGAACGTCGGGGAGGCGAGCAGAGCGGCGGACACAAGGGCGGCGGAGCAGGTGAATCGCATGATCGGTCCTCGGGGGTGTGGGGGCAGAACGCTCGGATTCGCGCCTGATTGCGGCCGCCGCCGGGCGGTGGGAGGGTCATTGTCGGCACACTTCGGCCCCTGCCCGTGGATTTTCGTGCGGGATTGGTGCGGATGTGGTACCTTGGACGGGAAGGGGGAGGCCAGGATCTGTGGAGGAAAACCACCATGCGGGCACCCAGCGTCTTGGGCGGGGTGGCGAGGTTGGCGGCGTGGGTGGCGGGACTGGCCGCGCCGACGATGGTGCTGGCGACGGGCACGGGGACGTTCGTGAACTTCGAGACCCCGCACGTCTCGCCGCTGGCGATGACGCCGGATGGGACGCGGCTGCTGGCGGTGAACACGGCGGATGGCCGGCTGGAGGTGTTCAACATCACCACCGGCATCCCGGTGAGGGCCGGGTCGGTGCCGGTGGGGATCGATCCGGTGACGGTGCGGGCGCGGACGAGCACCGAGGCGTGGGTGGTGAACCACATCTCGGACTCGGTGAGCGTGGTGAACCTGACGACGATGGCGGTGACGGCGACGCTGCGCGCCGTCGATCCGACGGTGACAACCGATGTGCTCAGCAAGAAGTACCTCGACGAGCCGTGGGACGTGGTGTTTGCCGGCACACCCCAGAAGGCGTACGTGACGTTCGGCGTGTCGAAGATCGTGGCGGTGTGGGACCCGGCGAACCTCGGGGCGGCGCCGACGCTGATCCCGATCACGGGCGAGCAGCCCAAGGCGATGGCCGTGAGCCCGGACGGGGGCACGGTGTACGTGGCGATCTTCGAGTCGGGGAACAACACGACGGTGCTCGGCGGCGGGGCGATGGGGGGGAACATCGGGTTCCCGCCGCTGGCGGTGAGCAACGCGAGCGGGCCGTACGGCGGGGCGAACCCGCCGCCGAACGTCGGGACGCTGTTCACCCCGTCGGTGGCCGTGGCGGGCCCGCCGCCGGTGGCGCTGATCGTCCGCAAGAACGCGGCCAACGAGTGGATGGACGACAACAACCACAACTGGACGAGTTTCGTGCGGGGGCCGAACGCGCCGGCGCTCTCCGGGCGTGTGCCGGGGTGGGACCTGTGGGACAACGACGTGGCGATGATCGATACGTCGAACAACGCCGTGACGTACGTGAACGGGCTGATGAACCTGTGCATGGGGATCGCGGTGAACCCGGCCACGGGCGGGGTGGCGGTGATCGGGACGGAGGCGACCAACGAGGTGCGGTTCGAGCCGAACATCACCGGGACCTTCGTGCGGGTGAAGATGGCGCTGGTGAACCCGGCGAGCCCGGGGACGCCGTCGGTGGTCGACCTCAACCCGCACCTGGGCTCGTACTCGCAATCCACGATTCCGCAGACCGAGCGGGACAAGTCCATCGGCGACCCGCGCGGGGTGGTGTTCACCGGCAGTGGAACCGCGTTTGTGTCGGGCATGGGATCGAACAACGTGGTGGTGGTGGACGCGGCGGGGACGAGGACGCCGGCGGACAATGTGATCGGCGTGGGCAAGGGGCCGACGGGCCTGGCGCTCGACGAGGCCCGCTCGCGGCTGTACGTGATGAACAAGTTCGACGGGTCGATCTCGACGGTGGACACGACCACGCGGGCCGTCGTCAAGACCACGCCGTTCTTCGATCCCACGCCGGCGGTGATCAAGGTCGGGCGAACGCACCTCTACGACACGCACAAGAACTCGGGCCTGGGCCAGATCGCGTGCGCCTCGTGCCACATCGACGGCAAGTTGGATCGATTGGCGTGGGATCTGGGCAATCCCGCGGGTTCGTCCGTCGCGGTCACGCTCGCGAATCGCAACCTCGGGCAGGGGCTTTTCGGCCTCGAGCCCGGGACGACCGGGACGCCGTTCCGGCCGTACCACCCGATGAAAGGCCCGATGACGACGCAGACGCTCCAGGACATCGTCGGCCACGAGCCGCACCACTGGCGCGGCGACAAACTGGGGCTGGAGGAGTTCAACGCCGCGTTCATCGGCCTCCAAGGCGACGACACCAGCCTGACCGCGACGGAGATGCAGGAGTTCGAGGACTTCCTGGCCACCATCGCTTTGCCGCCCAATCCGTACCGGAACTTCGACAACACACTGCCGACGAGCCTGCCGCTGCCGGGACACTACACGACGGGGCGCTTCGCGGCGGCCGGCGCGCCCCTGCCGGTCGGAAACGCGCAGGACGGTCTGGCAGCCTATCGCAGCCAGACAACGCGACTGGACGGCAACGGCTTCTCGTGTGTGACATGCCACACGCTGCCGACGGGACAGGGGACGGACATGCGGCAGTCCGGGCCGTTCACGGTTGGGTATTCCCAGATCGCGCCGGACCCGGTGACCGGAGCCCGCCACCTGCAACTTGTGTCGGTGGACGGCCTGAGCAACGTGACGATGAAGACGCCGCAACTCCGCATCGAGTACAAGAAGACGGGCTTCAACGGGATGCAGACACGCAACACCGCGGGCTTCGGCGTGCTGCACGACGGCTCGGTGGACTCGATCGAGCGGTTCGTGGCCGAGCCGGTGTTCGTCGTGACGGGCGATCAGATGATCGCGGATCTGACGGCCTTCATGCTGGCATTCTCGGGCTCGGACCTGCCGCAGGGGTCGGCCAACTCACCGCTGGAGCCGCCGGGGCCTGCGAGCAAGGATGCGCCTGCGTCGCTGGGGGTGCAGACCACGGCCGCGGCGACGGCGGACGCGACGCTCATCAACTCCATGGTGACCCTCGCAAGCGCACCGAACGCGCGGGTGAGCGTGATCGCCAAGGGCCTCGTGGGCGGCGTGCAGCGCGGGTACCGGTACGACGGCGCGGGGACGTGGACCTCGGATCGGGCGGCCGAGGCGCAGCTCCCGACCGCGTCGCTCATCGCGCTGGCCGGGGCATCATCGCCGATCACGTTCACGGTGGTGTCGGCGGGCCTGCAGACTCGCCTGGGAATCGATCGGGATGAGGACGGCTGGCTGGACCGGGACGAGGCGAGCGTCTGCTCGGACACAGCCGATGCGACCGTGCACCCCGGAAACGCGCTGTGCCTCGATGTGGACGGGAACCTTGCGATCGAAGTGCAGGACATCTTCGCGTATCTGAACGCCTGGTTTGCCGGGACAGCCGACTTCAACCGCGATGGGGTGACGCAGGTTCAGGATATCTTCGACTACCTGAACGCGTGGTTTGCGGGTTGTTGACTTTACAACGCCAGTTTTTCACAGCGTGTGCACTGATCGAGGGCGATTCCGAGTTTTCGGAATCGTCCTTTTCTTCGCTTGGCGTGGCTGGCCTTGGCGGCGGCGATGTTGTTCTGGTGGTACTCGATGAGCTTCAGCACGCGGC
>CALMPG010000117.1 GCA_937871915.1 uncultured Phycisphaerales bacterium
GGCCCGAATCGCCGGGGGCAGGTCGGGCCACGCCGCGACCACCGCCGCCAACTCGGGATCGGCGGGGGGGGCGGGGTTGGCCGGGGGCGTTTGCGGGGCAGAATCGCCGCCAGGCGCGCCGCCCATCGCGCCGTTTTGGTCGGTACCCCCGGATTTCCCGCAGGAAACCGGGGGTGTTCTAGTCCGGGCCTGCCCATTGAAGTACAAGGCCGCGGCAGACGCCGCGGCCGTGTCGCTTTGAGGGGAGAAGGGGGGTGGGGATGGGGATACATCGCCGCGGTGGGAGACCGGGGCTCGATGTGATCCGTGAACGATGAAACTTGAATGGTTCGGCCGGGGTTGGTGGGTGTGCCCTCCGCGTGGGTTGCGGGCTCGCAGGGCCTTTACTTCTTCAGGCCCAGCGCTTCCACGAACGCGTCGAGCCTGGGCTCGCGGCCGAGGAAGTCGGTGATGAGGTCCATCGCGTCGCTGGTGCCGCCGCGGCTGATGACTTTTCGGCGATATTCCATCCCCGCCTTCGGGTCGAGCATGCCGAGCTCCTTGAACCGCTTGGCCATGTCGCAGGCGAAGACCTTGGACCACATGTAGCCGTAGTACCCCGCGTTGTAGTGCATCAGATGCCCGAAGGAGGCCTGGAAGTATGTGCCCTCCGGGCGGAAGTCGTACATGGTGACCTGCGGGAAGAGGTCGGTGGCGATCTTCGTGGTGTCCACGACGCCGTCGCTGGTGCTCTCGTAGGCAAGGTCGAGGAGGGCGTAGTAGAACTGCTGCTCGGCGTCGAGGCCGGAGCCGAGGTTCTTGGCGGCGATCATGCTGTCGAGCAGGGCCCTTGGGAGCGGCTCGCCCGTCTTGTAGTGGCGGGCGAAGGTGTTGAGCACCTGAGCGTCCCAGACCCAGTTCTCGAACATCTGGCTGGGGGCCTCCACGAAATCTCGCTCGACGCTGGTGCCGCCGAAACGGAAGTGGTGCGACTCGCTCACGATGGTGTGCAGGCAGTGGCCGAACTCGTGGAAGAACGTCTCGACCTCGCTGTGCTGGAGGAGGCTGGGCTTGTCGGCGGTCGGCTTGGTGAAGTTGCACACGAGCGCGGCCAGCGGCGTGCTGACGTGGCCGTCGCGCCAGACCTTGTGCTGCACGAGGCCCCACTGGGCCGCGTGGGTGTACTTGTTGTCGCGGGGGTACATGTCGAGGTAGAACTCGCCGAGCATCCTGTGCGAGGCCTTGTCCCAGACCTCGAAGAGTGTGACGTCGGGATGCCAGAGGGGGCGGTCGGGGGTGCCGCCGCGCGTGGCGGTGACGTCGCGGTATTCCAGGCCGTAGAGGGTCTGCGTGGTCTTGAAGAGGCCGTCAACGGCGGCCTCCATGGGGAAGTACTGGCGGACGGTCTCGCCGTCCACGGCGTACTTGGTCTTCTGGAGGTAGTTCTTGATGAACGCCGAGTCCCAGGGCTTGAGCGTGGCGGCGGGGTCCTTGGTCTGCTCGCGCTTGGCGGCGGTGAACTCCGCGAAGTCCTGCTTGGCCTTCTCGCGGGCGAGGGGGCGGAGGCGGGCGTAGAAGTCGTCCACGGCCTTGGGGGTCTTGGCCATGCGGACCTCGATCTCGTACTCGGCGTTGTTCTTGTAGCCCAGGAGCCGGGCCTCCTCGGCGCGGAGGGCGAGGACCTTCTCGAGCACGGCGACGTTCTTCTTCCCGGCGCGGCGCTTGTAGGCCATCCAGAGTTTCTGGCGCGTCGCCTCGACCTCGCAGGTCTCCATGATGGGGATGTAGACGGGGTAGGCCATGCCGACCATGTACACACCGCCGTTGTGCGGCACGCGGGCGAGGAGTTCAGCGGACACGCCGCGCAGCTCGTCGCGCACCAGCGGGACCGTGGTTTCGTCGTCGGCGATGTTCTTGTTGAAGTCGATGACGAGGCGGCCGATCTCCTTTCGCACCTCGCCGAGGCGGTCGCGGGCCGACTTGGTCAGGTCCATGCCGCTGCGCCGGTAGTCTCGGAGCGTGAAGGCGAGGAGCCGGGCCTGCTCGCCCGCGAGAGCGGGGTTGGTCGCGGCGTAGGCCTTGACGGCCCGGTACAGGTCCTCGCGCTGGGAGAGCTCGATGAGGAAGTTGTTGTACTTCTCCTCGGCGGCCTGCGAGGCCTCGCGGATCGCGGCGTCGGGATGGACGTTGCTCATGAAGATGAACATGCTGACGGAATACTCAAAGTTCGCCAGCACATCGTCGATGGCGCCGATGGTGTTGTCGAACGTCCGATCCTTGTCGGCGAGGGCGACGATCCTGGCGACGGCGGCGTTGGCGTCGGCGATGGCCGCGCCCATGGGGTCCTTGGGGGCGGTCACGATGTCCGCCGCGAGCGCAGGGGGAGTCGGAATGCAAGGCAGACCCACGGTCGGGGCGCAAAGGGCGGCGGCGATGAACAGGCAGGACAGAGACTTGCGCATGGCGGATTCCTTCGTGTGCGGCGAGACCGACGGCGCCGAATGCACGGAGGATACGCGCGGCGCGGCGTTGATCCCCACCGGGGCGGGGCGGAAAAGGGAAGGGGAGGCGGTTGAGGCCGGTTGGCCCGGGAGCTCGGCGTGCGAATGATCACGGGAGATTGCGCAGGGCCGGCCCGAGGCCGGCGTGCCGATGGCTCGAGAGGCCCCGGAGGCGTGTGATGCGAGGCCCGATGCGTGCGTGGAAGGTCGTGGCCGGGTGCGTAGTGGCCGGGGCGATCGTCGCGGGCGTGCTGGGCGACGGCGGCGCGGTTTCGCTCGAGCAGCCCGGGCGCGAGAGCCCGGGGGAGCGGGCGGGGCCGACTCCGCGTGCAACGGAGGCCCGCCAGCCGCGCACGGCGGCCCGCACGCGCGCCACGCCGGTGCGAGCCCTGAACAGCCCGATCGTGAGGGAACTCCTCGACGGGGTGAGCGAGATCGCCTCGCCCGGCCAGCCCGGCTCGCTGGCGGTGTGGGGAGACAACGCGGTGCCGGTGGTGACCGGCCGCCTGGCCAGCGCACGGGCGCCGATTGTTGCCGCGGGAACGCTGGGGCAGGGACGGTTCGTCGCTTTTTCGCACTCGGGCTATGTGGACCCTCTCGAGTTTGACAAGGGCGACACGCGCACGCTGCTGTGGAACTCGATCCGATGGGCCTCGGGCGTCGGGCCCGACGCCAATCCGCGCGTGGGGCTGGTGGCGATGGGGCCGCGCGGCGGTTTCGACGTTGGGCATCCGATCACGGTGGTCACGCTTTCGGCCGACGACTGGCTGGCGCGGGTGGGCGAGGTGGATGTGCTGGTGTTCGGCGGGCGGGTCGAGCCGACGATGCGGCAGGCCGCGGAGATGGCGGAGCGCATCCGGGCGGGCAAGGGCGTGATCATCGCGCAGACGGGCTGGGGCTGGCAGCAGACCCACGGCGGAGCGCCGATGTACATGCACTCGTTCAGCCGGATGCTCGACGGGGCGGGGGTGTGGTGGACGGCCTCGGTCACCGACGACGACAAGCCAGACCGGTACGTGGCGCGCAACGCCCCGGCGGAGCTGCTCCATGCGGGGCGAGCCTTCGAGGCGCTTGTGGAGGTCAACGACGGCCAGCGCACGATGGACGCGGCGCAGGTCGAGCAGGCCGTGAGCAGCGTGACGGAGACCGCGAAGGTGTTGCCCGGCAGCGACACGATTCTCCGTCCCCGCCTCGAGCGGCTGCTCGTCGAGCTCAAGGACAAGCTGGTGCCCTCGGAGGCCCATCCGATCTCCACGAGGGAGCCGCTCCTACGGATTCTGCTCGCGTTCGACCTGATGACGATGATGCAGACGCCGGAGAAGGCCAGCCATGCCCATCCGGCCGCGCTGGTGTTCCCGGGGAGCGTGCCCGACGGCGCGCCGCGGATCGTGCGAGAGGTGCTCATCGACACGTCGATCCCCGGCTGGCACTCCACGGGGCTGTACGCCGTTCCCGGCGAGCCGGTCCGCTACGAGGTGCTCGGGCGTACGCCGGACTCGTCGACCCCCCGTCCTCAGGACGACTGGCTTCCCCGCGGTGAGAACGCGCTCCGGTTGCGGTTCGGCTGCCATCGCGACGACCTGTGGGCCAAGAACGAGTGGAAGCGTCTGCCGGACATCGCGTTCTCGTACAAGATGGAGGCCGAGTCCAGCAAGCACGTGACGCCGTTCGGCGGTCTCCTCTATATCGACACCGGGCCCAAGCCGCGGGAGAGCGGCGTGATCCGCATCCGCCTCTCCGGCGCGGCCGAGTCGCCGCTGTTCGTGCTTGGCAAGACTTCGGTCCAGGAATGGAAGGACCGGATCCGGCATCTGCCCGGGCCCTGGGGAGAGCTTGCCAGCGACAAGGTCGTTCTGAGCGTTCCCTCGAAACTTCTGGCCACGCTCGACGACCCGACGGAGGTGCTCAACATCTGGACCGAGGTGCTCGACGCGGCGGCCGACCTGGCCGGACGGCCGCGCGTTCGCGAGCGGCCGGAGCGGTATGTGTCCGACGTGCAGATATCGGCGGGGTACATGCACGCGGGCTATCCGATCATGACGCACCTCGACGCCGCGCCCGCGATGATCAGTGCGGCCGAGATGCGCAAGGGTCAGTGGGGGCTGTTCCACGAGCTGGGCCACAACCACCAGGACCCGGTGTGGACGTTCAACGGCACCGGTGAGGTGACGTGCAACCTCTTCACGCTCTACATCCTCGAGACGGTGTGCCATGCTCCGGTGAGCAGCGGGCACGAGGCTTTCAAGGACCGCCAATGGCGAGTGGGCACGTACCTTGCCCGCGCGGCCGGGGCGCCCGGGGGCGAGGGTTCTCCGCCCGCCCCGACAACTCCCGATCCGACGCGCTACGACCAGTGGAAGCGGGACCCGTTTCTCGCCCTGTTCATGTACTGCGAGCTGCGCGAGGCGTTCGGCTGGGAGCCGTTCAAGCGGGTGTTTGCGGAGGATCGCGACCTTCACCCGTCCGATCGTCCTCGAGAGGATGTGGACAAGCGAGACCAGTGGATGGTCCGATTCAGCCGCGCGGTGGGGAGGAATCTCGGGCCGTTTTTCGAGGTGTGGGGTGTGCCCACATCCACGAGGGCCCGCGAGTCCATCGCCGATCTGCCGGACTGGATGCCCGAGGAGACAGCCAAGAGCAAGTAGGCCGCGGGGCGCTACAGCCCGACGATGTTCACGCCGCAGTCCACGTAGATTGTCTCGCCGCTCACGCCGGAGGCGAGGTCGCTGGCGAGGTACACCGCGGTTCGTCCGACGTCCTCTCCCTCGACGTTGCGGCGGAGCGGGGCCCGCTTGACGACTTCCTCGCCCATCTTGTCGGTGCCTCCGACGGCCGAGGAGGCGAGCGTGCGGAGATATCCGCCGGAAATGACGTTCACGCGGATGTTGTCGGCGCCGAGTTCCCACGCGAGGTAGCGGGCCGAGCACTCGAGGGCGGCCTTCGCCACGCCCATGACGTTGTAGCCGGGCACGACCTTGTCGGCGCCGTAGTACGACATGGCCATAATGGATCCGCCCTTGCCGGAGCGGGCCATGAGCGGGCGGGCGCGGTTGGCCATGCCCACGAGGGTGAAGGCCGAGATGTCGATGGCCTGCATGAACGCCTGGCGGGGCGTCTGGGCGAACTTGCCGACGGCGAGGTAGTCTCGCTCGGCGAAGGCGATGGAGTGGACGAGGAAGTCCATGCGGTCGAAGGACTCGGCGTACCTGGCGAAGACGGTGTCGAGGTCGGCGTCGGAGCCGGCCTCCATGGGCATGAGCCAGGGGTCCTTCACTTGGAGTTCCTCGACGGCCCGGCGCGTGCGACGCTCGTTTTTCTCGCCGGGCAGGTGGGTGAAAGCACATCGGCCCCCCGCCTCGATGATCGATTTCGCGATGTGGAAGGCGTAGGACCGCTCGTTGGCGATGCCGACGATGAGGCCGACGCGTCCGGCGAGTAGAGAGGTCTGATTCATGCCCCAGCGTAGGACAGATTGGTCTCCGCCATGCTTCCCCGAGGACCGGGCGGGGGGGCATGGGAGCGGGGGGCAGAGGCAGAGGCGAGAGCGCACGCCGCTTACCCTTGGGCGTGAACGACCTCAACGCCCTGCCGCTCCACGATCTGCTTCCCGCGCTTTCGGTGAACGACGCGGTCACGAGGCTGCTGGCCATCGCCGGCGAAGAGGACCTCGGGCCGGGTGCGAAGCCCGGCGATGTCACCTCGCAGTGCTCGATCCCACCCGACCGGTGGGCCGACGGGCTGATCGTCGCCCGAGAACCGGGGGTACTCAGCGGCATCGTCGTGCTCCCGCAGGTCATGTCCATGCTCGCCGCGGATGGGCAGCTCTCGTTCCGGGCCCAGGACGGCGATCGCGTCCGGGCCGGGCAGACGGTGGCCATGCTTACGGCCCCGATGTACCAGGTCCTGCGGGCCGAGCGGCTCATGCTCAATCTCCTCGGACGCATGTCCGGCATCGCCACACGCACGGCCGAGTTCGTCGAGGCGATCAGGGGCACCGAGGCTCTCGTGCTCGACACGCGCAAAACCACGCCGGGGTGGCGGGCCCTTGAGAAATACGCCGTCCGCTGCGGCGGCGGCCACCTGCACCGTGTCGGTCTCTTCGACGCCGTGCTCTTCAAGGACAACCACATCTTCGGCGTGACTCCCAAGGAGCTGCCCGCCTGGGTTACCGCGGCATCCGACAAGGCGCGACGCGCCGCCGCCGCGGCCGGTGAGACTCTGCGCTTTGTTGAAGTGGAAGTCACATCCCTCGAGCAACTCGAGTGGCTCTTTCGCGCCGGTGTCTGTTCACCGGGCACGCCCGGCGGCGTGGACATCGTGCTGCTGGACAACATGGCTCCCGACCTGCTTGCGAAGGCCGTCGAGATGCGGGCGCAGGTCGGCGGCGAACAGGCCCGCGTGCGATTCGAGGCCTCGGGCGGCGTCCGCCTTGACACAATTCGGGACATCGCCGAGAGCGGCGTCGAGCGCATCAGCGTGGGCGGCCTCACACACCACGCGGTTTCGCTGGACTTCTCCATGGATGTGCAGGACACGGCCAACCCCCGGACGGTTCGGGGCGACGACCGGGCGTAGCCGTGCCGGTTGCGGACGCCGGGTCTTCCGTGGTATGCTGCCGCAATGCCCGAGAGCAACCCCGGATACTCTGAACTGATCTCACCCCCGGGCGGCGCCGAACCGGGCGTCCACTGTGCTTCGTGTTTCTACAGGCTCAAGGGACTTTCTGCCTCGGGCGTCTGCCCGGAATGCGGCAAGCCATACACCCCGGAAACGGTCTTTCGGGTAGCCAGTTTCCCCTCGATGGCGGCCCTTTTGCTGAAGTTTGGTTGGCCGTTCATCATCGCCATTGTCGCCGCAGGGGCGTACGTGCCCAACCGGTCGGGGGTGGCCGTTCTCATCGGCCTCGTGTTCGTCATCGCCGTTCTCATGAACACGCCGATCCAGCTCAACCTGCTCATCCGCAAGCACATCCCCAGCCACCTCCGTCCGAGCTGGGTCAAGGGCGTGATGGTCCTTGGCCGGATCACCTACGTGACCGTCGGCGTGATCACACTGCTGACGATCATTTCTCCGCTCCTCCTGCTGGCGGCCTGCCTGTTCATGCGATAGCCCGGAGTTCCCATGCCCATCGCCCTCCCCCAGGCCCCCGCGTGGCGGGTCCTCAAGCGAACCACGAGCCGGTGCCCGGTGTGCAAGGCGGGGATCCCGGCGGAGGTGCGCGAGGTGGGCGGGCGCGTGTTCATGTCCAAACGCTGCGAGGCCCACGGGCAGTTCGACGTGCTCCTCGCCCGTCACGCCCGCCACTATCACCTCGCCACCGGCACGACCGGCTCGTGCTGCGGCCCGGCATGCGGGTGCGGCCCCGCCGCCCCGGCCGACACCGCCGACGCTCCCGCCAAAGACCCGTTCGAGGTGCTCTCGACGTGCATCGCGCTCATCGAGATTGTCGATTCCTGCAACCTCGCCTGCCCGACGTGTTTCGCCTCCTCCCCCGTGGGCATCGGCGACAATGTGGACTGCATCTCCTTCGACAACTTCACGCGCCGTATAGGCGGGGTGCTGGGCCGCAAGGGGTTTATCGACATTCTGCAACTCTCCGGCGGCGAGCCGACCATCCATCCCGAGTTCTTCCGATTCCTCAACTGGGCACTGGACCAGAAAGACATCGGTTACATCCTGATCAACACCAACGGTGTTCGCATCGCCACCGACGGAGCGTTCCGCGAGGAACTCGGGCGCATCCGCCGTGAACGCGGCCGCTTCGAACTCTACCTGCAGTTCGACGGTCCGCAGCAGGCGGGCCAGCAGGAACTGCGCGGGGCCGACCTCCGGCGCGTGCGCGAGTCGGCCATCGACGGCGCGGGGGCCCTCGGCGTGCCGACCACGTTGGCCATGACCGTCACCCCCGCGAACATCGGCCATTTGGGAGACACCCTTCGGTTTGGCCTCGAACGCCGCCACTGCCGGGGCATCACCTTCCAACCCATGTTCGCCTCGGGCCGGGTGGCGAGTGTCGCCGGCTCTCTGCCGCTCGCCCCGCCCGAGCCGATCGGCGTGGGCGACGTCATTCTCGGCGTCGTCGAACAGTCGAAGGGGGTGATCGACGAGGCGGACTTCACGCCCCTTCCGTGCGGAGATCCGAACTGCCACACCATCGGCTATCTCCTGCGCACACCGTCGGGAGTCGTCGGCCTCTCCACACTCATCGACCTCGAGTCCATGCAGTCGTTCCTGAGCAACCGCACCGACTACCGCCTCGAAGATCTCGCTCGCTGCGGGTGCGAGAGCGAGCCGCTCGGCGAGGTAATCAAGGGCATGGAACTCCGCCCCGAGGACCCGTTCCGCATCTTCATCAAGCCGTTCATGGACGCGTGGACCTTCGATCAGGACCGAATCGACCGCTGCTGCACCCATGTCATTCGCCCCGATGGCCGTCTCGATTCCTTCTGCCGGTACTACCTCGCGGGAGGCGCATCGGGCCTCGGGCTAACGCCGTGAGCGCCATTCCGATGCTCGCCGACGCGTCGCGCTGGGGCGTGGGCCTCATCACCCCCTACACGATGCTCGTGGGGACGGGACTGCTGGTCTCCGCCCTCTGGTGGTCGCGCCTAGTCAAGCGGCAGGGAGGCGACCGTCGGCTCCCGGTCGTGTACGCCTGCGGCCTGCTCGGCGCCCTCGTCGGCGCCAAGGCCGCGTTCCTGCTCGCCGAGGGGTGGGCCTTTCGTGGGGACACCGTTGCGCTCCTCACCGGCAAGAGCATCACCGGTGCGCTCCTGCTCGGATACGCCGGCGTCGAACTTGGCAAGAGACTGCTCGGCTACCACCGCGTGACGGGCGATTTGTTCTCGCTGGTCGTCCCCGCCGGGATCGCCCTTGGCCGGGTCGGGTGCATCGTGCAGGGGTGCTGCCCCGGGCGGGCCTGCGCGACCGCCTGGTGGACGGTGACGGACCATGGCGGAATCTCCCGCTGGCCCGCGGCCCACGCCGAACTCGCGTTCAACCTGATCTTCCTGGTCTGGGCGGCCGCGGCCGCGCGAATCGGCTGGCTGCGCGGCAACCGGTTCCACGTGTATCTGATCGCGTATGGCCTGTTTCGGTTCACGCACGAGTTCCTGCGCGATGACGCCCGAGTCGCTGGGCCCGTGAGCGTGTACCACGTTCTCGCGGGCATGCTGGTCGTGTTGGGCGTGTGGCGGTTCATTGCGAGATTGCGCCAAGCGCATGCCGAGGCCACGCTGGACGTCGCATGATCTCCGACAGGAGGCGGGGGGGAGGGGGGCATGGCTTCGATGCGTTACATCGCGGCGGCGATCGTCTTCGCTAGCGCCGCTCCGGCGGCGTGGTCGAACGCCCGTGATGTCCACCCGATCCCCAGCCCTCGTCCATCGGCCACCTTCGGAATGATGTGAAAGTGGACGTGCATCACCACCTGGTGCGCCGCCGCGCCGTTGTTTTGGAGCACGTTGTAGTCGGTTGTTCCCGTGGCCCTCATCACAGCGCGGCACAATCTGGGCAGCACGCGACCGATGGCCGCGCTCGATTCGTCGGAGAGCAGGTCGAGCGTCGGGCGCGCCTCCTTGGGGATCACCAGCGTGTGGCCCGGGCTGAGCGGGTTGATGTCGAGGAACGCCAGCACGTGGGCATCCTCGTACACCTTGTGGCAGGGAATCTCGCCCGCGATGATCCTGGAGAAGATGGTGGGGGGCTGGACGGGATGTGCTGCGTGGTCGGACATGCCGGATTGTAAACACCCGCGCGCGCCCGATCAGTCCCAGATGCCCTTGAACGCCGACGGCTGCTCGCCCGCCGTGGTGAAGATTCCCAGGAATGTGTTGATCGCGAGGGCGTCGTCGGCCTCGTCGAAGTGGGCCACGTCGGGGGTCTTCTTGCCGGCCTTGTTGGTGTAGGTGTGCATCGCGAAGCCGGCCGTGGGGCTGAGCGTGGTCTCGAAGCTCACATGGTTGTCGTTGTACCCGATGTTGCCCTCCCACGTCGATGGACCGCCGTGGAGCCCGAGCGAGTTGCTGATGGCGATCCTGGTCTTGATGGTCGGGGCCGAGGCGGTGATCTCGGGGGCCCGATCGCCAAAGATCGCCTCGGTGGAGTTGTACGTGTCCTGCCACATCGTCATCCGTCCGGTCCACACGAGTTTCGTTTTCTTCGGGTCCGGACTCTCGGGCGCGGCACCGGTGTAGTCGGGGACCTGGTTCTCCGGCATCTGCACGCCCGAGGGCTGGAGGTGGGCGTAGGAGTTGTTCGCGTTGCCTGTCGAGAAGTCCGCGCTGAACGATGGGTCCCACAGTGCGTTGTTGGGCGAGGGCGCCGTGGGCGGGCTGGAGTACATGTACGCCGCGTGAGCGGAGATCTTCGGGTTTGTCTCGCCCGAACACACGCAGATCTCGGGCGAGATGCTGCCGTTGTAGATCATCACCGAGAGGATGTTCGCCGTTGTGTCCTTCGAGCGGGGCGGGCCCGCGGCCACCGTTGCGTTGGCCGTGTCGAGCGACGAGGGAAGCGGGTACAGGCTCTGGTTGTTCGAAGCCCAGACGATCATCGCCTGCGCGATGCCGCGGACCTGGGTGGAGCACTTGAGTTGCCGGGCGCTGGCGCGGGCCTTGCCGAGCGCGGGCAGGCAACACCCCGACAGCGCCGTCGTCACGATGAGCACGGCGACGGCGACCAGCACCGCCAGCAGTTCGACGAGCGTGAATCCACGGTCGCCACCCGACGAGGTTCCAGACAGCATGCGTGCCCTTTCCTATGAGCTTCGGTCCCAGCATACCAGATACGCGCGGATTCGCACAAGCAGGAAACCGCAAGCGGCCCGAGCCTGCGCACGACCCCGCCGGGCGGGGGCAGCCCGAGAAACAGGCTCCCGGGGGTGCTCCGTCCTGTCGGTTACTTCGTCCGCCCCCGATTCGTACGATCGAGCGTGACGACCGGCGCGGCCCCATCTCGCACCCCGATCCGCAAACTCCCGGCGCTGCTGGTCAACCAGATCGCGGCCGGGGAGGTGGTGGAACGCCCGGCGAGTGTCGTCAAGGAGCTCGTCGAGAACGCCCTTGACGCCGGAGCGCGGGCGATCACTGTTGAGATCGAACAGGGGGGGATCGAACTCGTCCGGATCACCGATGACGGGGGCGGCATCCCCGAGGCCGAGCTTGCCCTCGCCATCGCCCCCCACGCCACCAGCAAGATCGCCAGCCCGGAGGACCTCGACCGCATCGGCACCATGGGCTTTCGGGGCGAGGCCATCGCCTCCATCGCCAGCGTCTCGCGCCTGAGCATCCGTTCCCGTTCGCCCTCGCAGTCCGGCGCGAGCGTGATCGAGGTCGAGGGGGACGACGTGAAGCCCGTCCGCCCGGCCGCGGGGCCGATCGGGACGTGCGTGAGCGTTCGGAACTTGTTCTTCAACACCCCCGCGCGCCGCAAGTTTCTCCGGACGATCTCGACCGAGCAGGGCCACTGCGTGGACGCGGCGTGCACGCTGGCGATCTCGCACCCCGCGGTGGCGTTTCGCGTGGTCACCGATTCCAAGGTCGTCCTCGATGTTCCGCCAGGGCAGGGACCGCGCGACAGGGCTCTGGCCGTGCTGGGCGTTGAGCTGGCGGAGCAGATGCTGGAGGTGACGGCCGACCGATTCGATGACACCCGCGGCCTGACGCTCTGGGGTTTGATTGGTCTCCCCGCCATTGCCCGGGCCACGCCCAAGGCCCAGCATGTGTTCCTCAACGGCCGCCCGATTCGCGACAAGACAGTGCAGCACGCCATCCGCGAGGCGTACCGGGGTCTGATCGAGCCCGGGCGTTACCCCACGTGCGTGCTGATGATCGAGATGGACCCGGGCGCGGTCGATGTCAACGTCCATCCTGCGAAGACCGAGGTCCGGTTCCGCGACCAGTCCATGGTGCACCAGGCGGTGCTGCGGGCCGTGCGCGAGGCGCTCCGGGGAGCGGACCTCACGCCGCGGGTCGGAAACGCCGTGCGCGCCGGTGATATGTTCGGTGCGGGGAACATCGGTGGCCAACCACTCGGCGACGGGGTCCATGCTCCGGCGGGCGGCGCGGCCTCGTTTGTGGATTTCTTCCGGCGAGAGATTCCCGATCGCGTCCAGAACCGCTTCGACTACCAATCCGTTCGCGATGCCCTCGACCGAGTCGCGCCCGGCATGATCGAGGACGCGGGTGCGGGCGAGCCCGCCCAACCCGATTCACCTGTTCACCCGCTCGCCTCCTCGCCTGTTCAGCCCCAGACCGAACCGGCGACTTCCCTCCCGCTTCCCGAACCCAAGGACCGGCTCTTGCAGGTCCACAACTCCTATGTCGTCACGCAGGACGAGCAGGGGCTGCTCATCGTTGACCAGCACGCCCTGCACGAGCGCATCATGTTCGAGGTGCTGCTGGCCCGCATCGTCGGTGAGGGTTCGCAGGCCGGACGGCCGCTGGAGTCGCAGTCGCTGCTCGCCCCCGTGCCGGTGCGCGTGCAACGCTCGGCCGCGACGAGGCTCGAAGAACTCAGGCCGATCCTGGCCAAGATCGGCATCGAGGCGGAACTGCTCTCCCCCGAGTCGGTCGGCGTCCGGGCGTTCCCCTCATTTCTCTTCGAGCGCGGCGTGGACCCCGCCGAGTTCATCTCCGAGCTCTTCGAGCGTGCCGACGCCGAGGGTTTCGCTCCCGCGAGCGAGCAGGCCCTGCACGAGGTGCTCGACATGATGGCCTGCAAGGCCGCGGTGAAGGCCGGCGACCGCATGAGCGACATCGAACTCGGCGACCTGCTCAGGCTGCGTGATCTGGTGGAGCGATCGTCGAACTGCCCGCACGGGCGGCCCACGAGCATCCGGCTCACGATCGGGGAGCTGGAGAGGCGGTTTGGGCGGGCGTGACGCCGGCGGGCGCACTCTCGACGCGGGGCCCCTCCTGGCGCTGGATCCGCACCGCTGTGGGATACGCAAACTCGATTCCCTCGGCGGCGAACCGCTCGAAGATCTCGAGGTTGATCGCCTGCTGGATGTTCATGTAGACGTTGAACTCCGGCGAGAGCACGAAGTAGATCGTCTCGAAGTCGAGCGAGTATGCGCCGAAGCCCTTGAAGTGGATGCGGTCCACCCGCACCTGCGGCTGCTTCTCGATCGCCGACCGGATGATGCCGGTGATGGCCCGCAGCTTCTCCGCCGGCGTCTCGTAGGTCACGCCGATTGTGAAGGAGATGCGGCGCTCCTGCATGCGCTTGAAGTTCTGCACGCGGCTGTTGAGCAGGTCGGAGTTGGCGAAGATCAGCTGTTCGCCCGAGAGGGCCCGCACGCGGGTGGTCTTGACGCCGATGCGCTCGACCGTTCCCTTCTGCTCGCCAACGACGATGAAATCCCCCACGACGAACGGCTTGTCGAGGATAATCGACAACGAGCCGAACAGATCGCCCAGGATGTTCTGCACCGCCAGCGCCACCGCGATGCCGCCCACGCCCAGGCCCGTGAGCATGGGCGTGATGGACACGTTCATGTTGTCCAGCGCCAGCAGGGCCACCACGATCGCGATGACGGTGATGGCGATGAACCGGAGCACGCCCAGGCTGCTGGCGACCGTCACGTCCTGCTCGCCGCTCTCGGTGCGGGAGTTCTTCACCAGCAGGGCCAGCCCCGCATCCACCAGCCGGAGCGACGAGAGCACCAGTTGCAACGCGATCCCTACGATCGCCACGATCTTCAGCCCGCTTGTCAGCGCCGGCGAGAGCAGGAGCGACTGAGCGGCCGCGTACACCAGCGCGGGGAAGATCAGCCAGACTTTGACCTTTCGCAGGATGTCGATCGCGATGTCGTCCCACGACCTCGATGTCCGTGCGGCGATCTTCGCCAGGCGCCCCAGGAGCCACGACCGCACGATGTACACAGCCAGCAGCAGCCCCAGCAGCATGGCGCTGGCGATGATCCACGCTTGCACGGTATTGCCGAGCACGACGTGCCCGAGCACTCCGTCGGTCACGGCGGTGATAGAGTCCAGGGGCGTCTGGTTGGTCTGGGCGATCGTCGTCATGGTCTCATGCATTCTTCCGGCGCACGGGCCAAAGGCAAGCCGTGGGCACCAACGATCTACGCTTGTGCCCATGAGCACCTCCGCACACTCCCGAGTGTCAGCGTCTCCCGATCACCGCGGCCGATTCGGCGCCTTTGGCGGGTGGTATGTCCCGGAGACGCTCGTTCCCGCGCTGCTGCAACTCCGCGATCAGTACGTCCGGGTGGGAGATGACCCATCCTTCTGGTCCGAGCTCGAAGGACTGCTGAGGACCTACGTCGGTCGCCCGACGCCGCTCTTTCGCGCCGATCGCCTCACGGACCATCTTCGCGGCGGCGCGTCCAGGGGCTCCGGCGCGACCATCTGGCTCAAGCGCGAGGATCTTGCCCACACCGGCGCCCACAAGATCAACAACACACTCGGCCAGGCCCTCCTCACCGTTCGCATGGGGAAGAAACGCATCATCGCCGAGACGGGCGCGGGCCAGCACGGCGTCGCCTCGGCGACGGCCGCGGCCCACTTCGGCCTCGAGTGCGACGTGTACATGGGCGCGGAGGACGTCCGTCGTCAGCGGCTCAACGTTGTCCGCATGCGGATGATGGGGGCCCGGGTGGTCGAGGTGAACTCGGGCTCGCGCACGCTCAAGGACGCCACCAACGAGGCCATGCGCGACTGGATGGGGAGCGTCGAGGGGACACACTACATCATCGGGAGCGTCGTCGGCCCGCACCCGTTCCCCATGATCGTCCGCGATTTCCAGAGCGTCATCGGGCGCGAGTGCCGCGAGCAATGCCTCGCGGCTTCCGGCATCGGCCGGCTCCCCGACGTGGTCATCGCCTGTGTCGGCGGCGGTTCCAATGCCGCGGGGATCTTCTACCCGTTCATCGGCGACGGCTCGGTGAGGATGATCGGTGTTGAGGCGGGCGGGAGGTCGTCAAGGCCCGGCGACCACGCCGCGCCGCTCACGTTCGGCTCCCCCGGTGTGCTTCACGGCTCGCTGAGCTACGTTCTGCAGGACCCCGAGGGCCAGACGGCGGATGTTCACTCCTGCTCCGCGGGCCTCGACTATCCCGGCGTCGGGCCGGAGCACTCGTATTGGAAGGACTCCGGCCGCGTTTCGTACACCAGCGCGACCGATGCGCAGGCCCTTGGGGCGTTCCAACTCCTCGCCCGGACCGAGGGCATCATCCCCGCACTGGAGAGTTCGCACGCCATCGCCGCCGCGGCGAGCCTCGCCTGCACCATGCCCGCGGACAGACACGTGGTCGTCAACCTCTCCGGGCGCGGCGACAAGGACGTGGATGAGGTGGTCCGACTGCTGGATGAGAAGAGCACCCCCGCGGCCCATTGAGCGTTCGGCGCTCGCGGTTGCCGATCATCTTCCGTCAAAGCGGGCGAAGGGATTCGAACCCTCAACATTCAGTTTGGAAAACTGATACTCTACCATTGAGTTACGCCCGCGCGTGGGCGGATGATATCCGCCCTCCGGGCTGAAAAACACGCCCGATTGTCCTATCGCGCCGCCGGCGCGGCCTCGTGGCGCAGCTGCCCGCACGCCGCGGCGATGTCGCGCCCGCGGCTGGCCCGGATGTGCGTGTTCACGCCGTTCTCACGCAGGATTTCCTGGAAGGCCCGCACGGCGTTGTCCTCCGGACGGTCGAAGGGCATGCCCTTGACCTCGTTGTAGCGGATCAGGTTGACATTGGCCCGCAGGCTCCGGGCGACGCCGGCGAGTTGGCGGGCGTGCTCGGGCTGGTCGTTGGCGCCGCCGAGCAGGATGTACTCGAGGGTGATCTCGCGCCCGGTCTTGTCGAACCACTTCTGGCACGCCGAGAGCAGTTCGGGGATCGTGGTGTACTCGGCCCACGGGATGAGCTGCCGGCGGATGTCGTCGTTTGGGGCGTGCAGCGAGAGGGCGAGGGTGACGGGCAGATCGAACTCGTCGGCGAGTTTCTCGATGGCCTTGGGCAGTCCGACGGTCGAGATAGTGATCCGCCGGGCCGAGATCCCCATGCCCCACTCGGCGTTGAGCGTGCGAATGGCCTGAGTGACGGCCGCGAAGTTGGAGAGCGGCTCGCCCATGCCCATGAAGACGACGTTGGAGATTCGGGGTACCCCGACGCTCTGTGGCGGGTGTTTCGGGGCCCCCCCCGGCTCCGCCGGAGGAGCCCCCCCGGGGGCCCGCCCCCCCCCGGCTCCGGCCCGCCCCCCCCCCCCCCCCCCCGCGCGCCCCCCCGCC
>CALMPG010000118.1 GCA_937871915.1 uncultured Phycisphaerales bacterium
AAATCTCAAACTTCAGATTTCAATTTCAAATTTCAGAGTTCAGAGTTCGGAGTTCGGAGTTCGGAGTTCGGAGTTGGGGGTTGGGAGTTCGGAGTTTCAGGCCTGAATGGGGGTTGGGGGATTGTGATTGCGGAGGGGGCGTGGTGGGTGGTTGGGTGTGGTGGGTCCATACCCTCGCGGTCTATGGCGCGGCACGAAGCAGATGATGGTGGGACGAAGGGCGCGGGGGAGCCGGGGCGCGGGAAGGGTGGGGGTGCGCCGGGGGGGAGCGGTGGGCATGTGTTCCAGGCGCCGACGGGGACGCGGGATTTTTATCCGGCGGAGTTGAACCGGCTGCGGTATGTGCAGGATGCGTGGCGGCGGACGTCGATCAACCACGGGTTTGAGGAGATCGATGGGCCGACGTTCGAGCACCTGGACCTGTACACCGTGAAGAGCGGGGACGGGATTGTTTCGGAGTTGTTCAGCTTCGAGCGGTTCGGTGGGGAGAAGACGTTTGCCCTGAGGCCGGAGTTCACGCCGACGCTGGCGCGGATGTATGCGAGCAGGGCGGCGAGCCTGCCCAAGCCGACGAAGTGGTTCTGGATGCAGAACTGCTATCGGGCGGAGCGGCCGCAGCGGGGGCGGCTGCGGGAGTTTTCGCAGTGGAACTGTGACATTATTGGGGATGACAGTGCGCAGGCGGATGCGGAGTGCATTGCGTGTTGTGTGGGGGCGCTGGAGGAGATAGGACTATCTCCGAACGACGTGCGCATTCGCGTGAACAACCGTCGATACGTCCAGAACATGCTTCGGAGTGCGGGTCTGGATGAGACGGTAATGGACCGTGGGCTGTCGTGGCTGGACACGTATCACAAGTTGGAGACGGATGCGTTCGTGAAGAACGGCCAGGCGATCGGTCTTGATTCCGATCAGGCGTACAAGATTTCGGTGACACTTGCGGCGCTCGCGGGGCCGAACTCGAAGTGGCCTTCTGACAGCATGCTTGCGAGCGACGCTGCGCCGGGACGGGAACCGATCTATGAGCCGCTGTTCAAGGCGCTCGCCGCACATGGACTGCGCGAGTGGTGTGTGCTCGATCCGTCCATCGCCCGCGGCCTCGCGTACTACACCGGCATGGTGTTCGAGGTGCACGAGGCGTCTGGGGCGGAGCGGGCGATTGCTGGGGGTGGGCGGTATGACAAGTTGATCGAGATGTTCGGCGGGCCCCCCACTCCTGCGGTGGGGTTTGGGATGGGGGATGTGGTGCTGTCGCTGGTGCTGGCGGACAAGGGGCTGATGCCGAAGGACGAGGAGGTGGCCGCGCGGCTGGGGTTGAATCCGGATGCGCTGGTGATTTCCAACGGGACGCCGGAGGCGGATGGGGCGGTGGCGGGGGTGGTGGCGGAGTTGCGGCGTGCGGGGCTGCATGCGCGGCGGTCGTACAAGACGACGAAGAACATCGGGAAGTTGATCCAGGATGCGGCGAAGATGCGGGCGCGGTATTGCGTGATTCTGGAGAGTGCGGAGAGCGCGACGGTGAAGGACATGGGGACGCAGGGGCAGGAGGGGTGTGGCGTGGCGGAACTGGCGGGGCGGATTGCGCGGCGGTAATCGCACGTTGCACCCTTTCAGGGTGCGGTGTTCATGTGGGCGACGATTTCCGTGGGCGGCGCTGGATCGCCTGCGGCGATCTTCGCTCTGCCCACGGCTATTGCCTGTGAGCCCTTCGGGCTCGGGATGCGGGATGGAAGCGGGTTGGGCGGGTTTGGATGTTCGTATGCTCTGGTTGCAACAGCACTGGCAGACAAGCTGCCAGTGCCACCCATCGAAAGGCAGTCCCTACGCTTGTGTCCAATGCCCCTTCCTCGTATCGCCATCGTGGGTCGGCCCAATGTGGGCAAGTCTTCTCTCTTGAACATGCTGGCGCAGGAGAAGGTGTCGATCGTGGATCCGACGGCGGGGACGACGCGGGACCGGGTGTCGGTGATCGTGGAGCTCACGCCGCCGGATGAGGGGCACGACTCGAAGGGGAAGATCCGGGTGGAGGTGACGGACACGGGCGGGTTCGGCGTGTACGTGATGGAGGGGAAGCGGTACGACGAGACGGGGGCGGACCTGTCGACGCTGACGGGGGACATCGAGCACCAGATCTCGGAGGCGGTGCGCTCGGCGGACCTGGTGATGCTGGTGATCGATTGCCAGAAGGGGGTGACGCCGCAGGACGAGCAGGTGGCGCGGCTGTTGCGTGAGCGGGTGCTTGGGGATCGGGGGACGCGGGCGGCGGCGGGGAAGGGGAAGAAGGCCAAGAAGCAGGGGAGCTCGGGGGCGGGGGGGCGGGGGGGCGAGAACGGGGAGGGGGGCGAGGGTGCGCCGAAGCGCACCGTGAAGGTGATGGTGGTGGCGAACAAGTGCGACGGGCCCAAGTGGGAGGCGCACGCGGTGGAGGCGGCGAACCTTGGGTTCGGGGATGCGATCCCGATCTCGGCCAAGAGCAACTATTTTCGGCGGGACTTCCTGGATGCGCTGTATGTGGCCGCGCGGGCTTTGCCGGGGGGGAAGCCGGGGAAGCAGGATGCGCCGGCGACGGCGGAGATGCGTCTGGCGATCATCGGCAAGCGGAACGCGGGGAAGTCGTCGCTGGTGAATGCGCTGGCGGGCGAGGAGCGGGTGATCGTGTCGGAGATCGCGGGGACGACGCGGGACGCGGTGGATGTGCGCTTCGAGATGGACGGGCGGTCGTTCATCGCGATCGACACGGCGGGGCTGCGGAAGAAGAAGTCGTTCCAGGACCAGATCGAGCACTTCGCGTACGACCGGGCCCAGCGGGCCATCGAGCGGGCGGATGTGGTGATGCTGCTGATCGACGCGACGGAGCCGATCAGCCAGGTGGACCAGCAGCTGGCGATGCTGGCGCAGAAGTCGTACAAGCCGGTGGTGCTGCTGGTGAACAAGTGGGACCTGGTGCGCGGGGCGAAGGCGACGGGGGGGAAGCACAAGGGGAAGATCGTCGAGACGGAGATGTACGAGGAGTATCTGCGGAAGGAGTTCAAGGGGCTGGAGTTTGCGCCCATCGCGTTCTCGAGCGCGGTGACGGGGCTGAACCTCAAGGGCGCGGTGCACACGGCGCTGGACCTGCACACGCAGTGCTCGTCGCGGGTCTCGACGGGGAAGCTCAACCGGGTGCTGCGGAAGGTGCTCGACACGCGCGGGCCGTCGAACAAGCTGGGGACGTTCGCGAAGGCGTACTTCATCTCGCAGGTGGCGACGAACCCGCCGATGATCGTGCTGGTGGTGAACAAGCCGCAGCTCTTCACGCCCAACTACAAGCGGTTTTTGGTGAACCGGATCCGGGAGAACGTGCCGTTCGCGGAGGTGCCGATCAAGCTGATCGTCAAGGAACGCCGGCGGGCGCGCCCGGAGGACCTGGTCGCGGGCGAGCGGGAGCGGCTGGCGGCCGAGGGGCTCACCGTGGTCAACGCGGCGGAGAAACTCGGGGACAATGCCGAGGACTACTTCGATGACGACGGCGGGGAGAAGCAGGGGATGGCGGGGGCCGCGGCGAAGCGCGGGAAGGCGCTCGAGCCGATGGGGGAGGAGTTCTCGGCGGATGAGGACATCCTGCTGGGGGCGGAGGAGACGGATGAGGAGTAGGCGGGCGGGGTGGGGATGCGGCGCGGGGCGGTGCGCGAAAGCATCCACGGGATTCGCTGCGCAGGGCCTTCGCCCATCCCGGGCGTGCGTGGGCGTCAGGGGTTCTTGGGCGGGTCTTTCTTCTTGTCGTCCTTGCCGCCGAGGAGGTTGCCGAGGCCCTCGCCGACGCTCTTGAGGGCGTCGCCGGCGGCTTTGCCCGCGCCCTCGACGGCCTTGCCGACGCCCTCGACGGCCTTCTGGCCGAGTTGGGTGGCGGCTTCGCCGGCCTTGCCGACGATCTCGACGGGGAACTTGGCGAGGTCGCCGATGGCGGAGACGCGGCTTTGGATATCGCCGAGGATGATCTCGGGGATCATGCCCTCGCCCTTCTCGACGGCCGCGGCCATGACGGCCTGGACGACGATGCTGGAGAGCTCGCTGGCGGTGACCCCGGTTCCGCCGACGCCGGTGCCGGTGCGGCCGACGTTGCGGAGTTCGATGCGTTCGATGGGGAGTGTGATGGCGGTCTTGGGGTCGATGATCTTGCCGACGGCGCCGGGCATGCCCTGCATGTCGACGTGGATGGTGGTGTTCTCGATGAGGAGGCGGCCGATGATGAGCTTCTTCTCCGGGCCGGGGGCGGGCGTGGGGGAGGAGCGGCTCTTCACGTGGTCGAGGATGGCGCGGTAGTTGGCGCCGTCGGCGGTCTGCTCGATGTTGACGTCGATGCCCTTGAGGGTGAGGGTGGGGACCTCGATGGTCTCCTGGCGGAGGGAGCCGAGCGTGACGTCGAGGTTGGCGCTCTTCATGGCGAGGAAGTGCGGGGTCTTGAAGCCGGGGGGGTTGGCGATATCGAGGCCGGAGAGGGCGAGGTTGCCGTTCCAGATGTGGATGCTGACGGAATCGACTTTGGTCGGGACGCCGAGGGCGGCGGTGCCGCCGCGCTCGATCTGCTCCTTGGCGATGGAGTCGAGATTGCGGAACACGTACCAGAGGCCGATGGAGACGGCCAGGACGAGGAGGAGGGCGAGGACGGCGGTGATTTTGAGGAGTTTTTTCATGGGGGCTCCTTGCGGGATAGGGGATTGTTGGAGCCCGGGGGAGGTGGGGTGAGCGGGTGGCTGTGGCTGCGGCTGTGGAAACGAAAAACCCCGAGCGTGGGCTCGGGGCGCGGTGTGCATTGGGTCGCCGTGCCCGGGCTGGCGCCCGGGCCTCTGTTTCAGGCGGCGAGGTCGCCGTAGTCGTCGGTCTCGGCCGGGGGGTCGCCGATCATGCCCCATTTGTTCTTGGGGAGGTGGCGGTGGTGGATGTGGATGACGCGGGCGAGCTGGGCGGCGAAGAGTTCGCCGACGGTCTTGACCTGCTCGAGGAGGGGCTGGTTGAAGGGGGAGCGGTGGTCGCGGAAGAGCATGAAGATGGCGAGGCACTCGCCGTCGTGGGAGCAGGGGAAGCCGACGACGTGGGAGCCCTTGAGCCAGTCGGCGTCGTGGTCGAGGAAGTCCTCGAGGGCCGCGGCGTCGGTGAGGTGGGTCATGCCCGAGGGGGGCTTGACGGTCTCGAAGCGCGGGGCGACGGCGTTGGCGAGGTGGTCCAGGAGGACGTCGCAGGTGTCCTTGGGGCAGTCGTAGTTGACGTAGGCACCGAGGGAGTAGTCACCGCTGGTTGTGGGGAGGAAGACGGCGGCGTTGGTGGGGCCGGAGCGGGCGAGGACGAACTCCAGCGTGGTGCGCAGGAGGGCCTCGATATCCAGCTCGCCTCGGATGAGGCCCTTGAACTCGCTGACGTTGGTGGCGTTCTTCACTGATTGCTCCGGTTGGGGGCGTGCAGTGAGATCGGTGAAGTTCGGGGGCGACTGGCGCGCGTCCCGGCGATTGGGGTTCGCGGGGGCGTGGTGCAGACGGAACAGACGGCGTGCCTGTTCCGACCGGTCGCGGCGGAGGTTCCGGGAACGCGCGGCCGCGCCCAATATCCGTTGCACGAGGGCCGGCCCGACGTGGCCGGAGGCCTCGACGAGATCGGCCATTCCCCACCGCATGGCGCAGGCGGCGAGATCGAGGGAGGCGCGCTTTGCGGCGAGAATCACGGGGATTTCGCGCTGGGCGGCGAGGGCGGCCAGGGGCATGGCGTCGCCGTCGGGGAGGGCGCAGTCGGCGATGACGGCGTCGAAGGTCCGCGTTGTCTGGCGGGCCCCGAGCGGGCGGGTCCGAGTTGGGTGTGGCGTAGTGGCAACATCGTCGTGGGCGTCTCTTGGAGCGGGAGGAACGCCCAGGGTGTCGCGGGCCGCGGCGAGTGTGCGGACGATCGAGCAGGATGCGCCGGCCTGGACGATGGCCTCGTGGAGGCGGCGGGCCCAGAGCGGGCGGTCGGAGACGATGAGCACCCCGAGGGGGGCGGTGTCCGTGGTGCGCGGCGTGGGCGCGGGGCGTGCGCTCCCGGCGCGGATGTGGATGACGGGGCCGACACGTCCGATCACCTCGTGGAGTGGTGCGGAGTCGTCGCCGGGTTGGGGGATGTGTTGAGCGTCCATGCTCGTTCCTTGGGTGGGTTGGGGGTTAGGCGGCGCGGGCCTGCGCGGGGTGGGCGGCGCCGACGCGCCAGTCGGGGATGCGGACGGTGGCGGTGGTGCCGCGTCCGGGCTTGGAGGCGAGTTCGATGTCGCCGCCGCAGGCACAGAGGAGGCGGTGGGCGAGGGCGAGGCCGAGGCCGGACTGGCGGCCGGCGGGCTTCTCGCTGAAGAAGGGGTCGGTGGCGTGGAGGAGGGCTTTCTCGCTCATGCCCAGGCCGTCGTCGATGACGCGGAGGAGGAGGGGGTTGTCGTGGGAGTTCTCGGACTCGGCGCGGACCTCGACGCGGGAGCGGGGGCCGGCCTCGAGGGCGTTGACGATGATCTCGACGAGGGCGTCGGCGATGAGGGTGCGGTCGATGTGGACGAGTTCGAGGCCCTCGGCGACGAAGAGCTTGACGCTGGAGACGGAGAGTTTCTCGTTGCGGGCCTGCTGGGACTGGCCGTGGCGGTCCTTGGCGGCGGTGATGGCGTCTTCGAGGAGGGAGCGGATGTCGAGGATCTCGGGCTTGACGAGGGGGGGCGTGGCGACGCGGTTGAGGCGGGCGATGAGCTCGTTGAGCCGGGCGGAGGCCTCGACGATGGCGCGGGCGGCGGACTTGTCGGCGTCCTCGCGGGCGCGGCCGAGGAGGAGTTGGGCGCGGCCGGAGATGACGGCGAGGGGGTTGTTCATCTCGTGGGCGGCGCCGGCGGTCATCTGGCCCAGGCGGGCCATGGCGCGGGCCTCGGAGAGTTGCTTGTGGGCGTCTTCGAGGCGGGCGTTGGCCTCGATGAGGTCCTGGTTGGTGTTGCCGAGGCGCTGGTTGGCGCGGAGGATGGAGTCGATGAGGAGTTGCTGGCTGGGCTCGTCGCCGAGGCCGAGGTCGCGCATGCGGGCGCTGGCGGCCTCGTAGAGGCGGGCGACGATGCCGAGGGTTCGGCGGGGGTCGAGGCCGGCGTCGAGGCAGGCCTGGGTCTCGTCCTCGTCGGCGGTGTGGTTGCCGGACCAGCCGAGGGAGAGTTTGCGGCAGATGAGGTCGGCGATGTGGACGACGGCGAGGGTGGTGCGCTCGGGGCCGTCGGGGAGGCGCGAGGGGGGGAGGTGGTGCTGGGACATCGCCGCGGCGAGGACGGGGGGGAGGTTCCACTTCTGGGCGAGTGTGCGTCCGGCGAGGTGGTGGTCGAGGCCGACGATGGGGCGCTCGAAGTCGGCGATGTTGCCGCGTCGGGCGTCGGAGAGCTCGACGACGCGGGCGTAGGCTCGGGGGAGGACCAGATCGAGGGCGACCTTGCCCATGTCGTGGATGAGGCCGCAGACGAAGCACTCTTCGGGGACCAGGTCGAGGTCGGGGTGCTCGCGGGCGATGAGGTCGGCGGCGCAGGCGACGGAGATGGAGTGCTGCCAGAAGCCGACGCGGTTGAAGGCGGGGGCGGGCTCGGCGGGGGGGGCGCCGGGGGGGGGGGGGGCTTTTTTCCTTGCCGGGGCGCGGTGGAGCGGGCGGGGGGAGTTTTTGCCCTTGCCGGTGGCGGAGGAGACGGCGCCCTCGCGGCGGTGGGCCTCGGTGGACTTGCCGGCCCAGTCGAAGATCTCGACGCTGAGGACGAGGGAGCGGACGGCGTCGATGCCGAGCATGACGACGGCCATCTCGACGGTGGTGATGGGGTGGCGGGTGCGGAAGGCGGCGCGCCGGCAGAGGGCGAGCAGGCGCGTGGTGAGGGCGGGGTCGGACTCGATGATCTTGACGACGTCGCGGATCTGGACGTCCTCGCGGGCGCCGAGTTCGAGGAGCTTGGAGGCGACGGCGGGGAGGGTCGGGAGGCGGTCGAGCTCGCGGAGGACGATCTCGGTGCGGCGGGAGAGGATCTCGTCGGCGGCGGGGAGCGAGGGCGCGCCCTGGCCGCCGCCGGAGGGGGCGGGGCCGAGGGTGAGCATGCGGGCGTGGGAGCCGGGGTGGGACATGCTGGGGGAAGTGAGAAGCGGGGAGCGAGAAGTGAGAAGAAGGAGGCGAGAAGAGGAAGAGTGCGGGCCCGTGCTAGGCGGCGAGCATCTGGCGGACGCGGGACATGAGTTGGGTGACGTCGAAGGGCTTGCGGATGAAGTCGTCGGCGCCGGCGGACTTGAGGAGGTCGATCTCCTTCTGGTCCACCACGCCGGAGACGAAGACGATCTTGGTGTCGCGGAACTCCTCGCGCTCGCGGAGGCGCTGGCAGACGATGTTGCCGTTGATGTCGGGGAGCATGTAGTCGAGGATGATGAGGTGGGGGCGGAAGGACTCGGTGAGGAGGCCGGCGTCGTAGCCGGTGCCGGCGGAGCGGACCTCGAGGCCGTGGTCCTTGCCGAGGAGGTCCTTGAACATCTCGACGATGGCGGGGTCGTCGTCGACGATGAGGACGCGCTTGGGGCCGTTCTCGATGTTGGAGGTGGGGATCTCGTTGTCGCGCATGAACTTGATGAGGTCGGCGCGGGGGATCCGGCGGAACTTGGATCCGGGGACGCGGAAGCCGCCGAGGCGGCCCGAGTCGAAGCAGCGGATGATGGTCTGCTGGGAGACCTTGCAGACCTCGGCGGCCTCGCCGGTGGTGAAGATGCGTTTGTCGGCCCAGTTGGTGGGTGGGCCGGCGTCGGTGGTGGGAGGAGTTCCGTTCTGGCCGCTCATGGTGCACCCTTTGGGTAATGGGCGCGGGCGCGCGGGGTGCGCGGCCGCGGGCAGCAAACTGCCCAGTCGCGTATCGACGCACATGTTGCCCAACTTGACGGCGGGTGGTCACCGAGAGAGGGGAAAGTGTTGACGGGTTATGGGGACGTTGGGGAGGGGAGGAGGAGAAGAGGAGAACAGGAGAACGGGTGAACAGGTGAACAGGTGAACAGGTGAACAGGTGAACAGGAGATTGTCACCTCTTCGCGTGCTCGGGTGTTTGCCTGACTACCGCTTCATGGGGCGCTCTTCGGGTTGCACCACTGTTTCCAGGCTTGGCGGATGGCCGCCTGAAAACGGGAGGTGAAGGCGCTGGCGTTGCAGAGCGCGGAGTTTGCCATGATGTCGCGGAGGCTGGTGGGGCCGGGGGTGCGCCAGGCGGCGAGGCGGGCGGGGGAGTTGGGGGGGTCGGGGGCGGTGCGGGGGGAGGCGGGTTCGGCGGCGGCGGCGGGGGCGGGGGG
>CALMPG010000119.1 GCA_937871915.1 uncultured Phycisphaerales bacterium
CGCCATTCGCAATGGCGGACGCCAATCTCGCAGCAACGGCATAACGGCTCAAGACGGTGCTGGGCGGACGCTTACCCTTCTCCCAATCGACCTTGCCGAGGAACTCGATGCCGTCGAGGTCGGCGAACCCGGCGATGCGCCGCGCGTTCTGGGCCTGGGGGCTGGCGTCGCCCGGATGGACGCCGCGCGCGGAGTTCAGGATCGCCTTGACGAAGGCGCGGCCCATGTTGGCCCACTCGGGACCCTTGGGGCTGTAGAGACCGATCAGCGACCACAGCTTGCGACGGGCGTACTCACCCTCCATCACCACGAACTCGCAGTTGAGGTACACCGAGCCGGTGTTGTCGTTGCGGGTGGCGTAGCCGCCGGTCCAGCCCTGGCTCGCATCGTCGAAGCCGCCCGGGCGAATGGTCATGCGCACGCGCACCAGCGTGCCCTTGGGGATCAGGTCGAACGAAGACTGCTCGTTGGCATCGTTGAAATCGAAATAACTCATGGTCGTGGCTCCTTATTGCTGTACGGGTTCGGAAGGCGCGGGGCGCGCGAAGTCGAGGCGTTCGAGGGCGGGGCGCGCGGGGCTGGCGATCTTGGCCATCAGCCGGCCGAGGTGCGGTTCCTCGATCTGGTCGAGGCGGCCGGAGCGGTCCTTGGCGGGGTAGCTCCAGGGGTTGAGCGTGTGGCAGACGAAGGCGCGGTAGGCGCTGCCGTCGTCGGCCTTGAGCTCGGCCAGCGTCACCACCTCGTCGACGATGCCGGGCAGCTCGAGCCCGGTCTTGGAGCCGTCGATCTGCAGCTGGAAGACGCGGCGATTGAAGTCGTCGAGACGCTCGTCGAGGATGCCGACGAACCACACGTTCTTGCCGCGGGTGTGCTGTAGGTGGGTGAGCCAGGCGATCATCTCCTGGCCCATCAGGCCGTAAGCGCCGCGTGTGTCCGGCTTGCCGGTCTTCTCCGAGTAGGCCTGCGGCTGGCCCTTGCACCATTGCAGGCACAGGCGCCCGGCGACGGTGATCGAGTCGACGAACACCGTGTCGTAGCGGTCGAGCACGGACGGGTCGCCGAAGCGCGCGCAGACGGCATCGAAGTGGGCCTGGCTGAAGGGCTGGTCCTCGCGCAGCGCCGGGTTCGGACCGCCGATGAACACCGCGAAGTCGCGGCACTCCTGCCAGGTGCGCGGGCGGATGGTGTCGCCGGCCCACCCCTCGACGGCGAGGTCGCCCGCCTCGAGGTCGAAGAACAAGGTGGCCTCGGGCGCCAGGGTCCAGAGCTGCGAGGTCTTGCCGATGCCGCTCTTGCCGACCAGCACGCCTTTCACGCCGCGCTTCTCGGCCAGACGCTGGTCGGCGGAGATGATGGGGAGGCTCATGAGCGGCCTCCTTTGTCGGCGAACGCGTGTCCGATCCGGTGTGCGCCGAGTGCGCCGTGTTTGCGGGCGAGGTCGTAGAGCTCCCGCAGAGCGTTCATGCGGCGGCTGATGGGCCGGACCTCGTTTTCGAGGGCGATGACGGCGAAGGCGATCTGATCCAGGGTGGCATCTTCGATTGCCACGTCGGCGCCATTCGTCCCGATCCGTTCCGGCAGGGACTCCAGCAGATAGGGGTGCTGCTTTTTCAGCTTGTCGAGCAAAGTGCGGTTCTTGAACATGACGGTCACTCCTCCAGCAGGGCGAGACGGAATCCGGGCTTGCCGGTCTTGAGCGTGCGGGCGGGGGCGAAGGCGCTCTTCAGCGATTCGGGCCAGGCGTTGAACTTGGTCTCGGAGACGCGGTAGGCGGTCTCGACGTACTCGGCCGGGTCCTCGCCGCCCTCAGCGATACGGCGCACGATCTCGGCGAGCCGCTTCTGATCCCACTCGACCCGCTTGGGAAGGTCGGCGGTGACGCGCACGCGGCCGTCGTCGAAATGCACGACGCCGGTGTCCTTACCGGCGGCCATGCGCAGGGCATGGGCGCGGTCGGCGTACTTCATATCCAGCGCGCGTTCGAGGTGCTCGACGATGGCCTTGGCGGCCGAGAGCAGATCGGCGGCATCGTTCTTGAGCTGGAACAGCGCCTCGCTTTGCAGCGCGGCGAGCTCGCCGGCCGGCGTGGCGAGAACCTGGTCGGGGGTGAGGCGGCTCATGCCACACCTCCCGCGCCGACGCGCTCGGAGGTGCTCTTGCGCAGGCACTCCGCCTCGTAGGACTCGACGTCCTCGACACGGTAGAGCACGCGCCCCTGGATCTTGAGAAAGACCGGCCCGATTCCTTCGGAGCGCCAGCGTTCCAAGGTGGCTTCGCTGACGCCCCAACGGTCGGCCAGTTGGCGTTGGTTGAGGTGTTTGATACTCACGATTCGCTCCTTACGGGTTGTTGCGGAAACGTGAGGTCATTCTGGGTTTCAGGGGGTGGGCAAACCGGCGGGCAAAGCGGGCAGGATGGGCGGGCAAATCGTGCAAATCGGCCATGCGCAGAGACGGAAAAGAAAAAGGCCCGGAGTGGTTGGCTCCGGGCCCTTATCGGGGGTGGAAATGCGGGGTGGTCAGCCGGGAGGCGGGAACGGATCTTTGCCGTAGCTGTTGCGCTCGCGGATCTTCCCGTCCTCGCCCTGGATGAGCACCTCGCTGCCCTGGTTGCGCGCGATGTCGCGTGCGCGCTCGAAGGCTTCCTGTTGCGTATCGTGTACGGAGGTCAGGCGGTCGTTGCCTTCCCCCCGGACACCCCACTTGTCGCCGTTGCGGACGACCCACTGGTTCTTACCACTCATGTCATTCACCTCATCGAGATCGAAGTTGAACTGCCGGATGAAAGGATTGCGCTTCGTTGGGTGCATCACCTCCTTTGGTCGTTGACGAATTCGGGTTTCAGCCAATAGTGACCGTCGTTGTCGTGGGCGACGAAGGTGCGGTAGACGGCCTTGTGCCGCTTGCAGATGTCCGCGCCCTTGCACTTGTCGACATCGATTTCCAAAGCGTCGGCGATGGTGCGTTTATGGACGGGATCGCCGCCGCCCTGCGCGAGTACCGAAAGAAAGCCGTAGACCTGGGGCGACAGTGCGTGCCGCTCTCCGTCGATCAGTGCGATGCGGCCGGAGTGCATGAGCCGCAGGGAGGTTTCCGAATCCCGTTCGCCGATCCCGGCGGAACCGTCGAGGTATGCGTCGAGATTCTCGATGACGAAGCCGGCCTTGCGGAGATGCGCCACGGCACGCAGCGGAACGACGAGATGGCCGGCGGCCTGGATCGCTTGGGCGACGTCGGGTGTAGTGGTGATGAGGACGCCGCAGCCGGGTGCGCAGGCGGTGCGCAAACGAGCTTCGATGATGGGCGTCAAGGCCGGGTCGCTCAGCCTCCGACCGAAGAAGATAGTGCGCCGCTTTCGTCGATGTTCGATCTCGCCCAGGCGCCACAGCGCTGTCGGAACCATCTCTTCATGTTGATACCGTCCCGCAAGGCCCAGGGCCGAGGCGAGCCACCGGACGATGCGCGTGATGTCCACCCTGAGCCGTGTCACTTGATCACTGGCCAGATCCACCCAGCCGCAGTCCGTGCAGTACCCCTGGCGGCCTCCTTGCTCGAAGCGAATCCCCTCCAGATCGCCCATTCCGCACCAGGGACAGAGGATGCTCGATCCGACACCATCACCCGCCCCGATGGCGCCGAGGTCGAGGAGATGCCGATAAGCATCCATTTGTCCGGAATACCGGGCGGCATCCGGATGGAGGCTTCCCTCGGATTCCTCGACGAGCCCGCAGAGCAGGCCGAAGGCGATGTCGTTGCGCGCCTGCACGGCGGCTTCTACGCGACCAGGGCCAGTTCGACCTCGGTCGGTTCGGAGACGCGCCAGGCACGCAGGAGGCGCTCAGCGAGCTTGGCGTCCTCCTCTGCCATGTCCTGGAGGTTGGAGATCCCCGATTGCTTGAGGTCGATGTTCAGTACGCGACCGCGCTTGCCCATTTCGGCAGGGGCGAAATAGATGCTGATGAGGGCCTCGACGATATTGAACGGACCGCGGAACAGGTCGTGGTCCTTCAGGTGGGCGCTCGATGCAGCGAGCACGCAGTGTTCGGCCTGATCCGCCGGTACGCCTACCCAGAAGTCGCAGATCGGCGCCCTCGTGCTCCTGAGCCGGGCGCGGCGGAGGCGAATGCGATCAATGCCGTGGGCGGCGAGGTCGATGTCGCTGTCCTCCGGAAGGTCCAAGCCGTGCCGCAGCCGGTTGAGATAGAACATCGGCTGCTTCACTGCCTCGGGCTTGACCTCCTGTTTCAGCAGATGGCGTGCGAAGAGCGTCACCAGCGGCTGGTGGACCTTGGCTCCGCCCCGGCCGACGGTGTCGACGATGCCGGATGCGGGGAAGTAGACCAGCGCGAGATTGGTCGCCGGGCGGGTCGTCCGGCGGCGCATGCCCTCTTCGACGAACTCCACCAGATCGTTGGGATCGTCCTCCACGTAGACGCTGATCTGCACACCGCCGTCCAGGTGACGGTCGCAGACGTCTACGTGGCAGGCGCGCCGCGGTCCCTTGCGTTTCGAGAGCACCTCGGACAAGGCGGCCTGCAATCCCTCGATGTCGGCAGCCTCTCGGGACACCGGCTCGGTCACCTTGATGGCTTGCCGTTTCCACGACCGCTTGCCGACGCCGAGATCGAATTGGAGCAGCGCCTCGGCCGTCATGAAGGTTTGCGGCCAGTTCACCAACACCCACATGGCCCGCTCGGCGTGGTTGCGGAGCTGTCCGAAGTCCTCCCGAATGGCCACGTCGTTGTCGCTGGCGTTGAGGATCGCATCGATGCCTTTCTGGGTCGCGAGGGCGTGGACATGGCGCAGCTCGGCGTGCAGCAGGGCCTGTTGATCCGGTTCGAGTTCCTCCAGGAGGGCGATCAGGGCATCGGAAAATGCCTTTTCCTCGGCGCTCCAGTCGAAAGATTCGGGGATGGCGATGGAACGGGAGGACAGATACGCCTGCCAAGTGGTGGCCGGAACCTGACGGGCGAGGTGACGAGGGTTGAACGCGGTCATGCCTTTCTTCTCCTTCTTCGAGACGGACGGTGCCCGGCATGCCGCAACATCCCAGAAGTACTCCTAGACAGGGATATTATGCGTTCGGTGTGCCGAACGATTCGGATTATTGATGGCTTGTGCTGGGTTTGTCAAGCAGATACCAAATCGTTCGGTACAGAGGTATACTTTCAGGCCATTCAGAGAACGAGGTGCCACATGCCATCCCCGCTGGGAGAAAAGATACGGGGCCTCCGCAAACAGCGCGGACTCAGCCTCGAGCAGCTGGCGGAACAGACCGAATCCAGCAAGAGCTACATCTGGGAGCTGGAGAACAAGGACAATCCGAAGCCATCCGCCGAGAAGATCGCGAGAATCGCTGGCGTGCTCAAGGTGACGCCCGAATATTTCATGGACGACCGGATTACCGAGCTTGAACCGTCGGAAGAGGACAAGGCCTTCTTTCGCAAGTATCGGGGCCTGTCGTCGGGAACCAAGAAGAAGCTGGACGACATCCTCAAGATCATAGAAGGCGATGACAAGTAATCCGACCACGCCCGGTGCTTGGGCCAACTTTCTCTCCAAGGCGTGGGGACGCGATCGTTTCCCGATCGACGTCAAGCTCATCGCTCAGGACATCAGTTCCCGCCAACCCGATCCGATCGCCCACATCCGGGGCGGTGACATCGGTGAGCTGGAGGGAATGCTGCTCAAACGGGAAAAGGGCTGGTACCTGCTCTACAACGACCAGGTGCAATCGAGCGGACGCATCAACTTCACCATCGCCCACGAACTGGGCCATTACCTGCTGCATCGCAAAGAGGAAGACGCCTTCCGATGCAGCACGGAGGATCTGTTGGACTGGGGCTCGACAGCCCGGCAGCGGGAAGCCGATGCCGACAAGTTCGCGGCGACGCTGTTGATGCCGCTGGACGATTATCGCAAGCAGGTCGAGTCGGCCAAGGTGGACATCGATCTGCTCGGCGCTTGCGCGGATCGGTATGGGGTATCGCTCGTGGCGGCCATCCGGCAATGGATCGAGTTCACGCCGCTGCGGGCGGTCTTGGTCGTTTCCAACGACGGCTTCATCAATTGGTCCTGGTCGAGTCGCAATGCTCTACGCACCAGGGCCAGGTTTCGGTTCTCAAAGGAGACGATACCCGTCCCCGAGGCGTCCTTGGCGGCGCAGACGATACGTCACCCTGATGAAAGAACGGGAATCGAGTTGCCTGCTCGCGTATGGTTCAAGGAAGAGCCCGCCGACATGTCCCTGCGCGAGATGCGTGTCGTCTCCGATCAGTACGAACTCGTCATCACGCTGCTCATCCTCCCCGACCGCGAGCCCTGGGAGAAAAATGACGACGAAGAGGACGAACTCCTGGTCGACACCTACACAAATTTCATCCGCAACGGGCAGCATCCGTATTAGCGGGGTCGCGACCTTCCGCATCCTTTCGTACCGGCCCGAAACTCCCTGATGGCCGAGGTCACGGCCTGACCGGACAATCTCGTCATCAAGCGAGTTGGACGTTCAGGACCGATACCGATGTGCACGATCAACCACCTACCACCCGAACGGATGACGCCGGAGCAGCGCCGGCGCGAAGCCGCATCCTTGCTGGCCCACGGCCTCGTCCGACTGCGCGAGGCCGTGTTCGCCCAGTCCGCAGGCGGCCCCGCGGAGAGCGAGTTTGAGCTTGGCTTCTCCGGCCACCAGCGCCTTCATAGCCACCCCGTCAACAACACTTTGGAGGAGGCTCCATGAAGGCAAGCACCGTCCCACCCACCCCGCCGAGCGTCGTCGCCCGGATCGCCGGGCTCCCGGATCTCTCGATAGAGGAAATGAGGGCGCTTTGGCGAGAACTCTTCGGCAGCGACAACCCGACGCCCAATCGCCAGTTCATGGAGCGGCGGATCGCGTACAAGCTGCAAGAGATCGAGTTCCGCAAGGTCGATCCCAGCCTCTTGGAGCGCAACAAGCGGCGCATCAAGGCCCTGGTGGAGACCGGCAAGGCGCGCAAGCTCGATCGCGACATCCGGCTGATGCCCGGCACCGTGCTCACCCGGGAGTACCAGGGGATCGAGCACCGGGTGACGGTCGCCCAGGACGGACAGTATGAGTTCGAGGGCAGGCGCTACCCGAGCCTGTCCATGATCGCCCGCGAGATCACCGGCACCCGCTGGTCCGGGCCGCTCTTCTTCGGCGTGAAGGCACCGGCCAAGGCGAAGAATCCGAAGAAGCAGGGAGGTCGGCGATGAACGAAGCCCTGAAGCGCCGCCTGCGCTGCGCCGTCTACACTCGGAAGTCCACCGACGAGGGGCTCGACCAGGAGTACAACTCCATCGACGCCCAGCGTGACGCCGGCCACGCCTACATCGCCAGCCAGCGCGCGGAGGGCTGGATTCCGGTGGCCGACGACTACGACGATCCCGCCTTCTCCGGTGGCAACATGGACCGGCCGGCGCTCAAGCGGCTGCTGGCCGACATCGAGGCCGGCAGGATCGACATCGTGGTGGTCTACAAGATCGATCGCCTGACGCGATCGCTGACTGACTTCTCGCGAATGATCGACGTCTTCGAGCGCCACGGGGTCTCCTTCGTCTCGGTCACCCAGCAGTTCAACACCACCACCTCGATGGGGCGGTTGATGCTCAACATCCTGCTCTCCTTCGCCCAGTTCGAGCGCGAGGTTACCGGCGAGCGCATCCGCGACAAGATCGCCGCCAGCAAGCGCAAGGGCATGTGGATGGGTGGCGTGCCGCCGCTCGGCTACGACGTCGAGAACCGGCGGTTGGTGCCCAACGAGCGCGAGGCCAAGATCGTCCGCCACATCTTCCAGCGCTTCGTCGAGCTCGGGTCCTCGACCCTGCTCGTGAAGGAGCTGCGCCTCGACGGCGTGACCTCCAAGGCCTGGACTACCCAAGACGGGCGGGTGCGCGATGGCAAGCCCATCGACAAGAGCCTCGTCTACAAGATCCTCAACAACCGCGTCTACCTGGGCGAGATCCGCCATCGCGATCAGTGGTATCCGGGCGAACACCCGCCCGTCGTCGAGCGCAGGCTGTGGGATGCCGCCCAGGCGATCCTCGCGCAGAACTCGCGTGTGCGAGGCAACAACACCCGCGCCCGGGTGCCGTTCCTGCTCAAGGGGATCGTCGTGGGGATCGATGGCCGGGCGCTCACGCCCTGGTCCACGCGCAAGAAGAACGGACGTATCTACCGCTACTACCTGCCGACGCGGGAGAACAAGGAGCACGCCGGCGCCTCCGGGCTGCCGCGCCTGCCGGCCGGTGAACTGGAGGCCGCCGTGCTGGAGCAGATGCGCCGGGTGCTGCGCGCCCCGGCCATGGTCGCCGGGGTGGCCGAGCGCGCCGCCCGGCTCGACCCCTCCCTGGACGAGGCCCAGGTCACGGTGGCCATGACCCGGCTGGATGCGATTTGGGATCAGCTCTTCCCGGCCGAGCAGCAGCGCATCGTGCGGCTCCTCATCGACAAGGTGATCGTCTCGCCGGACGACATCGAGGTGCGGTTCCGGCCCAACGGCATCGAGGTGCTCGCCCTGGAGCTGCGCCCCGAGCCCGCCCCGGAAACCCTTGAGGAGGCCGTGGCATGAATGAAATCTTGATCGACAAGACCGGTCAGCCAGAGGTGATCACCGCGAGCGACGGCAGCCTTACCATCGCTGTGCCGATCCGGATCAAGCGCCGCGGCAGCCGCAAGGCCGTGGCCCTTCCGGACGGCAGCGCTGTCCAGCCCCGTCCCTGGGATGACACGCCGACGCCGATCCAGCTCGCGCTCGCCCGCGGCCACCGCTGGCTGGCGATGGTGGAGTCCGGCGAGGCGCGCACGCTATCCGAGGTGGCCGAGCGCGAGGGGATGGATCGGGCCTATGTGAGCCGGATGGTGAACCTCACTACCCTTGCGCCGGACATCGTGGCTGCGATCCTCGACGAAACGTTGCCGCCGGAGGTGACCCTGTTCGATCTGGCGTCGGGGACGCCACTGCTATGGGACGAGCAGCGGGCCATCATCAATCCCTGATTACCGTCGCACGTGCATCCTTCGGGTTGGATTACTTGTCGAGAGACCAGCCTGACGCCTTGATCAGCTGCAGAACCCGTCCAACTTCCGATGAGGCCGGAGTCGTGTCGATGGACGGAAAGAGTTCTTTCAGCATGTCGCCGAAGGTCAGTATCTCGATGGGGTTGCCGCCGAGATTCTCGCGGAACGTCGCGTTGTCCTGCCACGCCGCTCGTATGCGTCCGGCCGCCACCGTCCCCACGGCGCCCGGAGGTTGTGTTACCGAGGCCTACGGGGGGTTGATCTCAT
>CALMPG010000120.1 GCA_937871915.1 uncultured Phycisphaerales bacterium
TCATCGAGAGTCTCCTGGGTACCTTGTACCCGAAAAACTCTCATCCGGACTGGCTCGGGATTCTCAGGCCAGGTCACCGGTACGATTCCTCATCACTGAAGTATGTACACCTTGGTTTTTGCCCGCGGTTGAATCCGCCGATTCGATGGACGACGACGCCATCGCCCGTCTGGAATCCCTCGCGTATCGGCACGGCCGCTCGTATGACTCGTATCTCGTGATGGACCTGGACCGTCGGTACTTCTGGAGTTCCGGCAGGGCGGCGGTGCTGGGGTTTGTGGTGAGGGGGTCGTATGCGGTGGTGATCGGCGGGTTGATCGGCCCCGACGAAACTCGGGAGCCGTTGCTCGCTGCATTCATGGCGTACTGCAAGGCCGGCGGCCTCACGGCGTGCTTCGGGCTTGTTCACGAGGAGGACCTGCCGCTCTTTGACCGGAGTGGATTTCAATTCACCAAGATCGGCGAGGATGCGCTGGTTGATCTGCGGGACTGTGAGTGGCGTGGCAAGGCGTATGAGTGGGTGCGGCGGCAGACGAACTATTGCCGTCGTCACAACCTGGTCTGCCGGGAACTCCGCGGCGATGGGTCTGACGGGCGCATGGCCGAACTCGCGGGCATCTCGGAGCGATTCCTGGATGCAACGCCGCATGGACGAACCATGCGGTACTTCGTCGGCCGGTTCGATCCTGTGCTGTTGCGCCGGCGTCGGGTGTTCGCCGCGATTGCCGAGGGCGGCGCGGGGCGGGCGGAGGGATTCGTGGTATGCACGCCGTATCGCCATGGCACCGCGTGGGGCATCGAGATGTACCGCTCCCGCCCCGACGCTGTACGCGGCACGGTCCCCTTCCTCATGCACACCGTCATGCAGATCATGAAGTCCGAGGGCGTCGAGGAGGCGTCGCTCTGCCTGATGCCCGCGTCCGGTTGCCAGGCGCGGCGGCTTCCAACCCCCTATGCCCACGGCGACAGTTGGTTCATCCACACCTACATCCGGATCACCCACCGCTACCTCAACTTCATCCTGGACACGCCGGGGATTGCCCACTTCAAAACCCGATTCCGACCCCGGTGTGCCAACATCTATTGCAGTGTGTGGCCCAAGGCCTCTGTCGGGCCGCTGCACGCGATGCTCAGCACGTGGGGGACGCTGCAGTTCAGTTGGTTGCGTGCGGGTGGACAGGGACTGAAACAATTGGTGGGGCGGCGGCAGCGTGCGACGCTCAGCGAGTCGTAGCGCGGACATCGGAACTCTCACAGCGCTTTGTCGTAGATCCGGTAGGTGCCGGTGATTCTCGTCCCCGCTCGCTCGAGTGTGCCCCGGGAACGCTCGTTGCTCTCGAGGACCCAGGAAAACTCGTAGCTCTGGATGTGCCCCCCCCACTTGGCAGCTGCGTCGACGAGGCGGTCTAGGAGTACCGCGCTCAGGCCCGACGCTTCGTATCCGGGGATCATGGTCATCGCCATTGCCCGGACGGCGGTGATGCGCTTGCGCTCCTTGAGAACACGCAGGAATCCAAATGGGAAGAGGCGGCCGTTGAGCCGTCTGAGAATCTGGTTGTAGTTCAGCAGGGCCAACAGGGCGCCAACCGGTCGGCCGCCGATCTCGGCGAATAGAGCGAGCCTGGGGACGATTACATGGCGCATATCGTCGGCGATCCGGCGGGCCTCGTCGGGCTGGAGGGGGGTGAAGCCCCAACTACCTTCCAGGGACTGGTTGTAGATTCCGAGGTAGGTCTGGATCTCGGCATGGTACTTCCTTGGGTCCAGGGGGCGGACGACGAGGTCTTCGCGCGCCAGGGCCGCGAGCACGGCCCGCTTGTAGCGCACCACAAGGGCCTGGAGATTCTCTTCATCCATCTCGTAGGCGTACATATCCTGCGACTTGACGAACCCACAGGCCTCGAGCAACGCCGCGTAGTACGGCGGGTTGTAGGTCATCAGGAAGCACGGCGGGCGGTCGAATCCCTCGACGAGCAGCCCGCACGTGTAGTTCAGCGAGGGGTTGACCGGGCCGCGGACGGCGGTCATTCCCTTGTCGCGGAGCCAGGACTCGCCCGCAGCGAAGAGGGCCTGGGCGACAGAAACATCGTCGATGCACTCGAAGAAGCCAAAGAAACCGAGTTGCTCGTTGTACTTCCGGACATGGATGTGGTTGACGAGGACGGCGAGTCGGCCGACCGTGCGGCCGTCCCGCTGCGCGAGAAGGGTGATGCCCTCGGCATGGTCATAGAACGGGTGGCGCGTGCCGCGCCAGTTCGCCCAGCCGAGGAGTTCACGCTCCTGCGCCAGGAGCGGCGGAACCCAGCAGGGATCGCGTGCGCAGTCTCGCTGAGCGTAGATCGACCAGGGGAGCTGTTGGAACGCGCGCCGGTCGCGCAGGGTGGACACCTGCCTGATCGTCGGCAATGGCACGGCCCCTTGCGTGGCGACGCGTGGTCCGATGCCGGGCGGGGTTGCACGAGTCGGCGTGTTCAAGGGTGCGGCTCCTCCAGCAGGCCGCGACAGACCCGGGCGATGTTGGCCGCCGCGCTGCCATTCTGCACGGGCATGAGACGGCGCATCTCGTCCATGTCGAAGTCCGAGTACGTCTCCTTGCCGAGGGCGAGACCGACGAAGGCGGTGGATGAGAATCGCGTGATCAGCACATCGCAGTTGGCGATCATCTCCTCGGCGCTCCCCGTGGCGAACACTCTCGCGGCCGGGGCGAGTCGGGCGATTTCGGCGATGGCCCGCGGGGCGTTTTCGTTCGGATGGAGCTTGAAGATCAGCGCGCGGCCCGCGGCGATCGTGACGGCGCGCCGGATGAACGCCTCGCGGTCCTCGCCGCGGAACACCTCCCGCAGCGGCGAGGTGCAGACGAGCACAAAGTTCCTGTGGGGGAACGAGTTGGTGAGGTAGCGTTCGCAGTTGTCGAAGTTGGGAATGCCCGTGACGACGATCTTCTCGGGGCGGGCGCCCCGTCGGATGAACAGGTCCCGATATCCCTCGCTGGCCACGCAGAAGGTGCGGTAGGCGTCGCTCAGGCCGGTCGCCGCGGTGCCGGCGAGCCAGAGGGGCAGGAAGCGGAGGCGCGTCACCAGGCGATAGGCGAAGGTCTCCGGGTCGGTGATGCCTTCCTGCACCAGCACGATCGGGGTCGTGCGGATGTTGCGCTGCATGTAGACGTCCGAGCACGTCAGCACGAGGTCGTACGGCCCCTTCTTCCCTTGGTAGTCGATCGGGAGTCGGTGCTGCTCCAGATAGGCTCGACACCGGCTCGCCAGTTTCTCTCCGATGATCGTGAACTCCATCCAGCCCCAACGCCTGAACCACTCGTCGAGGCCATCGCAGTAGTACGGCGTGAACGACTGGTCGTAGTCCGGCATGTGCGCCGCGATCTGGTGCATCTGCGTGGTCTGGTTCATCGAGCCGCAGATGAAGAGGATGCGTTTGGCCATGGTCACACCCCGCCGTCTCCCCAACGCGTCTTGATCATCCCCGCCACGAAGGCCACGGCGGCGAACGCGCCCGTGATGCTGGCGTTGCGCAGCGTGGCGCCCGAATCGTCGAAGATCATCGTCGCACGCAACGCCTCGTTCACGTAGTACAGCGGCAGGAACTTCGCGAACGTCTGCAGGTACCCCGGCATCATTTCGATGGGAAAGAATGTACCAGACAGGAACATCATGGGGAACAGGAACGCGTTCCCGACCGCCGCGGCGCTCTCGGCCTCCTTGGCGAGGGGCGTGAGCAGCATGCCGAAGCCGACGAAGGCCATGACCTCCACGACGATGATGAGCGGGAGCCAGACGCCGATGTGCAGGTTCACGTCGAACACGAAGTAGCTGATGAGCAGGATCGACACGGTCGAGATGATCGACAGGATAATCTGGTACAGGACGCTCGAGGCAAGCCAGTCGGTGCGCGTGATCGGCGTCGCCGCGAGTTTCCGGAGGATGCCCTTCTGGCGGAGCTCCGCGTTCATGTTCAGGGCATTGGACAGGGCCGAAGTCATGATCGCCATCGCGATGATCCCCGGCACGAAAAACTCAATAAACCGATAAGTGCCGGGCAGGATCGATTCCGGGATGAGCGTGATGAACGCCGTGGTGCCGGTGTACCGCTGGTTGATCGCGGCCACCATCAGGCTCATCAGCTGGATGCGATTGACGACGGACGTCGAGCTGGGGTCGTAGATGTACCGCAGGGGCGCCCATGCCATTCCATCGCGCTTGTTGACGCGCAGGTTGTGCAGACCCTGATAGTTCCGAGGAATCACCAGGAGCAGATTGAACCCGTGCTCCCGGGCGTACTGCACCGGGTCGGCGTCCGTGGGGACGGGAATCACGTTGAACGCGTTGTCCGTCGTCAGGCCCTCGATCAGGCGCGCTGACGCCTCGCTGTTGCTGTGGTCCTGCACGGGCAGGTCGTAGTTCATGCAGTCGGTTCTGGTGAAGATCGTTCCAAACACGAGCACGAGGATGATCGGAAAGGCGAACGTGAAGAACATCGCGGACCGCTCACGGTACAGGCTCCTGATCCGCACGACGAGCGTGGCGAAGATGATGCGCGGGCTCATGGAACACCCCCGTGGTCGCTGTGGAACAGGGGCTCGCCGGTGAGCTTGAGGAATACCTCTTCGAGGTTCGGCTTCCGCACGTCGAGGCCGCTCAGGGGCTCCAGCCCGCCCTCCCGGATCGCGGAGAGGATGCGGCGCACGTCGTCCGGGCTGTGAACCGAGACATAGACCCCGTCGTCGACCGTGTGCGCCAGGGGAAAGCCCATGCGATGGATCAGGCCGAGCACGGCGGCATCGGCCGGCCTGAGCGTCAGTCGGAGCTGCTCGCCGTGCTCCTCCGTCAGACGCGCCGGGGAATCGATGGCGACGATCCGACCCTTGGAGATGATCGCCACGGTGTCGGCCAGCAGCTCCGCCTCCTCCATGGAGTGCGTCGTGAGGAAGATGGTCTTGCCACGGGCCTTGAGGCCCTTGAGCACCTGCCACACCTGGCGCCTCGCGTGCGGGTCCAGCCCGGTCGTCGGCTCATCCAGGAACACCACGTCGGGATTGTTGACCAGCGCGACGGCGATCCCCACCCGCTGCTTGAGCCCGCCGGACAGCGTGATGAACCGGGCCCGCGCCTTGTCGCGCAGCTCGGTCAGGTCCATCAGCGCATCGATGTCCGGCCGGCACCCGAAAACACCCGCGTAGTATCGCAGGGTCTCCCGCACGGTGATCCGATCGAACGAGCTGAATCCCTGCGGGAGCACGCCGATCCGGCGGACGACCTCGCTCTTGTGCTTGGCGACGTCCATGCCGAGCACCGTAACCGTCCCCGAAGTCGGCCTGCGGATGGTCTCGATGATCTCAACCGTCGTGCTCTTCCCCGCACCGTTGGGTCCGAGGAATGCAAACACCTCGCCCGCGTTGACCGTGAACGACACATCATTCACCGCCAGCAGATCGCCATAGCTCTTGCTCAGGCGATCGACCACGATGGCGTGTACATCGCTGCCAGCCATGATTTACAGTTTACCCATTTCATCGCCCAGCACGTCAACCGTCTCCCGAATCTGCGACTCGCTGTGATGGACGGTCAGGAAGAACCGCAGCCGGGCGGCGTGCTCCGGAACGGCCGGGTGCAGGATCGGCTGGACGTTGATGCCGCGGGCGAGCAGGGCGCTCGACAGCCGGAGCGTCTTGACCGAGCTCCCCACGACGATCGGGATCACGGGCGTTCCTCCGGAGAGGCCGGTGTTGAGGCCGCGCTCCCTGGCAAGGACCAGGAACAGCGCCGCCAACTCGCGCAGCCGCCCCACCCGCTCCGGCTCGGCCCTCAAGAGGATCAAGGCCGCCAGCGCGGCGGCGGCGTTGGGTGGAGAGAGGCCCACGCTGTAGACGAAGCCCGGAGCGGTGCAGGCGAGATACTCGACGATCTCGGCCGATCCCGCGATGTATCCCCCGCAGCTGGCCAGGGACTTGGAGAGCGTGCCCATCCACAGGTCGACATCGGTGCGGGCAACGTCCCAGTGTTCGCCGATGCCGCGCCCCGTCGGTCCCATTGTTCCCAGCGAGTGCGCCTCATCGACCAGCAGGAGCGCCTTGTGCTTGTTCCTGAGAACCACGAAGCGCGGCAGGTCGGGGTAGTCGCCGTCCATGCTGTACACGCCCTCGATTGCGATCAGCACGCGCCGGTGGTGGTGGCGCACCTCGGAGAGGTGTGCGTCCAGCGCCAGCCAGTCGTTGTGGGCAAATGCGCGGCGGGTCGCTCCGGAGAGCTGTGCGCCCTGGATGATGGAGTTGTGCGCCAGGGCGTCGTGGACGATCAGGTCCTCCGGCCCCATCAGGTGGCCGACGGTCGTGACGTTTGTGGCGTGGCCGGAGACGAACACGATCGCCGACCGGGTCCCCAGAAAAGCCGCCAGTCCCTGCTCCAGGTCGCGGTGGACCTGCTTCTCGCCCGAGACCAGACGGCTCGCGCCGGCGGTGGTGCCGTACCTATCGATCGCGGCCTTCGCGGCATCGAGGACCGCCGGGGCGCGGGCCATGCCGATGTAGTCGTAGATGCCGAAGTTGACAAGGCTCCGCTGCGATGCACCACCTTGATCGACGCGGAAGTACGGGTTCTCGCCGGCCACGGCCCTGAGCATCCGCTCGTACCGCTTCAGCGCGACGTACTCCGGGAACTGTGGGAAGTCGTAGTGTGCCGCGGAAATGTCCCCCGGTACGGGAGCGGGCGTTGACCGACCGAGGAGATGCGCCTGCACCGCGTGGGCTAAGTCTCCCAGTGTTTGAGCCGGACTGAACTCCTTGTCCGGCAGACGGCACGCGAAGGTCTTTTCCAGCGTGGCGGCCAGCTCGACCCGCTGGAGGGAGTCCAGGCCGAGCGCGCCGAGCGGCGTGTCGAGCGTGACGTCGGACAAGGGCGCGCCGCCGAGGGCGAGGGCGTGCTGGCAGACCGTGGCGAGGATCGAGGTGGATGAATCGTGCAATGGGGGACTGGCGGGGAGCCGGTCCGCTTCCCCGGACTCGCGCTGGAACCGTGCCAGGACCTTCAGTTCACCCGCCACGAAGGCCGCGCGGCACGCGCCTCGCTGGACTTTGCCGCTCGACGTCCTGGGGACGGTGCCGGCGCGCACGAGCACAATGGCGTCCAATGCCACGCCGTGCGCGGCGAGCACCGCCTCGCGACAGGTTTGAAGGATCGATGCGAACTCGGCGCTCCCGGCGCGCGCCGCCTCCTGCACCAGAACCAGCCGCTGGCCGGCCGGGTCGGCGACGGCGAACACCGCCGCGAAGCCCGCTTCCAACAGCGGATGGCACTGGCGGGCGGTGGCTTCCAGATCCTGGGGATGAAGGTTGCGGCCGCGGACGATCAGGAGGTCGTCCAGACGGCCAACGACGAAGAGTTCGCCCTCGGACACAAAGCCCAGGTCTCCCGTGCGCAAGTAGGAATGTTCGTCGGCGCCGCTCACGCGGCCGCCGAACGCCTGCCTTGTCTGGTCGGGCTTGTTCCAGTAGCCCTGGGCCACCGATCCACCCGCAACCCAGACTTCTCCCACGCGACCTGGCTGGGCCTTCGTGCCCGTTTCCGCGTCGGTAATCACGATGTGCAGATCGCCGACCGGGACTCCGCAGGAGACCAACCGACGAGCCTTGGCCGCCCGGCCATTCGAGGATTCGACTCGGCCCTCGGCCAGGGCCACTTCGTCAAACTCGCGAACGCCTGGACCGGCGCCCCGGACGGCGCCGCTGATCATCAGGGTCGCCTCCGCCATGCCGTAGCAGGGGTAGAACGCGCCGGGCTTGAAGCCGCAGGGAGCGAACGCGGCCGCGAACCGCTCGAGCGTCTCGGGCTGGATCGGCTCGGCGCCGACGAAGGCCAGGCGCAGGCACGAGAGGTCGAGCGTGGCCCGCTGCTCATCGGTGATCCTGCGGACGCACAGGTCGTAGGCGAAGTTCGGAGCGCCCGAGATAGACGCGCGGCGACTGCTGATGGCGGCGAGCCAGGCGATCGGGTGCCGGACAAACGCGGCGGGCGGCATCAGCACGCTGGCAACGCCCGCGAGGATCGGCACGAGCACGCCCCCCACCAGGCCCATGTCGTGGTGGGTGGGCAGCCAGAACACGCCGGTGTCGCGCGCCTCGCGCCGCCCCATCCCGAACGCCTCGTAGATGGCGAGCGTGTTGTGCATCAGGTTGGCGTGGCTGAGCATGACCCCCTTGGGCTGGCTGGTCGAGCCGGAGGTGTATTGCAGCATCGCCAACGAGCCCGCGGCGATCGCGGACTCTTTCCACTGGTCGGCCAGTCCACCCGGGAGTGTGTCGGAGGCGAGCCAGGAGACTCGGGACGCGAAGTCCCTGTTCCCGGGCTCGTGCGCGGTCATCGCGAGGTGCCGAGCCGCCGCGGCGGCGGTGCTGAGCACAAGACCGGGCGCGGCGTCGGCGACGACGCTTTCAAAGCGATCGAGGGTGCGCCGGTTCGGCAGGCAGGTCGGCACGGCCGCGCACCCGGCGTACATGCAGCCAAAGAATCCGATGATGAAGCCGAGGCCCTGCGGGTAGGCGAGCACGACACGATGGCCGGCCAGGCCCAATTCCTGCAGTCGAGCGGCCACCGCCCTGGCGCATCGGTCCAGCTCAGCGTACGTCAGCACGGTGTCGGCCTGACCCTCGAGCAGGAATCTGAACGCGGGCAGATCCGGGCGCTCCTCGGCGTGTCCGCGCAGGACGCTTGCCAGATCGCCGTGAGTGCTCGGCGGACGGGAGTTCAGACCTGATCGTGTCGACATGCGCTGCCTTCTGTGGACCGGCCCCTAGCCGTTGGGAGAGTTCACTCGGCCCCGTTTCTCTCCGCCGAACCCTTCATGCTTGCCCCGGCCTTCTCGACGTCTGTGCCGAAGCCCTTGGTCGTGTTGCACGCGGAGACGCACACAAACAAGGCAATCACTCCGAGCACGAACAGGACGCTGATGAAACGCTTCATGGTGACCTCTCCTGGCCAAAGGAAACTCGTTCCCGGCCTCAGTTGCGACACACCCGTGTCCACAATCGCCACATCCGCGACACGGCGAGGTGGAACGGACGAAACAGCCGGGCCCTACGCGCCCGGGGCTCGCCTGCCCGTGAGCAGGCTGTACACCAGACCCACGAGAAACACGACGAGGAAGATGAAGAACAGGATCCGGGCGATGTACATGGAATCACCGGCGATTCCCGTGAATCCCAGCAGGCCCGCCACCAGTGCAAAGACGAGAAATACGAATGCCCAGCGAAGCATGTGTGAACTCCCTTGGTGTGAAGAACGCGACCAGAGTCAACGATTCGGCCAATCCCGCGATCCGATTGCTCTTTTCGGCACGAGGCCCATGCGAATCAACATGGCCATGGCCTCGATGAACTCCTCGCAGGTGAATGCGTCCTCGCACACCCGGCCCGCCCGTCGCAACGGCCCCGTGTACACGACGACCGGCGCGTTTCGTCCCTGCGGAGAATCGATCGCGGCCAGGAGCCGGTCCGCGGCCGCGCACAAGCGATTGGGACTCACGGTGGGTTTGAGTTGATGGTGTCTCATGCCGCCGCTCCGATCCGGGATCCGTCGAGGAGCCCATTCGAGTAACCCCGTAAAGGCAGACCCCTCCTGACCGGAGAGGGGACCACCGACACCCGCTTCTGCCGCCGACCATGTCGCCACTCCATGGATGCCCGAAGAACGCGGGGCTTCGCCGAACGAGCCAAAGCCCCGCGCTGATGCGTTCGTACCAAACTACGCCGTCCGGCCGGGCGCATCGCACTCGGTCTTGGAGGTGCAGCAGTTCGCCCCTGACTCGGCGCGATTCCAGGCGTTCTGGGTCGCGGACTTGGCCTTGTCCCAGGCAAGCTTCGAGGCGCCCTTGGCCTTGTCCCAGCCGCGACCGAGGTCGGCCTCGACGCTGTCGAACGTCTTGCCCGCGCCGCCGCGCTGGCCGTAGCTCTCCCAGCCGTAGCGGTACGCGGGTGCATACTGGTCGTACCCGAACTCGGCGGACGCGTACGGCTTGGTGGGGTGCTTCTCCTTCCAATACGCGGCCTCGATCGTCGGATCGAGGGCCTCCGCGGCAGCGCCGCCCGCGACACCGCCGACCACCGCACCCACCGCCGCGCCGGCGACGGTGCCGACCGGCCCCGCGAGCGAGCCGCCGACCGCGCCGACGGCCGCGCCGCTGGCCGCGCCGGCGCCAACGCCGATGGGATGGGAGCCGAGCGCGCCCGCCTTGGTGGTTGTGCTCGTGTCATCGCCGCGGGAGTTGGAGTCATTCTTCTGATTCATGGGAGTCTCCTAGAAAGGGTTGAAACTGTGTGTCGGATTCGTGTCAAACTGTGCGGACATGCAGGCGGTGTGGTCAGGAGGCGGGGGTCGCCGCCTCCCGCCTTGTTCAGTCAGCGCTTGGACGGCTGAAAGCGCGGGGCGGGCACGTCGAAGGCCTTGTACACGCGCTCGGCGTGGGTGCCGGTGTTGAGCGTGGAGAGATCGGCGGGGGTCTCCGGGCTGGCGAGCACCATCTCCTTCGAGGCGTCGATGCGAACGATGCCGTCGATGGACACGGTGGCCACCGACCACGGGATCATGCGTTTGGTGTCGCCGATGCCCAGGAAGTTCTGGTTCGGGTCGATGGAGAGGAACCCGATCTCGCCGGAGTTGCGGTCGAGGATGACGTCGTGGACCTTGCCGGAGTCGCTGCCGCGGCAGTCGATCTTCATGCCGGGCAGGCTGCTCATGAGCAGGTACCGCGAGTAGGGCGTGCTGTACAGGTTCTCGGCGGATCCCACCGCTTTGCTGCCCCAAACCGCGGTCCCGTCGCTCGCTCGCAACCTGAGCTGACGGTCGCCGATCTGAAGATGGGTACCGGCCATGAGCTGGTCCGGGTCACGAGGCAGCGCCAGGGTCTCGACGACCACCTTGTCGCCGCGCATCGGGGCCGCGGAGGCGCCGTTGACATACCACGATGGGCCGAGCGCGATCCTCTTGGTCGCGCCATCCGCGGTCAGCACGACGATCTCGACCTGTTCGCCGAACGTGCTCGTCCGGACGCGCTCCACGCTCTTCACCTCGCCCGCGACCCGGGCCTCCTTCGCGGTGTCGAGCGTGCCGGCGTACGGATCACCGGCGGCCGCGGCATCGGCGGTGAGGCGCTGCCGCAGTTCGCTCTTGTCGTCGGTCACGGACTTCATCGCCTTCCAGCTCTCGGGTGTGTACTCCGGGAAGAGCTTGAGCTGCTCGGCGGTCGAGGCGAGAACGAACGCCTCCTTGCCGGCGGCGCCCTTCCAGGTGAATCCGCTGTAGGGAATGGCGACGGCCCGCCCACCCATTCCCAGAGTGGTGCCAGTCTTGATGATGAGGTACTCGATGCGTCCCCGGCCGCGATCAAGAATCAGATCGGAGACGACGGCGATCTCCTCGCCGTTGTTGTTCATCACCTTCCGATCACCGAGCCACTTCGAGGAGCGAAAATCCACGGTCGTGGCGACGACGGCCGATTTCTGGGCCCCGCCGGCATACTGGGCGCTGGCGGGCGCGGCCGTGCCGGCGCTGAGGACGAGCATCAGGGCGGTGAGCGTGAGTGAGGTTGAGATGTTCTTCAAGGGGTTGGTGCTTTCAAAGGGGGGGTTGGAACGGAAGAAGAGAGTGTTGGCGACTCGGGATAACGCTTGGCCGCTCGCCGCGCGGGTGCGTTGTGGGGTTGGAGGGCGGGTGGAGGTTGGGGTTGGAGAGAGTTGGGGTTTCTTGGTGAGTTCTGGTGATGTCGAGCCTGTTGCCTGATTCGTGATGCCGATTCGGGCGCGAAGGGAGGTTGGGCTACCGATCCCGCCTTCCTCGACGCTCCAATCGAACGATTGTTCGCGCCGCCCGCTCTTCCTTGCCCCGAAGCACGCCCGCCGCCAGCACCGGGCTGGCGCCCACGAGCAACAGCACACCGATGCTCATCCCGGTGACGACCGCGAAAACGCTGACGCCCTTGACGGCGATCCAGACCGAGAACCCGACGATGACCAATCCCGCGCCGATCGCCAGCATGCGCCAGTCGAATGTCCGTTGCCGATGGGTCGGGGGTCGCCCATCGCTGGAGATCACCGCCATCACCGCGTCCTGTCGGCTATCCAGGGCGGAGGCGTCGGACGCGAGTCCGGGCGCCATGCCCGCCACGGACGCGGCATCCGGCCGCGCGCCGCCCTCGTTCTCCCATCTCCCCGTGGAGACAAGGGTCGATGGTGGCTCGCGTTGAGTGTCGGTCGGTCCTGGTTTGAAGAGTCGTTCGAGCATGCGAGGCCTTTCGTGACATCCGTCGTGCTAGGCCGACTTGCGCCGCCAGCCCATCGCCCCGAGCCCGAGCCCGAGCACGGCCAGAGCGATCCCGCCGAAGATGTACCAGTTGGTGGCGTCGGTGAACCGGCCCGTGAAGGTGTTGCTCAGGCGGTCGGCCACCGAGTCCGACGAGTTCATCCCGACGATGAACAGGGCCACTCCGGCGAAGAGCAGGATGACGGCGATGATGCGATTGGGGTTCATGGTGTTCTCGTTTCCGATCAACTAAACGTGATGACCCTCGTCACCACCAGCACCAGCAGGATGAGCAGCACCACACCCAGGCCACCGCTGGGCCCATAGCCCCACTTGCGGCTGTGGCCCCAGGTGGGAAGCGCGCCGACGAGCAGCAGAATGACGATGATGAGCAAGAGCAAACCCATGCGAGTCTCCTTTGTGTGGTCCGGCTTCCGGCCGCGGAGGTCGAACAACCCTCCACGCCGGGGCCAGACACGTAATCCGACTATTTTTTCGACGGGGCGCTGTTCCCGGCTCCGGCCGGGCGCACCCCCTGGGCCAACTGGAACACCTGCACGACCGTACCGCTCGTAAAGGCGTGCACCACCACGCCCGTCACAGGCTCCACCTCTCCCGCCGCTTCCCGCACCGGCATGCCGGTGATCCGCTCGATCTCCAAGCGGAGCGGCGCGGCCGAAACACCGAAGAGTTCGCGATGAAACGCCTGGACCCGGGCGGCCCCTTCCGGATTCTGCGACAGCACCCGCTCGGCCTCCGAGAGCGCGTCGTGCAAGGTAATGACCAGTGTGTCGCCGCTGAGCACCACCGTCGCCGAACTCGGCGCGTGTCCCGTTCTTTCGAGCTGGTAGGCGATGGCCGCCTCCGCAACTTGTTCCGCCATGGATGGAGTGAACGTGTTCATGTGGTCTTCCCCGGCCCGCGCCGAACTGGCTGCCCTCCGAACTGACGCCGCGTTTCCACAGGCCAAAAACAAAAACCGACGCTCCCGAACACCCGCTGGGGTTCGATCGCGTCGGTTTCCTCGTCAACTGGCCTGCCGCTGGTGCGGCCTGCCCTTTATCTAGACTTCCGACGAACGCTGATGAGTTGTTGATACGTTCCGTGCCCGCTCTGTGTTCGGGCCTTGTGACACGCTAGTCCGATTCGTGGCCCAGTCAAGGCCATTCCGTGGGACTCGGCCTGGGGCGCGAATACCGCCACTAATTCCCGGCCAATCCACATTTCGGGCAAGCGCGCCGGGCCCCTTTCGGGGCGCGGCCGCGGGAGAGAGAGAGCTCATTGATCACCACAGGGTCCGCAGAGTGATCCACCGGGGCTGCGTCCCGGTCAACGCCTGCTCCCTGTGGGAGTCACAGGCCCGTGCCCGTGATCGCGAATGTGAACACTGGATTGAACCGGTCGTTGGAGAGGATGGAGACCGACGCGCCCCGCGCACCCAGTGCCGCGGGATCGAATGTCACCGTAAACGTCGTTGACCCGCCCGGCGCCGTGGCGGTCGCCGGAATCACGACCACCGCGAACTCCGAGGCCTGTGCCCCGCCGATCATCACGCGCGGCACGCCAAGAAGAACCAGGTGGCCCACGCCGGTGTTGGAGATCGTGAACGTCCTGGTCACGCTCGCCGAGCCGCTGGTGCCGACGCCGCCGAAGCTCGTGCCGTTGGATGCCTGCGCCGTTGTCGACCCGCTCGCGATGCCCACGTGGTTCCCGCCGAAGACGTTGATGGCCCCGATGAAGATGCCCGTGCCACGGATATCAAACGCGAACGGGCGGGCGGAACTGTTGGTGGTTGCGAAGGAGATCGTGGCCGGGCGGAAGCCCTGGCCGGCCGGATCGAAGCGTACCGAGAAGATGGCCGTCTGTCCGGCCGCGATAGTCTGGGCCGGCTGCCGCACGACCGTGAACTCGCCGGCGTTCGCGCCCGAGATGGTGATGAAGCCCTGCGAACCGGGGGCGAGGGTGATCGATTCGCCCGATGTGTTCTTGATCTTGAAGAGGCGGGGCTTTAACCCACCCGTGGTGTGGATGGCGGCGGGGGGTGTTTCTTCGCCCCCGCCCGCCGGGGAGGGAGCCGTCCTCCCTTCTCCCCTGCGCCCCCACGCCCCCGCCGGGGAAGCGGGTGGCGGGGTC